>PWLR01000228.1 GCA_003558435.1 Nitriliruptoraceae bacterium | reverse complement strand
CACCCATCAGGCCGCCTCGCCGGCGCGACGTTCCCTGCTCGACCTCGGACTGTGCTGGTCGCCGTCGCGTGGCCGCCTGGCGTTCAGCGTGCCCGGCTTCGCGAGCTGGATCCTCCGGACGCGTCCCGACCGCAACTGAGGGTCAGTCGATCGGGGTCAGCGCCTCGGCGGTGTGCCCGGCCCGGGCGCCGGTCTTGTCGCTCTCGACGATGTAGCGGGGATCGTCCTCGGAGGCATCCAAGGTCTGTCCGGAGATGCTGGTCCGGCTCGTCGCCACCTCGACGATGTGTCCGGTCGTCTCGCCTTGTGGGGTGTTCCAGCTCACGCGGGTCCCGGTGCGCAGTTCGCGGTTCGGTTCGCTCATCGGCGGCACTCCTACGGTCGTCGTCGATCCGGGCGGCGGGGGCGGATGGGCGGGGGCGGACGGCCGCATGCGCCTGACCGGGAGCGTGGCGGAGCTCGGTGGGTGGTGGGGTTGGCCGAACGGGCGGGCGGGCACCGGGACCCGCACCGGCACCACCCGACCTCGCCGACCTCGTAATGGCTAGTATTTCTATACTCTGCTCGCCGCGGTGCTGGATGGCACGCGCACCCGGTCACAGGACGGCGATCGGTGTCGTCGGCTCGAGCGGACCACCACCTTTCGACCGCCCGGCGGCCCGTGAAGCCCGGTTCGTCGGGCGACACTCCGGCGGACGAGAGGCGTACCGATGGCGCGCAACACCATCCAGATCGACCGCCCGATCCAGCAGGTCTTCGACGAACTGCTGGTCCCCGAGAACTTCGGGGAGTGGGTCGTCGGCGCGAAGCGCATCCGCGGGACCAGCGGCAACTGGCCCTCCGAGGGTGCCCAGTTCCACCACACCGTCGGTGTGGGGCCGTTGAAGATCGCCGACACCACCAAGATCGAGGAGATCGAGGCCCCGGAACGCCTGGTCCTCGATGCACGGGCCTTCCCGGTCGGCGACGCGCGGGTGGATCTGCACCTGGTCTCCACCCCCGAGGGCTCGACCCAGGTCGTCATGGTCGAGGAGGTCATCGGCGGTCCCGCGAAGCTCATCCCGAGCCCCCTCAACGAAGGGATGATCTACCTGCGCAACCGCCGGTCCCTGCGCCGCCTCCGTCGCCTGATCCTGCGCCGGCGCTCCTGATCGTGTGACCCGGGCGGATGGTTCCGCGCCATCTCCATCCCCAGGCCGGCCGGACATCGAGGTGGCACGTCGCCAGGTGCACGTACGCTTCGGCCCGTACCGCGACAACGGAGCCACGTGACCACTTCGACGAGCCGGCCGACGCCCGAAAGCTGCGGCCCCAGGGCTGCAGCCCGAGGGATGCCGCATGAGGATGCCGCGTGAGTGATGTGACCACGGCCGATGGAGCCCCGGTGACGGCCGCCCGTGCCCAGGAGCTGCTGCGGCAGCTCGCCGGGCCCGATGCGGTGCTCCGTGACGATCAGGCGGTCGCGATCGACGCGCTCGTCACCGACCGGTCGCGCGCGCTGCTCGTCCAGCGAACGGGATGGGGCAAGTCGGCCGTCTACTGGATCGCCACGCGCCTGCGACGGGACGCCGGCGGTGGACCGACCCTCGTGGTCTCGCCGCTGCTGGCGTTGATGCGTGATCAGGTGGCGGCCGCCCGAACGCTCGGGTTGCGCGCGGAGACGTTGAACTCGACCAACCTCGACGACTGGGACCGGATCCACGCCGAGCTCGAGGCGGGCGAGCTCGATGTGCTGCTCGTCTCCCCCGAACGCATCGACGCGCCCTCGTTCCGGGAACGGATGCGTGAGCTGGCGCCGAAGCTCGGACTGCTGGTGGTCGACGAGGCCCACTGCATCAGCGACTGGGGTCACGACTTCCGACCCGACTACCGGCGCGTTCGTGAACTGCTCGACCGCCTGGCTCCGGACACGCCGGTGCTGGCCTGCACGGCCACGGCCAACGAACGCGTCACCGCCGACGTCGCGCAGCAGCTCGGCACCGACGTCGTGACCCTCCGGGGACGGTTGGGGCGCAGCTCCCTGCGACTCGCGGTGGTCCACCTCGCCGATGCCCACACCCGCCTGGCCTGGCTGGACGCCTACGTCAGGCAGCAGCGCGAACGGGTCGCCCGGGCCGGGGTGATCTACGCACTGACCGTGGCCGACACGGAGCGGGTCGCCACCTTCCTCCGGGGACGGGGACTGCAGGTCGCCGCCTACAGCTCCGCGATCCCCCCCGAGGAACGGCATCGTCTCGAGGACGAACTGCAGGCCAACGGCCTCGATGCCGTGGTGGCGACGTCCTCACTCGGGATGGGCTACGACAAGCGCGACCTCGCGTTCGTGGTGCACCTGGGCGCCCCGTCCTCCCCGGTGGCCTACTACCAGCAGGTCGGCCGCGCCGGGCGTGCCATCGACACCGCCGAGGTCGTGCTGTTACCGACGGGCAAGGACCGCGCCATCTGGCACCACTTCGACCTCGCCGGCATCCCGACACGAGAGGAGACCGATGCGCTGCTCGGGGCGCTCGACGCCGGCCGTGCGATGTCGTTGCCGCAACTGGAGAAGCGCGTCAACACCCGACGTACCCGGCTCGAGCTGCTCCTGAAGGTCCTGGCCGTGGACGGTGCCGCAGAGAAGGTGAAGGGGGGTTGGATCGCCACCGGTGAGCCCTGGACCCACGACGCGGCGCGGTACGACGCGCTGGCGGAGCTCCGGCGCGCCGAGCACGCAGCGATGCAGGCACTGGTGACGCCCGGGTTCTCCGGCTGCCTGATGCGCTTCCTGACCGACCAGTTGGACGACCCGGAGGCCGCGGACTGCGGTCGGTGTGCCGGCTGCACCGGCTGGGCGCCCGAGGTGGACGTCGACGACGGTGTCGTGGCCGAGGCCCGTTCGTTCCTGCGCGGTCGTGATGTGCTGGTGCGCCCGCGACGGCGTTGGCCGTCCGGTCTGCCCACGGTGAAGGGCAACCTCGCCGACGGGCGCCGTGCGGAGATCGGGCGGGCGCTCGCTGCCGGTGACGAGTCCGGGTGGGGCGACACCGTGGAGCGCGTGCGCGAGGCGGCCGCATCGGGTGATCGGAGCACGATGGCACCCCTGATCGAAGAGGTCGTGGACGGCCTGACCGCGGTGCTCGCGCGATGGGACTGGCGCACCCGGCCCGCTGCGATCGTCCCGATCCCGTCGCGGACGGCGCCGGAACTGCTGGATGCGCTGACCTCACGGTTGGGGACGCTGGGCAGGCTGCCGGTGGTCTCGGCGGTGGTCCGAGCGGGTGACACCCCGTCGCAGTCGGCCATGGCGAACTCGGCGCACAAGGCCAGCAACGCACTGGCCTCCTACACGATCGACCCCGAGGCCGTCGCCCGGCTCCCGGAGGGCCCGGTGTTGCTCGTCGATCTCGCGTCGGACTCGGGATGGACGTTGACGACCGTCACCTGGCAGCTCCGCGAGCACCACCCGGGTCCGGTGCTCCCCCTCGTGCTGACCACCCGGCCCTAGTTCGACCTCGAAGTGCGTAGCGGGTCGACCCCGAGCGGACAGGGACCGCCGGGTCGAGCATCGGGTCCGTTCCTTTCGCTGGTCACCTGGTGCAGGTCTCGCCCAGCTTTCGCGTAGGGCCTACGCCTTCGAGATCCGCACGACCTGGCCTTGGCCGCTCGATCTTGCACCCGCGATGCAGCTCCTTGCGTCGGTGTTGCGCCCCCCCCGGTTGTCGATCCGAGCGAGGGCGCCCGCGCCGCCCCCGCTCGGGTCCGCGCACCACGGGTCCGGAACCGGGTCGTCCGAGGAGACCGTCGTGTCCACACGTTCCGTAGCGCTCACGAGTACGGCTCTGGCTGTTGTCGTCACCGCGATGTGGCTCGTCGAGGTGCGCCCGGGCTCCGGCATCGAACCCCGGATCCCGGACGCGGAGGTCGAGTTCGCGGTGCCCCCGCCCGCAACGAAAGGCGTCGACGCCACCGGATGGGGCGACGAGAACGTCGAGGCCGGGATGCTGCATGCCGACGCGCTCGCCGGGGTCTGGCTCCAGGTCGGCGAACCGAGCTGGTCGGGCCTGTTGGTCTGGTTCGATCCGAACGAACGGAGGTTCGCCATCGACGACGTCGGGCGGCTGCCTGCGACGAACGCGAAAGGCACGTTCGACCTCGTCGGGGACAGGATCGTCTTCCAGAGCGAAGGGACGAGTCTGTGCAACGAAGGTGATCGCTGGGAGTGGCGGGTCAGCCGGATGTGGGACGCCTTGCAGGTCATCCACACGCGATCCTCTCCGCCCCCGTGCCGCATCGAGGAAGGCACCGAGTGGATCCTCATCCGGGTGTCGCCCGCTTCATCGGCCAGCGACCGTGCACACCTTCGTGATCATGCGGGTCGTCTCCCGATCTGGGAGGAGGTTCACCGTGGAGCCGATCGTCACACCGGGGACGACCATCGGCGGCCACCTCGCGCTCATGGGGCTGTGCGGCACGGTCCTGGTGTTGCTCACGATCGTCCCACCGGTCGGGTCGGCCGGGTCGCCCTCCACCCCCCGGCCCTCGGTACCCCCCCGTCGTGCGGGTCGTGATGCCGGACTCGAACCTCAGCGTCGATGAGCTGGTGGATCTCGTACGGCAGGCTGCTCGGGAGGTCCCGGACACTCGGCCGGACAGGGATGTGCAGGTCGTACTGACCGATGCGCTCCCGACCGAGTACGACCAGCCGCTCCTCGGCGGCTACCACGCCGGTTCAACCGTGTGGGTCCGCACCGGCGTGGCTCGACCCACCAGAACGCTACTGCACGAGGTCGCACACGTCGTCACCCCGGGATCGGGCCATGAGGAGCCGTTCCGAACCGTCTTTCTGACTGCGATCACCGCCGCGTCTCGGTCTCCCACACTCGGGCGGTGCCGTCGCTGCCGCCGGCGACCACGTGCTCCCCGTCCGGACTGAACACCACCGTGTCGAGCAGGCTCTGTGCGGGGAAGCCCGACCGCAGGGCCCCGGAGTCGGCGTCCCAGAGTTTGACGACGCCGTCGTTGCCGGCGGTGGCGACGAGTCGACCCTCGGGGCTGAAACTCGCCTGCTGGACCGCCCATCCGTGTCCGTCGAGGGGCACGTCCTCGCCACCGGTGGCGAGGTTCCAGATCCTGGCCGTGGTGTCGAAGCTCGCACTCACGAGCTTCGTACCGTCGGGACTGAACGCGACGCTCGGTACACCTTCCTCGTGCCCGGACATCACCCGGTCCAGCTCGCCCGTCCCGGTGTCCCACAGGTGCACATCGGGACCGTCACCGCCGGTTGCGATCCATCTTCCATCGGGGCTGAAGGTGACATCGAGAACCGCTTCACCGAGGGACAGGACTTGCTGTGTCGCGCCGGTCGTCGCGTCCCACAACCGCACGGTGCCGTCCTCGCCCGCCGTTGCCACCACGCGATCGTCCGGGGCGAACGCGACCCCGTTGACCATCCCCTCATGGCCTTCGAGGACGAGCATCTCCCGCTCGCTGTCGAGCTCCCACACGGTCACGGTCGCGTCACGTTCGTCGGCGCCGGTCGTGGCGAACCGGGTCCCATCAGCGCTGATGGCCAAGCCGTAGCCGCCTTGGGGGACCGCTCCGACGATCCGGGAGCGCTTCACCGCACGATGCAGGGCCTCTTCGGCCTCCGGGACCACGATGCCGTCCGTCTCGCGCGTCGCGTCGACCGCCCCGAGCGCCAGGAGGATACTGCGCTCGGGGTCCACGTCCAGGTTCGCCACCGCTGCCGACGCGAGCTCACGGGCGCTGCCGATCCGCCCTTCCGTGGCCAGCCGTTGGGATTGTGCCAGTGCGAAGACGGTGAGTCCGGTGGTGAGCAGAAGGCCGACACACAGCCCGGCGATCGTGAGGTGCAGGTCTCGCAGGCGCCGTCGACGATCCGCCCGCCGGGCAGCGAGGCTCGCATCGAGGAAGTCCCGTTCCAGCTGATTGGTGGCTCCGCGGTCCTGCTCCCTCCAACCGAGCGCCTCGGAGAGGTGGACCCCGCGGTAGAGCGCGCCGTCATCACGGCCGAGTCGTTGCCACTCTGTGGCCGCCTCGGTGAGACGACGGTGAGTCAGCCGACCGGCCCGGTCCTCCTCGATCCATCGGCCAAGCTGCGGCCAGCTACCGATCAGCGCCTCGTGCGCGAGCTCGACCGTGCGCTCGTCGCCGACAGAACGGCCGACGGTCAGTAGTCGGGCAGCGGAGAGCCGCTCGACGACCCGCTCGACCAGGCGTTGCTGCTGCGAGACGGTCACGAGTTCGGAGAACGAGACCCGGCACCGGGTGTCCTCGGTCCCTTCCCCGGGTTGGATCAGGCGGAGGAGCAGCCGGCGGGCCACGGTCCGCTCCTCCGTCGTGAGCCCGCCATAGATCGCCTGGGCTCGCTTCGCGACCGCCCCTTCGATACCGCCGGATGCGCGGTACCCCTCCAGCGTCAGGCTGGAGGACGTGCGATGGCCGAAGAGTTCGAGAAGCGCGTACTGGAGCAGCGGGAGCGTGCCCGGACGCCGGGCGACGTCTCGCAGGATGGTCCCGGTGAGGCCTGGCTCGACGTCGAGACCGGCGGTGCGGGCGGGACCCTCGATCGCTTCGGACAAGCCGACCTCGTCCATCGGGGTGACGAGGTACTGGTGAGCCGAGGCCAGATCCGCGAGCCGCGGATGGTCGGCCAGCTGAGGGTAGAAGTCGGCTCGGAGGGTGGTGATGACCGTCGTGTGCCCGCCGGTAGCGGTCGCCGCGGTCGCCAGGCAGGTCAGGAACGCACGGCGGGACGCCCCATCGGGACATGAGGTGAACAACTCCTCCAGCTGGTCGACCACGAGGAGCACCCGCGTCGCGGGTAGTCCGGCATCGATGGCGTCCTCGACCAGCACGTGCAGTCCGTGCGGATCGTGGTCGAGCCGCGCGAGGGTCCCGGCGTGCTCGAGGCGGTCATCCAGTTCGTGGAGCTCGGTCGCGAGCGCGCTCATCGGAGCGGGGCCGGGGCGCAGCACCCGGATGCACCAGGTGTCCGAGCCGGGCAGCGCTCCCGCGCGAAGTGCCGGGAGGAGCCCGGCGCGGATCAGTGAGGACTTACCACTTCCGGAGGCGCCGAGCACGGCGAGGAACCGGCTCCGCTCCAGCCGGTCGAGCAGACGGGAAGTGTCGGCGTCCCGACCGAAGAACCACGGGGCATCTCGTTCTTCGAACGTGCGAAGACCGAGGTACGGGCAGCCTTCGACAGCGGTTCGTGGAGTCGGGGGCGTCTGCTCGGGCCCGAACATGGTCGATGCTGGCGCGTCGAGCGGGCTGGACCGGACACGCGCACGTCGTAGCAGCTCGACGTGGAGACGCTGGGACTCCGGCGAGGGATCGACGCCCAGTTCCTCCGCAAGCAGCGAACGACAACGCTCGTAGACGCGGAGCCCCGCGGCATCATCGCCGGCCCGGAGGAGCGTGCGCATCGCGAGACGATGCGCGGATTCTCGAAAAGGGTCCATCTCGATGGCTGCGTGTGCCGCAGCGGCCGCGTGCACGTGGTCTCCCAGGAGCGACCGCGCCTCCGCCAGGGTTTCCAGTGCCTGGAGCAGCAGAGGCGAGAGCTCGCGGCGTTTCAGCTCGACCCATGGGCCCTCGATGGCCGACAGGAGTGGCTGGGCGAGCACGCTCCGGGCCCGGCTGGCCTCGTCCGCGGCGCGAACGGCGTCACCGGCCGCGAGCGCGGCCGCCGCCTCGTGGAGTTGTTCGGCGGCGCACTCGAGGTCACCTCGACATCGATCAACGGGCGCAGCCGGTAGGTGCCCGCGTCCGCGAGGATGAGGTCCCGGGGTCCCAGCCCGGCGACCGACACGAAATCTCGGACGCGACTGACCACCGAGCGAAGCGCACTCGGCCAGGTCTCGGGGCGTCGCTCGGGCCAGAGGTTGTCCGCGAGTTCCTCACGCGGTACGGGTCGGTGTCGTTCGCAGACGAGCAGCGAGAACGCGAGCCGGGGCTGGCGGCCCGGAAGCGCTCGCTCGTCGACGGTGCCGTCGCACGTGCGGACCGCGATGCGTCCGGCCAATGAGAGGTATCGGATCACGATGGGTACCTCCGGACTTCATCGTCCGCCGAAGGGGTGCACGTGGCAAGAGCCCGGCCATGGCTGCTCGCCCGACCCGGCCTTCACCGCAGCCGGCTCGATCGTCGCTGCCCCGCAGCTCGGTGGGACCGAACCCGTGAGGATGGCCTCGGTGATCTCGGGCCACGTCATCGACCGCAGGATCGGTGACCCGGGTGTTCGGCTACGAGCAGCTCAGGTCGAGCCATTTGTCGGAGGCGGACCGACCATGGCCACCTCCGTGCCATCGGTACCCCGGTACGGGGCCGGATCCCGCCGTGGTCGGACGGACGGGCGTCCAGAGGGCCCTGTGGTCTGGGCCCCGACCCCTCGTAGAGTCATCCGTTTCGCCTCCGCCTCACGGCGGAGGCCGGTGACGACGTCGACGAGCCCACGAGGAGATGCCGCATGGAGGCCGACACCATCGGACTGGCCCTGCTGCTGGCCGGCGTGATCCTGGTCGTCAGCAAGCTCATCCGGATCCGCTCCCGGCTGGCGCAGAAGCTCTTCCTCCCGAGCTCCATCATCGGCGGCGGGCTCGCGCTGCTCTTCGGGCCGGACCTGTTCGGCTGGCTCGCGGACGCGATCGGATGGGAACAGTTCGCCGAGGGCGGGCTGTTCGGCGAACCCGTCCTCGATGTGTGGAGTGAGCTACCGGGGCTCCTGATCTCCGTGGTGTTCGCCACGCTGTTCCTCGGCTCGCGCATCCCCAAACCGAAGGACGCCGCACAGCTGGCCGGTCCCCAGCTGGCCCTCGGGGTGACCATGAGCAGCGGCCAGTACGTGGTGGGCCTGCTGCTGGGACTGCTCGTCCTGGCCCCCGTCTTCGGGCTCGACCCGATCGCTGGCGCACTGATCGAGATCGGGTTCGAGGGTGGCCACGGCACGGCAGCCGGACTCGGTGACACGTTCGCGGACCTCGGCTTCGAGGAGGGCACCGACCTCGCCCTCGGGCTGGCGACCGTGGGGGTGGTCTCGGGGGTCGTGATCGGCATCGCGATCATCAACTGGGCCGTGCGCACCGGGCGGACGGCCCTGCTGGAGGAGGATGCGCAAGCGTCGCTGTCCGAGCAGCGCGGCCTGTTCGAGAAGGAGCACCAGCTGCCCGCCGCGATGATGACCGTGCGGCCCGCGTCGATCGAGCCGCTCGCCATCCACTTCGGGATCGTGGCCGTCGCGGTGTTGATCGGTCAGCTGATCCTCTCCGGGCTCCAGGCCCTGGAACAGGCCCTGTGGGTCGACACCGTGGAGCTGTTCGAGTTCGTGCCGTTGTTCCCGCTGGCGATGCTCGGTGGGGTCCTCGTGCAGCTGGTGGTGGACCGGTTCGACGCGATCGGGATCGTCGACCGACAGATGATGGTGCGCATCCAGGGCATCGCGCTCGACGTGCTCATCGTGACCGCCCTGGCGACCCTGTCGCTCGAGGTCATCGCCGACAACTTCGTGCCGTTCCTGCTGCTGGCGGGGCTGGGGGTCCTCTGGAACGTGTTGGTCTTCCTCGTGCTCGCCCGCCGGATCATCCCCGAGTTCTGGTTCGAGCGCGGGATCGGGGACCTGGGGCAATCGCTCGGCGTGACCGCGACCGGGCTGATCCTGATCCGGGTCGCCGATCCCGACAACAAGACGCCCGCCTACGAGGCGTTCGGCTACAAGCAGCTCGGGTTCGAGCCGTTCTTCGGCGGGGGACTGATCACGGCGACCTCGGTGCCCCTGATCGCGCAGTTCGGGGCGGGACCGCTGCTGATCGCCATGTCCGCGCTGCTGATCTTCTCGGTCACGGTGGGCGTGTTCTACTTCGGGCGCAAGGATCCGGACCCGGAGGTGCTCGCACGTGCCGACGACCCCGAGCAGGGCCGCGACGCCGGACCGGGCAGCGTGGGGCCGGGCGGTGGGGGATCGGGTGCCGGCGGCCCGGCACCCGGTTGAGCGTTCAGCGTTCGTCGCGCACGAACGGCGCGCCGAGCGCCGCGGGCGCTCCCAGGCGACTCCGGGTGTCGGTGGCCGACAGCACCATCAGCACCACGATGGTCAGCACGTAGGGCAGCATGGCGAGGAACTCCGCGGGGACCGCGGTGATGCCGGCCGCCTGCAGCGCGAAGTTGGCGCGTAGGGCCGCGCCGAACAGGTAGGCGCCGGCCAGGGCCCGGAGCGGGCGCCACGAGGCGAACACCACCAGGGCGATCGCGATCCACCCGATGCCGTTGGTGGTCCCGGCCTGGGCCCAGGCCGGGACGCGGGCGAGGATGACGTAGGCCCCCCCGGCGCCCGCGAACCCACCGCCGATGATCACGTGGGCGTAGCGCATCGCGGCGACCCGGATCCCCACGGCGTCCGCGGTCGCGGGGGACTCCCCGACCGACCGCAGGGCCAGGCCCGTGCGTGTCCGGGTCAGGTAGAGGGCGGCCAGCACGATCACCACCCACGTGCCGTACACCACGACATCCTGCGAGAACAACACCCGACCGAGCACCGGGATGTCGGCGAGTCCGACGATCGAGGTCCGCGGCAACCGCGCGGCCAGGGGCCGGCCCTCGATGGACTGGCCCAGGAAGGTCGCGATGCCGGTACCGAAGATGACCAACGCCAGGCCGGAGACGATCTGGTTCGCGCGCATGGTGACCGACAGGAAGGCATGGAGGGAGGTGAACGCCGCCCCGGCCAGCACACCGGCCGCGAGACCGACGAGCGGCCGGCCGGAGGCGTCCGCGGCCAGGAACGCGGTCACCGCACCGACGAGCATGATCCCTTCGATGCCGAGGTTGAGCACCCCGGCCCGCTCGCTCAGCAGCGCACCGAGCGCCGCCAACGCCAGCGGGGTCCCGGCGGACACCGCGGCCGCCAGGGTGAGCACGAGCACGGTCTCGTTCATGCCTCGGCCTCCGGGCCGGTCCCGGCCCTGGGCGAGGCGACGGCGGTGGTCGCCTGCTCCGCCAGTTCCTCGACGTCCGCGGGATCGCGCATCCGGATGCGGTAGCGCACGAACAACTCGCCGGCCAACGCGAACAGCAGGATCGCGCCGGTCAACATGGTCGAGATCGCCACGGGGACCCGCGCGCCGGGCAGGGTCTGCAGCGCCGGGCCGGCGTTGAGCACCCCGCCGAGCAGCAGGCCGACCGGGATCACCGCGAGCGGGTTGTAGCGGGCCAGCGCGGCCACGATGATGCCGTTGTAACCGATGTTGAGTGCCAGTCCGGTGGGATCGAGGCGTCCGGCCCGGCCCGCGACCTCCGTCGCGCCGGCCAGACCTGCGAGCGCGCCGGAGAGCAGCAGCACCACCACGATGACCTGTCGCGAGGGGATACCGGCGTAGCGGGCCGCGGCCGGCGCGTCCCCGAAGACCCGCCAGCGGTAGCCGATGCGGGTCCGGGTCAGCAACAGATAGAGCACGACCGCGGCCAGGACGGCGACGACCAGGCCGAGGTTGACACGCGTGGTCCCCAAGGTCGGCAGGCGCGTGGCATCGGGGATCCGGGCGCCCTGCGGGAAGGTCGCGGACTCCGGGTCGCGCCAGAAGGTCCTCGCCCCGAAGATCAGGTACTGCATGAGGAACAGCGCCACGTAGTTGAGCAACAACGAGGTGATGATCTCACTGGTGCCGAGCCACGCCTTGGCCAGCGCCGGAACCGCGATCCACACCGCTCCGCCCAGCGCGCCGGCCACGATCACGAGCAGGATCGCGGCCGGGCCCGTGAGCCTGTCGCCGAACGCGAGGGCCGCCCCGGAGGCCGCGATCGCACCCACGTAGAGCTGACCCTCGCCCCCGATGTTGTAGAGCTTGAACCGGAACGCGATGGCGGCGGCCAACCCGGTGAGGATCAGCGGGGTCGCGCTCACCAACGTGTCGGCGATGCCGTAGCCGGTGGTGTAGGAGACCCGCAGCATCTCCCGGTAGACCGCCACCGGCGCGAGACCGATCAGCGACAGGAAGACGGCCCCGAACAGCAGGGCCGCCACGACCGACACCAGCGGCACGAGCAGCAGCACGCCGGTGCCCGGCGCGTTCCGCTTCTCCAGCCGGAGGCGTCCGAACCAGCTGGTCATCGAGGCCCCCCAGGCTCGTGGTACGGGCCACCGGAGGGTCCCTGGGACGGCTCGTCGGGTGCGTCGTTCGGCGTCGCCTGCCCGGCCATCGCCAACCCGAGCTCGGTCACCTCGGCGTCCGCCGCCTCCCGGCGCAGCACGATCCGCCCCTCGGAGAGCACCACGATGCGATCCGACAGCGCACGGACCTCGTCGAGGTCCTCGGAGATCAGCAGGATCGCGCAACCGTCCGCCCGCCGGGCGTCGAGCAGGTCACGCACGAACTCGGTGGCCCCCACGTCCAACCCGCGGGTCGGCGCGGCCACCACGATCGCCCGGGTCAGGCCATCGCGTACGTCGAGTTCGCGCGCCAACAGGACCTTCTGTGCGTTGCCGCCCGACATGGTGCCGACCGCCGCGCCGGGTCCGGTGGTGCGCACGTCGAACCGCTCGATGACCTCGGTCGCGTGCGCGAGCCCACCGCGGCGATCGATCAGGAACGGCAGGGAACGGGTGAGTTGGAGGTTCTCGGTGACCGACAGGCTGGGTGCGAGGCCGGTCCCGAGCCGGTCCTCGGGGACGTAGGCGAGCCCCGCCATCCGGGCCTGGGAGGGTCGTACCCCGGTGATGTCGCGGTGCAGGACCTGCACCGTCCCACCGTCGGGCCGGCGCAGTCCCGCGATCGTCTCCGCGAGTTCACGCTGGCCGTTGCCCGCGACGCCCGCGACACCGACGATCTCGCCCGCCCGGACCTCCAGATCGATGTCCTCGAGCCGGCCCCGGCCGTCGACGGCGTCGAGTCGTAGACCGGCGAGCTTCAGCACGGGCTCGCCGGGTGCCGACCGGGCCCACCGTGTCGAGAGATCGACGCTGCGTCCGACCATCGCCCGGGCGAGCGCCTCCGGGTCGGTGTCGGCGGTACGCACGTCGTCGACGACCGCCCCGTCGCGCATCACGGTGACCACGTCCGAGACGGCCATGACCTCACGCAGCTTGTGGCTGATGAACACCACCGCCCGCCCGTCGTCGGCCAGGGCGCGCATCGTGACGAACAGCGCGTCGGCCTCCTGCGGGGTCAGCACCGCGGTCGGTTCGTCCAGCAGCAGCACCTCGGCGCCGCGGTAGAGGACCTTGACGATCTCCACGCGTTGGCGTTCGCCGACCGACAGTTCGCCGACGATGGCGTCGGGATCGATCGGCAGCCGGTAACGCCCGGCGAGCTGTTCGACCTCGGTACGCACCTTCGCGGCCGACCATCGCCAGGGCAACCGCTTGTCCCCGAGCGCGATGTTCTCGGTGACGGTGAAGCGCTCGACCAGTCGGAAGTGCTGGTGGACCATCCCGATCCCACGCTCGAGCCCGTCACGCGGGGTCTTCAGCGTGACGGGGGCGCCGTCCATGCGCAGCTCGCCCGCATCCGGCCGGTACAGGCCGGTGAGGATCGAGGCCAGGGTCGACTTGCCGGCCCCGTTCTCGCCGAGCAGCGCATGGACCTCGCCACGGCGCAGGGCCAGGTCGACCCCGGCGTTGGCGATCACGCCGGGGAAGACCTTGGTGACCCCGACCGCCTCGAGTGCCGGCGGTGCGGTGGCGTCGGGGATGTCCGACATGTCCGACATGGGTGTGGAGCCGATCAGCGGTTACTCGATCTGACCGACGACGCCCTCGACGAACCAGTCGAAGGACAGCAGGGCCCCGAGGTCCATCGATTCGCCGTCGGCGACACGCTCGTCACCGTCCTGGTCGGCGATCGGTCCCGTGAAGGGAGCGAAGTCGCCGGCGAGGATCTCCTGGCGCCGGGCCTCGATCTCGCTCTGGGTCTCGTCAGCCACCGACGGCCCGAACGGGGCGACGTCGAAGATCCCGTCCGCCATGTCGCCGTAGTACTCGCGCGACTCCCAGCTGCCGTCGAGAACCGATTCCGCGGTCGAGATGTAGTACGGGCCCCAGTCCCAGACGCTGGCGGTCAGCCAGGCGTTCGGGGCGAACTCCTCCATGTCGGAGTGGTAGCCGGTCCAGTAGGCGTCCGCGGCTTCGGCGGCCTGGCCCGGAGCGGGCGAGTCCTGGTGCATGCCGATGACGTCCGCGCCGGCGTCGAGCAGGCTCTCCGCCGCCTGACCCTCGACCTCAGGGTCGTACCAGGTCGAGGTCCAGATGACCTGGACGGTGGCGTCCGGGTTCACCTCGCGTGCCCCGAGGGTGTAGGCGTTGATGCCGCGCACCACCTCCGGGATCGGGAAGGCCGCCACGTAGCCGATCTGGTTCGACTCGGTCGCTGCCCCGGCGGCCATGCCCTCGAGGTAGCGGGACTCCTCGACCGCGCCGAAGTAGGTGCCGAGGTTGTCGGTGGTCTGGTAGCCGGTGGCGTGTTCGAACACGACGTCCGGGTACTGCTCGCTGACCGCGACCATCTGGTCGCCGTAGCCGAAACTGGTGCCGAAGATCAGGTCGTTGCCCTGGCGCGCCAGGTCCTCGAAGACCCGCTCGCTCTCGGCACCCTCCGGGACGTTCTCGAGGAAGGTGGTCTCGACGCGATCGCCGAGCGCGTCCTCGAGATCCTGGCGGCCGACGTCGTGGCGGAAGGTCCACCCGGCGTCACCGACCGGCCCCACGTACACGAACGCGACACGCAGCACGTCGTCGTCGCCCTCGGGCTCGGTTCCGTCCGCCTCGGCGTCGGCCTCCCCGTCCTCGGTCCCGTCGGTCTCCTCGGCCGCTGCCGGGTCGTCGGTCTCGTCACCGACGGGCGCGGCGGGGTCCTCGCCCCCGCACGCGGCCGCGATCAGAGCCGCCACCACCAGTGGGAGCAGGCTGCGTCGTAACTTCATCCAAACATCCTGGTTCCTCGGATCGTGCTCGACCCGACTCGTCCGTCGGCGGCGGGCGATGTGCCCGGCCGCTCCACCTCGTGCGCTCGTCCGGTTCGGGCCGCGATGCTATGCGGGGCGGCCGGCGAGGCCGAACCCTCGGACCCGAGCGCTCCGCCGTATCAACGTCGTCTCCGTCAGGTTGCGCACAGGTTGCGGGATGATCGGGATATCCGTGCGTCACTCGTCGCTCCGTGCGCAGTGACGGTCGTCGTCTTGCCAGTTCGGTCACGGACGGGTAAGGACGCATACGACCCGGTCCGTGCCGAGCCGACCCGTGTCCGATCGAGGAGACCGAGCCACCGTGGAGCAGCCGACCCGCCCCGACAGCATCGCCGTGCTCACCAGCGGTGGTGATGCGCCGGGGATGAACGCCGCGGTCCGGGCGGTGGTCCGTACGGCCCTCGCCCTCGACATCCAGGCGTACGTGATCCACGAGGGCTACCTCGGCATGACGGACGGAGGGCCGGCGATCCAACCCGCCACCTCGGTGCAGGTGGGTGGCATCCTGCAGCGTGGCGGGACGGTCATCGGCACGGCGCGTTCGCCCGCATTCCGCACGCGGGACGGGCGGCGACGGGCGGCGGCCAACCTGCTCGAACGGGGCATCGATGCACTCGTGGTCATCGGTGGGGACGGGAGCCTGACGGGGGCGAACCTGTTCCGTTCGGAGTGGCCCGAGTTGCTCGACGAACTGGTCGAGGCAGGGCAGGTCGATCGTGCACTGGCCGACAGGCACCCCCATCTGCGGCTGGTGGGGATCGTGGGGTCGATCGACAACGACATGTTCGGCACCGACATGACCGTGGGCGCGGACACGGCGCTGCACCGGATCACGGAGGCGGTCGACGCGATCCACTCCACGGCGGCGAGCCACCAGCGATCGTTCGTCATCGAGGTGATGGGGCGCAACTGCGGCTACCTCGCGTTGATGGCGGGGCTCGCGACCGGAGCGAACTGGGTCTTCATCCCGGAGCATCCGCCCGAGGTCGACGACTGGCAGACGCTGGTCTGTGAGACGGTGATGGCCGGTCGACGCATCGGACGTCGACAGAACCTCGTGATCGTGGCCGAGGGGGCACAGGACCGGTACGGGGAGCGGATCACGTCGAGCGAAGTCCAGGACGTGCTGAGCCGGGGGCTCGGCGAGGACACCCGCGTGACCATCCTCGGCCACGTCCAACGCGGTGGTGCGCCCTCGGCCTTCGACCGGAACCTGAGCACCGAGTGCGGGTACCACGCCGTGCACGAACTGGTGCGACTCGGCCCCGACGAGGAGCCCAAGCTCATCGGGATCAGGGACAACCGGGTCACGAGTTCGCCGCTCATGGACTCGGTCATCAAGACCCAGGCGGTGGCCGAGCACATCGCGGCGCGCGACTACGACCAGGCCATGCGATCGCGTGGCGGCAGCTTCATCGAGTCGTTCGAGACGCTCAAGACGCTCGTGCGCGCCCAACCGAGCCGTGAGGCCAACGGTCGACGGACCCTCCGCCTGGCGCTGCTCCACGGGGGTGGTCCGTCGCCGGGGATGAACACCGCGGTGCGTGCGGCGCTGCGGATGGCCGTTGACGGTGGGCACACCGTGCTGGCGGTCAGCGGCGGCTTCCCGGGGCTGCAGGAAGGCCGCATCGAGGAACTCGAGTGGATGTCGGTGAGTGGCTGGGTCTCGCACGGCGGTGCGGAGTTCGGTACGAGCCGGACCGTGCCGAAAGCCGCGGACCTCGGGGCGATCGCCGCGCAACTGGAGGCCAACGGTATCGACGGCCTGCTGATGATCGGTGGGTTCGACGGTTACGAGAGCGCCCATCTGCTGCACACCGCCCGGAACATCCACCCGGCGTTCGACATCCCGATCGTCTGTCTGCCCGCCACCATCAGTAACGATCTGCCCGCGACGGAGATCACCGTCGGAGCGGACACGGCCCTCAACAGCATCACCACCAACATCGACAAGATCAAGCAGTCCGGCGGTGCGCAGCAGCGCGTGTTCGTCGTCGAGGTGATGGGCAAGGACTCGGGGTACCTCGCGTTGAGCGCCGCGCTCGCGACCGGCGCCGAGCGGACCTACCTCCCGGAGGAGGGGATCACGCTCGACCAGCTGCGCCATGACGTCATGCAGTTGACCGCGGGCTTCCGTGCCGGTCAGCGCATCGGCCTGCTCGTGCGGGCCGAGCATGCGGATCGGGTCTACACGACGCCGTTCCTGTGGGCGCTGTTCGAGAAGGAGGGCGGTGGCGCGTTCGACGCGCGACAGGCGATCCTCGGTCACCTGCAGCAGGGCGGTGACCCCTCACCGTTCGACCGCATCCAGGCCACGCGCCTGGCGGCACGCTGCATCGAGTTCCTCGTGGAGCACGGTGGTGCCGGTCGTTCGACCAGCGCGATGTGCGGACTGATCGCCGGTCAGGTGGTGTTCACGCCGCTCGAGGACTTCCCGGGGCTGCTCGATCCCGACGGAGCCCGTCGGCCGGCCGACCAGAAATGGTTGGACCTGCGTCCCATCGTGGACACGATGGCGGCCGAGGCGCTCCACTGAGGTCGGTGGCCCCGACGCCACCACCGATCACGTGGTGAGACGCTGCTCGATCGAGGCCTTCAGGGCCCGGGGTGCGTCCACGGTGACGGTGATGCCGGGATGTGGGACGCGCTCGCCCAACAGCCCCGGGACGGGCTCGTGGAGCAGCAGGCAGGCGCCCTCGTCCGCGTTGGTGCCGAAGGTGACCCCCCGGTCGGCCAGCGAGAGACGGGGTCCGATGAACCGGAACCAGCGAAAACCCCCGGAGATCTCCACGTCCGCGACGTTGGTGAGCGGCGTCCGGATCCGCCACGGTCCGAAGACGACCCGGAGCGAGTCGTCGCTGACGAAGACCCCCGAGGTCTCGGGTCGGACGCCGAGCACACGGAGCGGCGCCACGAACCGGCGATCGAACGCGAACGGGAAGCCGTCGGTGGTCATCGTCGCTCCGACACGGCCGCGGCGGCCGCCGCGGTCCAGGCGGTGACGCTACGCCGCAGCCAGGGGCGGGCCGCGGCCGAGCGGCCGTGGCCGGCGCCACGATGGTCAGATCTGGCAGCTGCCGTCGCTGCACGACGCATCCGCGGCGTGGTCGGTGTGGGTGTGGCCCCCGTCGGGGGTGTCGGCCCCGGACGGGACGGCCGACGTGCCGCTCGCCCCGACGAGTTGGAGCTCGCGCCGCGCAGCCCACGCCTGGTCGAGGGCGCCGCGCAGCACCTCGGAGGGTTGCGCGCCCTCGACGGCGTAGGCGCGATCGAGCACGAAGAACGGCACACCGCCGATCCCGAACGCGCGGGCCTGCTGCTCGTCATGGCGAACGGCATCGGCGTAGGCGTCGCCGTCCAGGACCTCGATGACCCGCTCGGCATCGAGTCCGGCGTGCACGGCCAGCAGGGCGAGCTGATCACGGTCGCCGATCGCGACGCCCTCCTCGAGGTAGCCGGTGAGGAACCGTTCCTTGACCGCGTGCTGGGTCCCGAGTTCGGCGGCGAGGTGGAGCAGGCGGTGGGCGTCGAAGGTGTTGCCGGGTGCGATCCGGTCGAAGTCGAACCGCCAGCCGTCCTGCGCGGCGGTGTCGGTCATCTGGTCGATCATGCCCTGGGCGCGGTCGAGATCGGTGCCGTACTTGGCCGCCAACTTCGCGGCGTACCCGCCAGCGATGTCGACACGGGCGGGAGCCTGCGGATCGAGCTCGAAGCTCCGCCAGCGGATCTGCAACTCGTCGCGGTGGGGGAAGGTCTCCAACGCCGACTCCAGTCGACGCAGGCCGATCGCACACCAGGGACAGGCGATGTCGGACCAGATCTCGAGTTGCACGGTTGCTCCAGCGACGACGGGTTCGGGCGGTTCCGCTGCCCACCGAGGGGTAACGCGCCGCGAGCGCTACATCATCCCACCCACCGCCCCGGGATCATCCCACCGCGTCGGGTTCGAGGGCCCGGGTGAGTCGGGCGGTCAGGCGTTCCACGAAGCCGACGCAGGCCTCCAACTGGGCGATCTCGATCCATTCGTCGGGCTGGTGCGCCTGGTCGATGGAACCGGGGCCACAGACCACCGTGGACAACCCGGCGATCTGGAAGTGACCGCCGTCCGTGCCGAAGGGCACCGTGCGGCCCGGTCCGTCGTAGCCGGTGAGCTCCCGCACCAACCGTTCGGCCGAACCGTCCACCTCGGCATCGAGGCTCACCGCGGCGGCGTCCGACCGGAACGTGATCTCGCCGACGCCGGTGGCCGCGCGCAGCCGGGGGAGGACCTCTTCGCGGGCGAAGCGTTCCACCTGATCACGCAGCTCGTCGGAGTCGTCGGCGGGTACGGGGCGGTACTCCCAGGTGAGTTCGGCCCGCCGCGGGACGATGTTGATGGCCTGGCCGCCGTGCACGGTCGCCAGGTTGAACGTGGTGTAGGGCGGGCTGAACCTGGGGTCGGCGGCGGCCTCACGGTGGATCGTGGCGAGATCGTCGATGTAGGTGGCGATCCGGGCGATGGCGGCGACCGCGTTGGCGGCGAACTGTGGCTGGCTCGAGTGTCCGTCGAGCCCCTCGACGGTCGTGGTCCACGCGCGCACGCCCTTGTGGGCGTTGACCACCTCCATCGAGGTGGGCTCGCCGACGATGACCACCTCCGGGCGCGGCTGGGTCGCCAACAACGATGCCACCGCGGATGGCGCCCCGACGGTGCCGATCTCCTCGTCGTAGGTCAGCACGAGGATGATCGGTCGCTGGAGGTCCGCAGCCACCAGCGCCGGCAGCGCAGCCAGGACCACCGCGAGGAAACCCTTCATGTCGCTGGTCCCGCGGCCGTAGAGCTTCCCGGCCTCCTCGGTGAGCGTGAACGGGTCCCGGGTCCAGGGCTGGCCCTCGACCGGGACGCAGTCGGTGTGGCCGGTGAGTACGACGCCGCCGGCCACGTCGGGACCGATCCGTGCGACGAGGTTGGCCTTGGTGCCGGTGGGGTCGGGATCACGGTGGTGGGCGATGGCGTGCTGGTCGAGCAACGATTCCACGAACCCGATCAGGGGCAGGTTCGAGGTGCGGCTGGTCGTATCGAACGCGACCAGCGTCTCGAGCAGGCGGTGGACCTCGGGTGTCACGGGCGTGGCTCCTGATGTGGCGGGTCGACGCCGGGACGCTACTGGGTGTCGCGGTACATGGCGGCGAGCTCCAGGTAGTTCGCGACGTTGGTGCGGGGCACCTCGGGGACCGGACGGTCGATGACCTTGGCCGGGACACCGACGGCCAGCGACATCGGCGGGATCTCCATGCCTTCCCGGACCACGGCCCCCGCGGCGATCAGCGCACCGGCGCCGACGTGGGCGCCGTTCAGCACCACGGCACTCATGCCCACCAGCACGTCGTCCTCGATCACACAGCCGTGGAGCAGCGCCCGGTGGCCGACGGTGACACGGTCGCCCAGGATCGTCGGCTGGTCGTGATCGGTGTGCATGACGGTCAGATCCTGCACGTTGGTGTCGCGTCCGATGACGATGTGGCTGAGCTCGGAGCGCAGCACGCAACCGAACCAGATCGAGGCGCCGGCGGCGATGCTCACGTTGCCGGCGATCGTCACGTCGTCGGCGATGAACGCCTCGGGGTGGATCGACGGGGTATGACCGTTGATGGTGAGGATCCTCGGCACGTTGCTCTCCCGGGTCGTGTGTGTGGGGCGAGTCTGCACGGTCGCGGCGGCTCGACCAACTGAACAGCGGTCGGGAGGTCCGGCGATCGGCGGGAACCCGGAGCGTGGCGACGACGTCCCACCGGTGTCCGTCCGTACCGGGAGCCCGCCATGCGTCGTGTCCGCACCGCCCACACCGTCCGCGCCGCCCTCACCTCCGCCACCCTGGCCGCGGCGATGCTGCTGAGCGCCTGCACGGCTGCCGACCCGGGAGGCGCCACCCCGGAGCGCGAGCCCGCGCGGGCGAGCGGAAGCGGCGCGCCCGCCTTCGTGCTCCCCGACGAGCTGGAACCGGTGGCATCGCTGTCGGCCTTCGACGCCTGCGACGACTACCTGAGCTACGTGAAGGACGCAGCGCTCCAGCAGGTGACGCCGTGGGGGCTCGGCGGCGGCCGGCACGGCGTCATGGAGTCCGAGGAGGACGGGTCCGCGGAGATGGACGACTCCGCCGCTGCGGACGAGAGCGCGGGGGCCCCCGCGGACGCCGCCCCGGTCGAGGGGGAGGACTTCTCCGGCACCAACGTGCAGGAGGCCGGCGTCGACGAACCCGACCGGGTCAAGAGCGACGGCGAGCGGATGTACGTGATCACCGAGTCGCACCTGCGCATCCTCGACATCACGGGTGACGACCCCGTGGAGCTCGGCTCGTTGCCGGTGCGTGAGGCCTACGACGCGCAGCTGCTGCTCGACGGTGACCGGCTGCTGATGACCTCGTCGGCGTACGGGGCGGTGCCCTTCGCCGGCGAGCGGCTGAGCGATCTCCTGCCCTACCACGGTGGGGTGACCACGATCACCCTGATCGATGTCAGCGATCCGACCGACCCGCAGGTCGAGGAACGTCTCACCCTCGACGGCGCGACGCTCTCGTCGCGGCTGGTCGACGGGGTCGCCAGGACCGTGGTGCGCACCGAGCAGGGCGTCGACCTGCCGTGGGTCCACCCGGAGGGCTCCGGGTTGCGCGCCGAACGCCGGGCGCTCGAGGCCAACCGGGAGCTGATCCGCGACTCGCAGGCCGAGGACTGGATCCCCTACCTCGTCCACGAGACCGCCGACGGGCGGACCGCGGAACGCACCCTGCTGGCCTGCGACCGCATCGCCCGGCCGCAGGAGTTCGCGGGCCTCGGTGTGCTGTCGATCCTGACCGTGGACGTGGCCGACGGCGGCCTGCTGCCGGGCGACGAGGCCATCGGGGTGCTGGCCGGCGGCGACACCGTCTACGCCTCGACGGACCGGCTGTACGTCGCGACCACCCGCTGGATGGACTGGGAGTCGATGGACGACCGGAACCGGCAGCAGGAAGCGGAGCACACCGTCACGCAGCTCCACGGCTTCGCGATCGACGACCCGACGACGACCACCTACCTCGCCTCCGGTGAGGTGCCCGGCACCCTGCTCAGCCAGTGGGCGATGTCGGAGCACGAGGGGCGGTTGCGGGTCGCCTCCACGGTCGGCGACACGTGGTGGGGACCGGGTTGGGGCCGTGACGGTCCCTCGGAGAGCGTCGTCACCGTGCTCGAGCAGCAGGGACCGGAACTGACCGTGATCGGCCAGGTCGACGGGCTCGGGCTGACCGAACGCATCTACGCCGTGCGGTTCATGGGTGACGTCGGCTACGTGGTGACCTTCCGTGAGACCGACCCGCTGTACACGATCGACCTCGCCGATCCGACCGACCCGCGGGTGACCGGCGAGCTGAAGATCACCGGCTACTCGGCCTACCTGCACCCGATGGGCGACGATCTGCTGCTGGGTGTCGGGCAGGACGCCGACGAGCGCGGCATGACCAAGGGCACCCAGCTGTCGTTGTTCGATGTCGCCGATCCGGCCGATCCGCAACGCATCGACCAGGTCACCCTCGCCGACGGCTCCAGCGACGTCGAGTACGACCACCGGGCCTTCCTGCACTGGCCGGCCACCGGCCTGACCGTGGTGCCCTACCAGCGCTGGAGCTACGACGAGCGCACCGGTAAGGAGGACGTCGACTCCGGCGCGCTGGCCTTCACCGTCAGCCGGAACCAGGGGATCGAGCGCGCCGGCGAGCTGTCGCACCTGCCGCAACTGCGCCGCGAGACGTTCGGCGACGACGCGGAGGATCGTGCGCTGCTCGGGGACGCCGACATCGAGCAGCAGTGGGTCTGGAACTGGGCCTGGCAGGGCGCGATCACCCGGTCGATGGTCCGCGGCGACCGGCTCCTGACCCTGTCGCAGGCCGGGGTCGCCACCCACGACCTCGACACCCTGGAGGACACCGGCTGGCACCGGTTCGACCGGTGAACACCACCGGGCTCGCGGACGGCGCCCGGACTGCCGTACCGTCACGCGGCCAGCCGCCGTGCCCGAGGGAGTCGATGTGGAGCCAGCGACCGACGCGACCGACGCGGGAGCCGGTGCCACCGCCCGCATCGCCCGGCTGCTGACCCGCGCCGACGAGGTCCGCAAGGCCGCCCCGATCCGCTCGGACGCCGAGGTGGTGCGGGGTCAGCTCGCCGAGCTGCTGGCCGAGGCGCGCTCGCTGCTGGACGAGGTCGTCGACGAGCACCTCCGCCTCGAGCTCGCGGGTGGCATCGCCCGGCGCGTGGCCGACCTGGATCAGGAGGAGATCGCCGCGATGCTCGTGGGCTCACCGGAGGTGGCCCGGGCGCCGACCACGGTCGACGACCCGTCGCGGGTCCCGGCCGGTCAGCACCTGACCCCCGGCTGGCCGGTGCTGCACGTCGGGCGGGCGCCGAGCTGGACCCGTGACGAGGTGCGGCTGGTGGTCACCGGCATGGTCGAGCGGCGCACGGTGCTGTCGTTCGCCGAGCTGCAGGCGCTGGAGGTCGTCGAGCTCCTCCGCGACTTCCACTGCGTGACCACCTGGAGCCGGCTCGACAACGCCTGGACGGGGGTCCGGCTGCGCGACGTGCTGGCGTTGGCCGGGATCCGCGCCGGCGCGAGCCACGCGGTGGTGTCCGGGGCCCCCGCCTACAGCACGAACCTGCACCTCGACGATCTGACGCGTGACGACGTGCTGCTCGCGTGGGCACACGACGGCGCGCCGCTCGACCGTGAGCACGGCGGCCCACTGAGGTTGGTGGTTCCCCACCTCTACGGCTGGAAATCGGTCAAATGGGTCACCGAGCTACGCCTGGTCGATCGGGACGTGCGCGGCTACTGGGAGGAGCGCGGCTACCACGACCGGGGTGACCCGTGGCGCGAGGAGCGGTTCCGTGGGGATTGAGCGGGCGCGCGGACGCGCGGACAGCCGGCGCGGGAGCGGCCGGTGAGCCGCCACCTCTACTCCCTCGAGGAGGCCCAGGCGCTGCTGCCGCAGGCCCGGGCGAAGGTCACCGAGGCAGCCGCGCTCGTGGCCGACCTGCAACGCCTGCTGATGCAGCTGCGGGCCGGAACGGCGCCGGCCAGCACGGTGGACCAGGCCGCGATGTTGGAGGCGGGAGTCGACGCGACCTTCGCCTGGTTCGAGCAGCACGGGGTCCAGATCAAGAGCCTCACGCCGGCGCTGCTCGACTTCCCGGCGCGCGCCATCCGGGACGGCGAGGTGATCGAGGTCCTGCTGTGCTGGCGGGACGACGAGGACACGATCGCCTACTACCACCCGCCCGAGGGCGGCTACGCGGTCCGCGAGCCGGTCGCCTTCCTGGATCGGGTGTAGCGGTCGGGCGGCCATGTTCCACAGGCGGGACGCGTGACCTGGCAGCGGCGTCGCACGCGCTCGTTAGGGTGCGGCCAGCAGACGAGACGTCACCCACGGCGGGTGGGGAGAGGGCACGACGGTGCGGTTCCTGCACACCAGCGACTGGCAGCTCGGCATGACCCGACACTTCCTGGCGGGTGAGGCCCAGGCACGCTTCAGTGAGGCGCGGTTGGACGCGATCGGCACCCTGGCGCAGCTCGCGACGGACCGCGACTGCGCGTTCGTGGTGGTGGCCGGTGATGTGTTCGAGACCAACCAGCCCGACGCCCGCACGGTGACCCGTGCGCTGGAACGCCTCGGGCGCTTCACGATCCCGGTCTACCTGCTGCCGGGAAACCACGATCCCTACGATCCGTCGTCGATCTATCGCAACCCCGCCTTCGCCGACCGCTGTCCGCCACACGTGCAGGTGCTGGCCGACGCGACGCCACACATCCCGGTACCGGGGGTGGAGGTCATCGGGGCGCCGTGGCCGAACAAGGAACCGTTGCGCGATCTGGTCGGCGACGTGTGCGACGCCGCCGAGGCCGACGGGATGTTGCGCGTGGTGGTCGGTCACGGTGGGGTGGAGCAGGTCAGCGGCAGCTTCGACGCGGCGGGGACCGTGGAGCTGTCCCGGGTCGAGGCGGCGCTCGAACGCGGCTGCATCAGCTACGTGGCGCTGGGTGACCGTCACTCCTGCACCCGGGTGGGTGCGTCCGGCCGGGTGTGGTTCTCCGGCGCGCCGGAGCCGACCAGCTACGTCGAAGAGGACGCCGGGACCGCGCTGGTGGTCGACCTGGGGGGCGGGGCGCCCACCGTCGAGCGGTGCGAGGTCGGGACCTGGGCGTTCCACGAACTTCACCAACCGGTCGACTCGGAGCAGGATCTCGACACCTTGGAGGAACGGCTCGACGCGATCACGGAACCCGCACGAGCGATCGTGAAACTGAAGCTCGAAGGGACACTGGATCTGCGTCAGGTCGCGCGGCTCGATGCCCTGCTCGAGGACCGTGCCCTGCGGTTCGGTGCACTCGAACACCCGGCCCGTCATCGCGACGTGGCCGTCCGGGCCAGCGACGACGATCTCGCCGAACTGCCGCTCACCGGCTACGCGGCCGATGCGCGTGATGTGCTGCTCGAACGGGCCTCGGGGGCCGAGCGGGACGCCGAGGTGGCGATCGACGCGTTGGGGCTGTTGCTCCGACTCGCCGGGGATCGGAGCGACGCATGAGGTTGCACCGCATCCGGGTCGAGTACGTCCGGGGTCTACCCGCCGCGGAGGTCCACTTCGCCGTGGACGGGGTGACCGTGGTGGAGGCGCCCAACGAGTCGGGGAAGACCTCCCTGTTCGACGCCTTCGACCTGCTGCTCAAGGAGAAGCACAACACCAAGAAGCAATCGGTGAAGGACCTGCAACCCTCCGGTCGGGACGTCGGCAGCCTGGTCGAGGCCGAGCTCACCGTGGCCGGCACCCACCTCACCGTCCGCAAGCGCTTCAACAAGGACCGCTCGACCGAGTTGGTCGTGCACACGCCGGCCCCGCGACAGCTGACCGGCAACGAAGCCCATGACGAGCTGCGCCGGATCCTCGATGACGGTACGGACATGGCGCTGTTCGAGGCGCTGAGGTTCCGCCAGGGCCGGGCGCTCGACAGCCTCGCCCTGGCCGACAGCGAACACCTCGCCCGCCGGCTGGATGCCAGCGCCGGTGGATCGGGTGACACGGGCGACGACGCCCTCTACGAACGAATCGTGGGCACCTTCGAGCGGTACTTCACCCCGACCGGGCAGGACGGCAAGCAGCTCAAGGAAGCCGATGCCGCGCTGGCGGAAGCCGACCAGCAGGTGACCGACCTGGCGGCGACGGCGGCCGAACTCGAGTCGGCCGGTACCCGCGCGACGGACCTGGCACGGGAGCGGGCGCGCCTGCAGGACGCGCTCGCCACCCTCGGTCCGCAGCTCGAGGCCCACCGCGAACAACTCCAGCGGGTGACCGGGCTCCGCGCCGCGATCGCCACGGCACGCTCGCAGCTTCGCGCCGCCAGCTCCGAACACGATGCCGCCGTGGCTGCGGTCGCGGCCCGCGACGCTCAGGTGGCGGCCATCGCATCCATCCGCGAGCGGTTGGAGCAGCGCGAGTCCGTGGCCGCGTCCCACGAGGCCGCCTGGCAACAGCAGCAGGCGCGTCTGGAGACGCTCGCCGACACGCTCCGGGCGGCCGAGGCCGGGGAAGCCGAGGCACGTGCCCGGCTGCAGGACGCCCGGGCGGCCGCGGAGCTCGGACAGCGACGGGACGAACTCCACGCGGCCCGAGAACGCCACCACCGGATCGAAGCCGCGCTGGCGGCTGCCGGTGCGGCCGATGCGTTCCTGGCCGACCATCCGCTCACCGACGCGCAGTTGACGGCGATCCGGGAAGCCTCCGACGAGCTGCGGATCGTCGAGGCGCGGCTCGGTGACGCGGCGCCCACCGTTCGCATCAGCGCCCGACGCACCACCGAACTGCTCGTCGATCAGGACTCGGTCACCCTCGACGAAGGCGAAACGCTCGATCGTCAGGTTCCCGAGCAGCTGGTGGTCGCCCTCGATGGCGCGTTCGAGGTGGCGATCCGGGCCGGTGCCTCGCTGGCCGACCGCCAGGCGGACCGGGACCACGCGAGACGCGCGCTCGCCCACGCCTGCGCGCTCGTCGGGGTCGAGGACCGTGCGCAGGCCGAGGAGCTCGAACGCACACGTCAGGCGCATCTGCGCACGCTCGCGCAACGGGATGCCGTCATCGATCGCGAGCTCGACGGCCTCACCCGTGACCAACTCGCCGACCGGATCCGGCGGCTCGGAGCCCAGGTCGAGGACCTCGAGCAGCGCCTCGCCCCGCACGACCCGCAGCCGGCTCTGGTGACCGCAGGGGCCGGCGAGCGCATCCCGGATCTCGAGGCCGCAGAGGACGAAGCCAGGAGCCTCGCCCTGAGCGTCAGATCGGAGTACCAGGCGCTGACCACGGAGGTCGCTCGGCTCCGCGACATCGCCACGCGGGCCGCCGCTGCCGCGTCCCACGATGCCGACGAGCTCGCTGCCGCGATCGCGAAACTCGACGATGCACGCGCCGCCGTCGCCGACGAGGCCCTGCACCGGGCCGTCGACGAGGCACGGATCGAGCGGCAGCAGGCCGAGGAACACGTGCAGGCCGTCCAGGCCGAACTCGACGTCCTGCAACCCGAAGAGGTCGAACTGCTGGCCGACAACGCACAGCAGCGTCAGGCCCGTCTCAGCGCCGATCTGGAGCAGATCAGGGAACAGGCCGCCGAGGTCCGCGCGCTGATCGAGGTCCGTGGCGGTCAGGGGGTGGGTGAGGCGCTCCAGGCAGCCGAGGCCGAACGTGACCGCCGACGGGAGGCCCGCCGCAGCCTGCGCGCCCGCGCCGCGGCCGCCAAGGCCCTGAAGGAGGCCTTCGAGGCCGCACGTGAGGCCGCCTACGCCGCGTATCGCGAGCCGCTGAGGCAACGCATCGTGCAGGCGGGTCGTCTGGTGTTCGGTGACGACCTCGATGTCGAACTCGACGAGGACCTGTCCGTGGTCAGTCGCACCCTGGGCGGCATCACGTTGACGTTCGATCGTCTGTCCGCCGGAGCCCGGGAGCAGTTGGCGATCCTCACCGCGCTCGCCGCGGCCGATCTGGCCGGCGACGACGGGGTCCCGCTGGTGCTCGACGACACGCTCGGCTACACCGACGCGGCCCGTCTCGAGCGCCTGGGGGCGGTGCTCGGTCGGGTCCGGGGCCCGCAGGTGGTCGTGCTGACCTGCGTGGGGACCCGTTTCGATGCGATCGGTGGGGCGCGCACCGTGCGCCTGCGTCAGGTCACGAGCGCGTGAGCGCTACGGCGTGGGAGCCGCCAGCGCCCCGCCGTCCGTCGACCGCTGACGGGCTGACCGTGCCCGGGTCGCCGACCGATGCCGCCCGACGGCCGGGTCGTCGCTCGACGACCCGGCCCGCGTCCCCGGTCAGGCGGCCCCGAGGCGCCAGTTCGCCCGGTTGGTCGCATCCAGACCCGCGAACCGGACCATGATGCGACTCCCGACACGCCAGGGCCCCGATGTGGTCGTCAGCCCGTGCTCGTCGACGACCAGCGATCCGCGCTGCTTCGCCGGGAGGTCGAGCGCCCGTTCCGCGGTGACGAACCCCGAGACGCCCAGGCGGGGGAGCCGGATACGCAGACCGTTGGTGGTGATCCCCGTGACGGTGGCCGGCTCCGGGCCGTTGAGGAACCCGCGGTCGAACAGCCGCGACCACAGATCGCCCCGTTCGCGGGCCTGCAGGTAGCTCATGGCTCCGGACCGGGCATCGAGCCAGACCGACATGGGGCCGAGGTCCTCGACCGCGTGGGGGGGCGTCTCGTCGCCCAGGGCGGCCCGGATCTGGCGGTGGACCACCAGGTCGGCGTACCGCCGGATCGGTGAGGTGAAGTGGGTGTAGGCCGAGGAGGCCAGCCCGGTGTGGGCCGACGGGTCGGGTTCGTAGGACGCGCGCGCGGTCGAGGACGCGGCGACCGAGACCAGCAGATCGCGGTCGGCCTCGCGGCCCTCCTCGTCGGCCCGGTCGATCTCGGCGATGATCTGGCCGACGACCTCGTCGGCTTCCGCCTCCGGGTCCTCGAGCGCCGGCACCTTGGCGCTGGCGAGCTCCACCGCCGCGCGCAGACGTTCGGTGCGCTCCGGGTCCAATCCGGCGTGCGCGCGGTAGAGCGCCGGCACCTCACGGGCGATGAGCCAGCTGGCCACCGCCTCGTTGGCGGCCACCATCAGCCGCTCGATCAGGCGGTAGGCATCGGCGTGCGGTGTGGCCTCGACCGTGCTGAGCTTGCCGTCCACGAGCGCGGGCTCGACCTCGGCGTCGCTGAACAGCTCCTCGAAGGTCACGCGAGCGTCACGCTCCGCGCCCAGACGTCGCCCGGCTTCGCACGCCGCCGTCAGCACCGCATCGGCCACGGGAGCTGCCGCGCCGGCCTCCTGGTGGATGGCCTCGGTGTCGCCTTCGAGCCACGGCTCGAGGGCCTCGTAGGACAGCTTCGCGACCGATCGGACGGCGGCGGCCTCGATGGACACCTCGCTGATCTGGCCGCTCGGGCTGACCGAGAACCTCGCGGAGATGGCCCACCGGTCCTCGTCGGGGAGCAGCGACAGCGAGCCCTCCGACAGGGCGGGGTCGAGCATGGGCGCGTTCGCACCGACCGCGAGGTAGGCGGTCGAGGCCACGATGCGCGCGTAGCGGTCGGCGTCGGAGCCGACCCCGATGGCGCGCGCGACGTCGGCGATGTGGACCGCCACCCCCACCGGAGCGTCGGGGTCGCCGTCCCAGGTGGCGGCCACGGCGTCGTCGAGGTCCCGGGTGCTGGCGCTGTCGACGGTCACGCACGGTTCGTCGCGACGTTCGCTCCACGGTGCGTCGACGCCGGGGACGGGGCCGGTCGGGTCGAGGCCGGCCGCGCCGCCGCGTCCTCCGCCGGCGAGCAGTCCGACCACGCGGGTGTGGGTGGTCTCCGCCTCGGCCGGGTCGAGCCCGGCCGCAGTGGGACCACCGGGAACCAGTGCGGGCGCCGCGCGCCCGAGGGCGATGACCACCGACGCGGCACGGATCGCCTGCGGTGAACCGACCACGTGGGGGCCGGCGACCAGCGCCCGTCCGAGCGCGGCCCCGTCGTCGGCATCACCGACCAGCACCACCACCTGGCGGCCCGCAGCGAGCACGAGCTTGCGCGCCACCGCCTCGTCGAGACGGATCCAGCCGCTACCGAGGGACGGGTCGGGTTCGATCACGAGCCGACCGGGCCCCTGCTGGACGGTGCCGACCAGCATGCGGCGGGATCTCGAGACCAGGGTCATCGAGGCCGCCGATGCCCCCTTGTCGTCGATGGCGACCTCGACGTCGACGAGATCGTCGGCGAGGAAGCCCTTGCAGGTCGGCGGCGGCACGAAGATGCCATCGACCGTTGCCGAGGCTCCCTCACCGTCGGTGACGAGGGTCTCGATCTCGGTGTGGCCGTCGGTGTCGACGGGGGTGGCGAAACCGAAGCCTCGCGGGTGGGGGCGGAAGCGGGCGCGCGTGGGCAAGCGTTCGACTCGTGTTCGGGAGTGGGAAGAGGTGGGAGGGAGTGTCTCACCCCGGCTCCCGAACGGCGAACCGGGCATCCGAACCGCGCATCGGGCGACCACTTCGGGCGCGTGCGTCACGCGCCCCGCGCAGCCGATCGCAGGGCGGCCAGGAGCGCTTCGGCGAGTGGCGCATCGGCGCCCAGGTCGTCGGTGTCGCGGGTGACCGTGGCGGCGAGCACATCGGCGTCCACGTCGTCGGGATGGGGCTCGGCCATCCGGAGCCGTGCTGCGGCGACGCGGCCGTCCGCAGCGGCCGCCACCACGTGACGGAGCCGTGAGCCCTGGCCATCGGGTTCGTCGCGGAACGCCACGAGCGCCAGGAGCCACGGACTCACCGGAAGGGCGAGGGTCGCGGCGGCGAGGTCGTCCGGCTCCACGGTGATCAGCTCCCAACCGGTCACCGTCGGCGGGGTCTCCGGGTCGTCATCGTCGTCGAGGTCGGATTCCGTGCCCTGGGGCAGATCCATCACCTCGATGGCCGCGCGGGCGAGATCTCCCACGGCATCGATCCCGGCGGGCCGGATCCGATCCTCGTCGACGGCGAGTTCCGCCTGAGTCACCACCAGGTCGAGGAGTCGGGTCGCGCTCACCTGTCGCAGCATGGCCACCGCATGGGCGGCATCGGCGGCGGCGGCGTGACGCAGCAGCGCGTCCGGTGAACGGAACGCCTCGTCGTGGGGCACGGAGACCTCGTGGTCGGTGGTGTCGGGGACAGCTTCGTGCATGGGTGCGACGCGGACGAGCAACCCGGACGTGAGCGCCGCGATGACGGGGTGTCAGCGGAACCCCGGGCCGAGCGCCCACAGCGGACTTCGACGAGCGTCGTCCGGTGTGAACTGGCATCCTGCCGCCCGGTCGCGGCGGTCGTGGCGAGGTCGGCGGGTCCGTTCCCGGCGACGATCCGGGGAGAGGGTGACGCATGAACGACGCGGAGGGGCCCGGTGCCACGCCCGGCGCCTTCGAACCCCGGGGTCCCGAGGTGCGGCACGTCCGTCGGTGGCCCTGGGTGTTGACGAGTCTGACCGCCGTGGCTCTGGCGCTCGGAAGCGGTGCGGTGGCCTACGAACAGCGCGGGGTCGCCGCCGAATGGCGTGAGCGATCGGAGACGTTGCAGACGCAGCGGGATGCCGGGATCGAACGCGAACTCCTCCTGATCGAGCAGCGTGAGCAGTTGACGAGGCTCGTGCGAAGCTCCGAGGAGGACGTCGCGGGTCTCGAGGATCGCCTGAGGGCGTTGGCCGACGAGAAGGCCCAGGCCGAGGACACGGCCACCACCGTGCAGGTCGAACGCGATGTGTTCTCGGAGGTGACCGGACGGATCGTGGCGGCGACCGATGCCCTCGACGGCTGTGTCGAACGGCTCTTCGAGCTGCAGACCGCATCGGTCGACGCGTTCAACCGTTCGACCGCGGGCGAGCCGGTCGACGTCGCACCGCTGAACGCCACGGCCGCCCAGGTGACGGCCTCGTGCAACGAGGCGAGGAACGCCGCCGCCAACGCCGGGGCGGCGGCCGACCGCCTGCTTGCGCCGTGACCGGACGTCGCCGAGGTCATCTCCGGCGCTGCCTCGTGGTGGTCCTCGTGAGCTCGGGGCTCGGTGCCTGCGTCGAGGCACCGACCGAACCGTTGGACGACCCGGGAGCATCCTCGGTCGTGACGTTCGAGGCGCCGGATCTGGCCGCTGAGTCGCTCCGCCGCCGGGCGCAGGAGGTCACGGTCAGGATCCGTTCGCTCGGGTGCGACCAGCTGGGGCTGGGCTCGGGTTTCGTGCTGCCCGGTGGGGTGGTGGTGACCAACCGGCATGTGTTGATCCAGCCACGCACGGTGACGGTCAACAGCTGGGACGGACGCAGTCTGGCGGCCGACGTGTCCGGTGTCGCGATCGACTCGGACCTCGCGATCCTCCGGCTGGAATCGTCGGAGGGCCTGGAGGTGGCGGAGTTGCGGTCCGAGCCCATCGAGGCGGGGGAGACGATCCACGCGATCGGCTACCCCGACGGTGGCCCGGTCACGGTCTCGAGCGGCACCGTGCTCGGTGTGGTGGACGGCTCGTTGCTCGGCGAGCCGGCCGACGTGATCCGCATCGACGCGACGATCCGACCGGGGAACTCCGGAGGCCCGCTGCTGGACGACGAAGGTCGTGTCGTCGGCGTGGTCTTCGCCCTGGAGACCGGACGTGGCACAGGGTTGGCCGTTCCGGTCGCCACGCTGCTGGAACGTCTGGACGAGGCCGAACTCGAGGTCCCCGCCGGCTGCTGAACAGTGGTCGCCGACCGGCGTGACCGGGCAGCGTCACAGCTCGAGGCCGCCGTACGACCGGAGGGCCGACCTCGTGGTCGGCCCTCCGGAGCGTGCTCCGCGCGAAGCGGTCGTGAGCGATGCGGACTTACGCGTCGTCCTCGTCGTCGAGGCCGTTGTCGTCGTCGAGGCCGTTGTCGTCGTCGAGCCCGTTGTCGTCGTCGAGCCCGTCGTCCTCCATGCCGTCGTCCTCGAGGCCGTCGTCCTCCATGCCGTCGTCCTCGAGGCCGTCGTCCTCCATGCCGTCGTCCTCGAGGCCGTCGTCCATGTCGTCGTCCATCGGGTCCTCAGCCGGGTCGTCGGCGGGGTCCTCGGTGGCGGGGTCCTCCATGGTGTCGTCGACACCGTTGTCATCGGTCTCGCAACCGACGGCCGCGAGGGCCAGGACGGAGAAGGCGGCGACGGATGTGCGCAGGTGCTTCTTCATGGGATCTCCTTCGGGGGGTTTTGGATCCCGCTACCAAATGAACTATGCCTGTAGCAGGACTGGCACCACGGTACGTGCGGGCTTCGTGCCCGCAGCGGCTCGTGGGTACCGTTCTGCCACCCGTCGAAGGGTCACGTGTCCGGCCACCCGACCGGCGGCCCCGGCCGGTCCCGGCCGGTCGGACGCGATCGTGGTCATCCGCGTTCCAGCGTCCATGCCGGCAACGGCCAGGCCAGTTCGTCGAGCAGCGCCGCCAGTCGTTCGGTCGCGCGAACCGCGGTGGCGCGCGCGTCGTGCGAGGGAGAGAGGGTGGCGCGGAGCAGTGTGCTGCTCGAACGTCGGGTGCGGACCCATCCGCCGCGCAGGGGCACGCGGTCCAGGGCTCGCCGCGCCCGACGGTTGGCCGCCACCACCTCGACGGCCACCAGGGGTAGTCCGCGATCGTCGGAGGCGTCGGCGACCCGGATACGCGAGGTCAGTTCCGCCGCCATCAGATGGGCCGCACGGTTCAGGCGTGATCGCGGGGCGCGACTGGTCGCGGTCAAGGCGTTGACCATGCCGTGGTCGGGGACCTGTGGCTCTCGGGGCTCGCCAGCGGGGATCGTGGTTCCGGCCAGCCAGATGGCGACCCGATCGCGATCGAGCCGTACGCGGCCCTCGGGGAGGGTGGTGCTCCAATCGATGCTGCCGAGGTCGGCGACCTCGGTCTCGTCGAGGAAGGGCACCGGTGGACGTGAGGGGGTCCCGCGCGAGACGAGCGGCTGTGGCGGGCCGTTCGTCTCGGCGACGAGACGTTCGTAGGCGAGTTGCAACACGTGGAAGCGATCGGGGTCACCACCGACATCGGGGTGGTGTTCGCGTGCGAGACGCCGGTAGGCCTGCTTGCACGCCTGGTGGTCGGCCGTGATGGCCACGCCCAGGGCGCGCGCCGCCTCTTCGCGAGTGGGGGGTCTGCTCACCGACACCTCGTCCTCCGGTCGTCGTCATCGCCTCGTCGTGAGCCCGCCCGCGGCTAGGGCGCGGCGTCGACGCCGGCCGCAGGGTACGGACGGGTCTCGTCTACGGTGTCTCGGCCGGTGGTCCACCGGGTGCGGGGTCGAGACGAGTGTCTCGGACCCGAGGATGCGGATGGGAGAGCGATACGTGACAGCGATGGATGCGCACGACAGCGACGATGCGGCGCGGGCGACCGCCCGGCGGATGTGGGGGCGTATCGAGGCGGTCCACACCCTGCACTACTTCGCACCGACGGTGTTGGCGGCTCACGCCGAGATCGGGTTGGCGGAACGCATGGTCGCCTACACGGCGTCGCGCAGCGCGCCTCTGGGTCCGGTCGGTCCGGAGCCGGTCTCGGCGATGTTCTACGGGTTCTCGCCGGCGATGATCGCGCAGGCGTTGCCGCTGGCCTGGTCGATCGCCTCGCCGACCACGGTGCTCCAGACGAGCCTCGATGCCCTCGGTGCGCTCCTGCGCGACATCCTGGCCGACGTCGAGGACGAGGTCGCGCGTGCGGCGGAGTTGCTGCGGGAACTCGCGCTGCTGCACCCCATCGTCGGTCGGGCACTGGCTGCTGCCTGGTCCAGCGTGCCGTGGCACGAGGATCCAGCCGTGCGGTTGTGGCAGGGAGCGACCGTCGTGCGCGAATCCCGTGGCGACGGCCATCTGGCGTGTCTGATCGACGCAGAACTCGACGGTGTCCAATGCCACCTCATCGCCCGGGGGGACAGCGACAAGCTGCGGGCCATCATGGGTGCTGTCCGTGGGATCGCGGATCCGGAATGGGATGCGGCCGTCGGTCGGATGAACGAGCGCGGACTGCTGACCGCCGAGGGCGCGCTGACCGAGGCCGGCACGCAGTTGCGTGACCACATCGAAGCGCGGACCGATGCCCTGGCCGCGCCGCCATGGGTGGCCTTCGGTGCCGAGGCGACGGCCCAGCTCGAGGCCACGATGGAACCGATCGTGAGTCGGATCGTCGAGCGCGGCATCCTTCCCGGCATCGTGGTCCGCAAGGCCACGACCGCCTGAGCCCCGATCCGCTGAGCCGGTCCTCGGAGCCCCGCGGTCTCAGTGGCCGCCTCTCCGGGGGGCCGTGCGATCCGCGAAGGGTCCGAGCACGGTGGTGGCCAGCTGGCCGAGATGGTCGACCGCATACCCACCCTCCTGCAGTAGCAGGGTCGGGCGGTCCAATGCCGTGATCATCGCTCCGGCACCGGCGTATCCGTCCCGGGTCAGGGCGAGCGAGCCCAACGGGTCGTGCTCGGAGGCGTCCAGCCCCAGGGAGACCACGAGCGTGGCGGGATCGAACGCCTCGATCAACTCGCACGCGACCCTCAGCGCATCGAGGTAGGCGACGTCGCCCGTGCCGGAACCGAGCGGCAGGTTGCGAGTCGTGTCCCGGCCGGCGGAGCCGCCTCGTTCGTCCGAGAACCCGGAGAAGAACGGGAACAGGTGGTCGGGGTCGCCATGGAGCGAGACGTACAACACCTGGTCGTCCTCCCAGAACACGTCCTGGGTGCCGTTGCCGTGGTGAACGTCGATGTCGAGCACCGCGACCCGCCCACCGGCGGTCAGCGACCGGGCCGCGACCGCCGCATGGTTGAACAGGCAGAACCCACCGAAGTAGTCGGGCCCGGCGTGGTGGCCGGGCGGACGGGTCAGGCCGTAGACGACCGGACGCCCGGCAGCCACCAGCTCGGCACCCGTCAGGGCGATGTCCACGGCGGCACGCCCGGCGGCGTAGGAGCCGGCGACCAGTGGGGTCGCGGTGTCGAAGCACCACCACCCGAGCGCTCCGAGCGGTGAAGCGCTGATCCGACCGCCCCGGGCCCACCTCGGGGAGGCGAAGGTGTCGGGGAGCATGACCTCGGGTCCTCCGGCCGCACGCCAGGCGTCGTAGCCGTCCCGTAGGAAGGCGACCATCCCGGGATGGTGCACCGCGAGTAGCGCCTGGTCGTCGAAGTGCCGGGCAGGAAGCAGTGGGTGTCCGGCCGCCGCGAGCGCTTCGTGGATGGCATCCACCCGCACCGGGCGTTCGGGGCGGGGTCGCACCTCGCGGCCCGCGTTGAGCTCGTAGGCCGGGTCGTGGGCGCGGTGGGTGTCGTCGACCACCACGGGGACCTGGTGCGCGGTAGCCGGGACATCGTGCATGGCGGACTCCTGTGCGAGGGCCCGCACGATAGGGGCACGGGTCCGGCGCGAGAGCGGTCCGGCACCTCGCCGGCTCGGGTGCGGGTCGAGGCGGTCGAGTGGACCGGCGGGCTGTCCCCGGGGAACGTAAGCTGCGAACAGCTCGCAGCAACCGCGGCGAACTCGCCCACCGGAGTCCTCACCGTGTCCGCTTCGCCCGACCCGCTCACGCCCCTGGCCGTGGCCAGTCAGGTGGCCGTCTCGTCGGCCGATCCCGCGCACGAGCGCTCCGGGGGCCCTGCGACCGCTCCGATGCTGCGAGAGGCCGACGTCGCCGTGATGCTCGAGGACGTCGCGGCGGGGTACGGCGCGACGACGGTGTTGTCCGCGTTGAGTCTCGAGGTCGCTCGCGGTGAGCTGCTCGGGGTCGTGGGACCGTCCGGGGCGGGCAAGACCACCTTGCTCCGCCTGTTGACCGGGCGTGCGGACCGCTACCACGGTCGCATCGAGGTGCTGGGTCGCGCCATCCGGTCCGGACGTGCGCCGGTCGGTGTCGGGTACGTCCCGCAACTGGAGGGCATCGACTGGGACTTCCCGCTGACGGTGGAACAGGTGGTCCTGCTCGGCGACGCGACCTCAAGCCGTGCGGTGCCGTGGTTCTCGCGGCGTGAACGGGCACGAGCGCGCGAAGTCCTCGATCAGCTCGGCCTCAGCGGCCTGCACCGGCGGCGCATCCGCGAGCTGTCCGGCGGTCAGCGGCAGCGCATGTTCCTCGCCCGCGCGCTGCACCGCCGGTGTGAGCTGCTCCTGCTCGACGAGCCGACCTCCGGGGTGGACCTCGCGACCCGGCGCGAGGTGCTCGCCGCCCTGGGCGAGCTCAACGCCCGCGGCCTGACCATCGTGCTCACCACCCACGACCTGAACTTCGTCGCATCCCACCTGCCACGCATCGTCTGCATGAACGGCGGGATCACGGCCGACGGCGATCCCAACGAGGTGCTGACACCGACGTCGCTGGAGCGGACCTACGGTGCTCCCATGCGGATCCTGCACGACCGGGGTCGGACCGTGGTCGTCGACGCCGACGACCTGGACCTCTCGCCCCGGTCGGTCCGTTCCATACATCCGGTCGGACCCCACGCCGTCGAGGCCTCCGGGGCCGACGGGGAACTCTGGCCGTGAGCGCCTGGCTGCTGGAGCCGTTCCAGTACGCGTTCTTCGGTCGCGCGATGATCGCCGGGGTGTTGATCGGGGCGATGTGCGGAGCCCTGTCGGTGTTCGTCGTCCTGCGACGCATGAGCTACATCGGGCACGGACTCGCGCACTCGGTCGTCGGTGGTGTCGCGGTCGGGGTCGCGTTCGGGTTGGACCTGTACGTCGGCGCGGTCGCGGCGACCGTGGTCTCGGCGGTGCTCATCGACCGGGTCGGTCGGCGGCGGGGCCTGCACGCCGACGCGGCCATCGGCATCGTCACGACCGCCATCTTCGCCATCGGGGTCGGCACCCTGTCGGTGGTCCCCACGCGGATCAACGTCGAGGCGCTGCTGTTCGGCAACATCCTGGGGGTCGACCGGACCGACCTGTGGGTCGCCGGCGGTGTCGGCGTTGCGTTCCTCGGGTTGCTGGTCACGCTCTACAAGCGGTTGGTGTTCACCACCTTCGATCCCGAGGTCGCCGGAGTGCACGGGGTGCGTACCGAACTCATCGAGTTGTTGTTCAGCCTGATCACCGCCGCGGTCGTGGTCGCCTCGGTCCGGGTGCTCGGGGTGCTCCTGATCGCCGCGGCGGTGGTGATCCCGGCCGCGATCGCCAGATTGGTGACGCGGTCCTTCGGGGCCACGTTGTGGCTCGCGACCGGCATCGGAACCGTGTCCAGCATCGTCGGGCTCTACGGCTCCTTCTACGTGGACGTCCCCAGCGGTCCCACCATCGTGTTGACCGGAGCCGCGTTGTTCGTGGTCGTGTTCGGGGTCACGGCGGTGACCGCGAACGCCGGCCGCCGCCGGGTCACCCGGGAACATGCGGGCGACGACGGCGATCGTGGCGGTCGGGGCGGTCGTGACGGTCGGGGAGCGGGGTCCGATGGTGGCCCGGTCCCGTCCTCGGCGAACCGCACAGCCGCTCACCGGTGACCACGACACCAGCGGACCGCTACCGTTGATGCGAACGGTTCGCAGTTGTACCATGATCCGCCCACGGGATCCCGTGGTAGGCGACAGCGGATCGGCAGGACCGTCGATCGCGCTCGGTACAGCGGTCGGCGGGAAGCGGCGGGCCGGAGCCCGCCGAGCGCTCCAGCGACGAAGAGGTGCGGCGTGAGGACGGCTCGATCCCTGACCCCGATGGCGGTGTCCGTGCTGGCGTTGCTGCTGGCCGCATGCGGAGGCCTCGCCGGTGGCGACGGCGATCCTGGTGACGGTGCCGCCGACGAGGCTGCCTCACGGGACGTCGATGAGGACCTCGAGACGTCGGCCGGGTCCGCCTCGGAGGTCAGAGAACTGGCGGTCGTGGCGACGGTGGCGCCGATCGCGGATCTGGTGGCGGTCGTCGGCGGCGACCGGGTCGTCGTGACCTCACTGGTGCCCCCGGGCGCCGACGCCCACACCTACGAACCCCGCCCGCAGGACGTGGTCTCCCTCAGCGAGGCGGATGCCTACGTCGGTGTCGGGCTCACCCTGAACGACGGCGCGCTCAGGCTCGCGCGCGAGAACCTTCCCGACGGCGCGCCCATCGTGCTGCTGGGTGAAGAGATGCTGGCGGATCAAGACCTGGTGTTCGATCACTCGCATGGCGATGACGGTCAGGGCCACGCGCATGGCGATGATGATCAGGGGCACGCGCATGGCGATGACGATCAGGGCCACGCGCACGGCGATGACGGTCAGGGCCACGCGCACGGCGATGACGATCAGGGCCACGCGCACGGTGATGACGAGCTCGGGCCGAATCCGCACGTGTGGACCTCCGTGCGCAACGCGGCATCGATGGTCGACGGCATCGCCGCGGAGCTCAGCGAGCTCGATCCCGACGGAGCGGAGTACTACGCCGCCAACGCGGCCGCCTACCGCGGGCAACTCGGCGACCTCGATGACCGGATCACGGCAGCCGCGGCGACCATCCCCGACGACGACCGGGGGTTGGTGACCTATCACGACGCATGGAGCTACTTCGCCCGCGACTACGACCTGACGTTCGCGACCGCGATCCAGCCGGCTGACTTCTCGGAACCGTCGGCAGGTGAACTCCGGGCCCTGATCGATCAGATCCGCGAGCTGGAGGTCCCGACGGTCTTCGGCAGCGAGGTGTTCCCGACCCCGGTGCTCGAGACCATCGCCGAAGAGACCGACGCGACCTACGTGGACGACCTCTCCGACGACGTGCTCCCCGGCGAGCCCGGCGAGCCGGAACACTCCTACCTCGAGATGATGCGACTCAACGCCCGCAGCATCGTCAGCGGGTTGGGCGGGGACGCCAGCGACCTCGACTGATCGGTATCGGCGGGTCGGCGGGCGTGGTCGCGACCCCGGTGCAACCCGAGGCGGGACCGGGGACGCGGCGGGTCAGGAGACGACGTCCGGGGGGCGGAGCGGGTCGTCCTGGGGTGCACCGAAGACGTCGTCGACATCGATCGACTCGCGTGAGCGGTATGCGTAGTACCCGGCGCCGGCCGCGGCCGACCCGAGCAACAGCCACTTCAGCCGGCCGCCCCCGTCGGCGTCGTCGGTCTCGAGGCCGTCGCGTTCGATGCGCGCCATCGCCCGTGCCAGTGCCAACGCCTGGCCCTGTAGCTCCGCGTCCTGTCGCTTGCGTTTCCCCCGGCGTTTGAACAGCGCGATGATCACGGTCAGCGCGAGGATCCCACCACCGATGGGGGGGCCGAACGTGCGTGCCTTGGCGACGGCCTGCTGCTTGGCGGCGTCGCCCTCGGGGACACGGGTGCGCAGCGCGGCGACGTCACGCTCGATGCCGGCCCGGAGCGTGGCGGCCTTCTTGGTCGCGTCGTCCACCGACGTGGCCGGCCCACCGCGACGGTCATCGGTCGCGGCCTTCACCTCGGCCTTGACGTCGTCCGCGGTGTGCTTGACGCGTTCCACCTCGGCCTTGAAGTCGGCCATGGGGCCGGACCCCTCGCCGGAAGCCCGGGTGGATCCGTTCGATCCGGTCGTCGATTCGCTCATGGCTGCACCTGATCCTTCGCCCAGTCCTTGGTCACGTCGATCTCGTTCTTGGTCGCTTGAGGCACCACCGGCTTGCTGAGCAGCCGCTTCGCGACCAGGAGCAACACGATGGCGATCAGCGTGTAGATGCCGGTGATGATCAACCACGCCAACCAGGGCGAGACGATGAGCATGAAGGCGTTGGCGCCGGTCACACCGATGAACGCCAGGATGTACAGACCGAACAGTGCGCCCGCCAAGGCCAGGCCGATACCGACCGCCTTGTCCTTGACGATGTCGGTGATCTCGAGCTTCGCGAGCTCCACCTCGGTCTTGACCAACCCTTGGAGGTTGGTGACCAGCGAGGCCACGACCTCGGAGGTCGGTCGGTCGTCGAAGACCCCGGCCTCGCCGGGACCGACGTCGGCTTCTGCTGCGTGCCTCGCCACGTCTTCGTCTCCTGGTCCGTAGTTGGTGTGTCGTGGAGTTGGTGTGTCGTGGAGTTGGT
>PWLR01000262.1 GCA_003558435.1 Nitriliruptoraceae bacterium | reverse complement strand
GTCGGGCTGGTTGAGCACGAGCAGGAACTCGTCACTGATCCACCCTGGGTTCGGTGGAGGTTGTGGGTCGTGACCGGTCCGCGCCGCTTGCGGGGGCGCTTTAGGGGAGCTGTCCGGTCTCGGTGATCTCGCGGGCGAGGTCGCGCACGGGCTGGTTACGCTGCTGTGACAGGGATCGGAGCAGTTCGAATGCCATGTCGGCGGTGACCTTGCGACGCGCCATGATGATGCCTTTGGCCTGCCCGATCACGTCCCGCGAGCTGATCACCGTTTCGAGCCCGGCGATCGTCAGGGCGGCTTTGACCGCGATCGAGGCGTGGGTCGCGAATACCTGCGCGATGACCTGCGAGCGTTGGTCGAACGCGTCGGGCTGTTTCGAGTACAGATCGAGTGCGCCCATGCTGTCCTCGTTGGCGAACAGCCGGACACTGAGCATCGAACGCACCCCGAGCTCGAGGGCCTTGGCGCGGTAGGCGGGCCACCGCTCGTCGTCCTGGAGATCGTTCATCAGAACCGTGTGCTCGTCTCTGATCGCATTCAGGCACGGCCCTTCACCGGTCTCGTACTGGGCCATGTCACTGTCGTAGGCGGCCTGCGACGAGGAGGCAGGCGTCTCGATACTGCCGCCTCTGCCGATCAGCATCAGGCTCACCCCATCACAGCGCTCCAACACCTCCTCGGCGAGATCGACCACACGTTGCATGGTCTCCTGCAGCTCGTCGGGCTCGGCCAGCTCCAGCGCCATCGACCCGAGCAGCTCCAACAGGTCCTCGTCGGTGTGCGCCTCACCCGACGGCTGATCGGTCACGATTCCCCCTCAGAGTGGTGACCCGGAGCCTACGCGCCGCACGCCGGCCTCGGCCGGGCTGTAGGCGACCAACCGTCGGCCCTGCCCGAACAGTCACACTCGCGCCAACCGTCGTCCACCACGCCAACGAACCTTGAACGGTCTACCCCAGCCGTGTCGGCCGGCCGATACCGGCTGGGGTCCTGCCTTCGGGCAGAGCTCGTCGCGGCTCAACCCACGGGCCGCGACGAGCCGACCACCCGACACCGGGGTGCGACATCCACCACGCTCGTCCACCGAACCAAACCCGCCCTGCCAGCCGGCGCGCGACCGTTGACCAGCATGCTGCCCGGACCACCGCAACCCCGGCAGAACACCCGCCGCCGCTACCCAGGCATCCCGTCAGCGCGCGCCCGCAATGCGGTCCTTGACCGAAGGACCGCGTTGAAATCGGGTGATCACAGCGCGTCGTTATGAGCGGCGCGGGTCAACGGCCGTGGCGCGCAGAAGCATCGGTGATGCTCGCCCGTCCGGCCAGCCGGGGCAACGCCATCTGGGCCGGTCGCTGTCCGTGGCGTCGGTGGTGACACTGGCGTGGTCAGCTGAAGCGGCGGCCAGAACGTCCCTTTCGGAGACGTGCCAACTGCTGTTCAGCGTCCGCGCATCGGGCGTCAGTCAGCTTCCGGTCGATTTCTCCCGCCACAATCGCCGCGCCTTCGACCGTGACCATGACCACGTCACCGTCACCAGCGCCCTCGGGCAGCAGGGTCGCGTCTAGCTCGTGCCGGCCGCCAGCGGGGCCGACCAGAAGTACGGCGATACCGCTTTCGATGCGGTCGATCACGGCCCGGTTGTCGGGCAGCTCAGACGATGTAATCGATCCGCGCGGGTCCGATCCCATCAAGCCGCGACAGCCCCGACACGCTAGAGAACGGCCGGCCCGAAACGATGGCCTCGGCACGGTCCGTGCCGATGTGAACAATCTGCTGCAAGGTGTCAACGTTGGCAGTGTTGAGGTCGACCTGGCCGCCGGGGCAACTGCCATCACCGTCGTCATGGTCGTGGGCGTCGGCGGGCGAGCCGGCGGTTTCGTCGCTGGCGGAGTCGCCCTGGGCGCGGTTATCGCCCGGAGAGGGCGCACCATCACGCTCGGCGGTGATCTCGAACGTCACACCGTCGCTGGTCACGACCACGGTGCCGTTGACATCCGTCCCGTACAGCTCGGTGTCGTGCGCTGTGAGCCGCTCCAGTACCTCGACATGTGGATGGCCATAGGTGTTGCCTGCACCAGCGGAGTAGATCGATACGGCCGGGTTGACCGCGTCGAGGAACACCGGCGTGGTCGATGTCGACGAGCCATGATGGCCGACCTCGTAGATGTCTGCGCCAAGCAGATCGCCATGCCGGTCGACCATCCGCGCTTCGGTCGCGGTCTCCGCGTCGCCGGTGAACAGGAAACGCACCTGCCCATAGGTGATCCGCATCGACAGGTTCGAGTCGTGCACGTCACCGAAGTTCGCGTCTTCGTCCGGCCCGACCACCTCGATCAGCAGCGGCCCAACCTCGGTGACATCGCCCGCACGGGGCTCCTCGTAGGCCACGCCGGACGCTTCCAGCGCATCAAGGGCCCGCTCGAAGGTCTGCGTCGTCGTGGTCGCGCCGGACCACCAGACCTCCTCGACCGGGAACGCGTCGAGCACGTCGGGGAACTGGCCGATGTGATCGGCATGCGGATGGGTGGTGACCACCACGTCGGTCTGCTCCACCCCGGCCGAACACAGGTAGGGCACCACGTCGGACTGCTGCCAGTCGCCCTGATCAATCAGGATCGTGGTGTCCTGGTGGTGCAGCAACGTCGCGTTGGCCTGGCCCACATCGAAATGGTGGACCTTGAGCACCCCATCAGCCAACGGCGCCTCGGCGGTCTGGCCAGACTCGTCGTCTGGCTCTTCGCCACTACCCGTGTCAGGGTCAGTGTCGGTCTGCTCAACAACATCGGACTCGACATCGTCAGCCTCAACAACAGGGCTTTGCTCCACGTCCGAGCCGGCGCAGCCAGCAACGACGACCATGAGGCACAGAAGCGCGACAACGGACTTGGACTTCGACAGCACCAAGAAACTCCTCAATGGACGCCCACCCTGCCCACCGGTGGTGACTCAGAGTGGTCGACCACACTGACCGAGAGTGAAGCACGCGATGGCAGCGCCCCCTCGCAGGACAGTTGTCCAGCAACCTGCTTCAACTGACTGAGAGAGCAGCGGCAGCGTCTCTACAGAAGTTTGAGTGTCCCGGCGAAGAGTGCCGCCATGTGGCCTCCGGTGACGGGCGTACCGGGCCCCTCCGACAAGTGCCCTGCCATTTCGTCCTCAAGAAGTCGGGCGCGAGGCCCCTCTAGGACGGCGGCTTCTCACGCCGGTCGCGAAACGATATTCCCGACCGCCACATACCTCTCGCGAAGCCACCAGCGGCCGACGCGACCCATCTCTACTTGCCCGCCATGAGCTGCACCGTTGGCAGTCGGCGCCGAGCGAGCTGGCCGCTGAGGTTTTCTCGACAGGTGCCGTTTCGGGTCAAGAGCGCAAATATAGGGATCGTGGCTCTCGGGGTGGAGCCGGGTGCTCGGTATCCACAGGGCCGGGTGGTGGGGAGTAGCCCGGCGCGAACGGTTCGGCCAAGCTCGTATTCGGCCTCAGCGCGCTCGCCCCTCGGTGTCGCGTTCGACCGGAGGCCATGGGAGGACGATCATGAATGGCACCGTCGACCGGTACCGCGTCTCGACCAAGCACCCTGAGACCGGCCGCTATGACCGCTGGCGGATCCGGTGGGATCTCTCCCCCGATCCCTACACGGGCAGGCGGCGGCAAGGCAGCCAGCGTGGTTTCGTCACCCGGAAGGCTGCCGACGCCGCCTTGGCCGACAAGATCGGTCAGGTCAACGCCGGGACCTACGTCGCGCCCTCGCGACAACGGCTCGCGGTCTACCTGGCGACCTGGCTCGCAGGGCTGCGGGTCAAGCCCACCACCCTCGACAACTACCGAACCGCGGTAGAGGTCCACACCATCCCTCGGGTGGGCGGCATCGCGCTCGAGGCCTTGACCGCCGAGCACGTCGATGGCCTCTACCGCGAACTCGAACGCCACGGCAGAGCCGCCGGCACGTGCCGCACCGCCGGGGTGACCTGCAAAGCCAACCAGTGCTCGCCAGACGAGCACGCCGGGCTCGCACCCAAAAGTGTGCGACACGTCCACACCATGCTGCGCAAGGCCTTGCAAGACGCGGTGGAGCGCGGCTATCTCGGGCGCAACGTCTGTGATCAGGCCAACCCACCAACCCAACGCGATGCTCGCGGACGCCGTGCCCGCGACCGGTCATGGACGCTCGATCAGGTGCGCAGGTTCCTCGACAAGACCGCCGCAGACCGGCTCGCACCCGTCTGGGTGTTGCTCGCCACCACCGGGCTGCGGCGCGCCGAGGTGCTCGGGCTGCGCTGGTCGGAGGTCGACCTCGACCGGGGGCGCTTGCGGATCTCACAAACCATCACCGAGGTCCGTGGGCGACTGATCATCCAAGGCGACGGCAAGAGCGACGCGGCCGAGCGCTCGATCGGCCTCGACACCCGCACCATCGAGACGCTACGACGATGGAAAGTGACCCAAGCAGCAGACCAGCTCTCCTGGCCCGGCGACTGGCCGACCCACGGACTGGTGTTCACCCAGAGCAACGGCCAGGGATACCGCCCGAAGCGCCTGTCCTCACAGTTCACGACCGCATCGGACGCAGCTGGCCTGCCCCGGATCGGCGCCCATGGGCTTCGCCACTCCTACGCCACGGCCGCGCTACGTGCCGGGGTCTCACCCGAGGTAGTCAGCAAACGTCTCGGACACGCGTCCGTAGTGGTCACCCTCTCGATCTACGCGCACGTGTTCGAGCAGGACGATCAGGCCGCAGCCGAGCTGACCGCGCGTGCCATCTTCGGACCCTGAGAACCCCAAACGCAAGTCTCGTGTCCATTTCGTGTCCACAGACACCGAAACCCCGGCTCAGCGGCCGGGGTTTCGCTTTGGCTATTCATGGTCCTGCGGGGCGCTACACCCCTCTAGCTACCAAGTGCGCGAGGGGGGACTTGAACCCCCATGTCCTAAAGGACACACGGCCCTCAACTATGCCGAGGACGTCTCGCTCCGTTCGCCGGTGTTCCGAATCATGCCCCTGACCTGCGGAAACACACCGGTGTCGTTTCACGCTGTGCCGCCGGTCTCCCCTGGGTTCCGCCTGGTGCGGTGTCAAAATGGTGTCACGACCGCGGATGACCGACGGCCCCATCCCGCCTCGCAAGCCGTTTGTCGTCCTTGTACCCCCGCAAGCCCAAGCTGGTTACACTTGCTTCAAATACTGTCAGGAGTCGTCGATGACGAACACTCGTGCTGAGCGCTTCACCGCCCTCGACGAACAGCTCGAGACCGCGCTACGAACCGCCGGCGACCAGATGACGGCTGTCGTGGTCGGCGGCGGTGAGCCGGTCGATCTCCCACCCGAGACGCTCAAGACCCTGCATAAGGTCATCCACGGCCTGGCCTCGGGGACCGAACCGCTGCTGACCACCACCGAGGCCGCCGACTTCCTCGGCGTCTCGCGGCCGTACCTGACCCGTCTGTTGAAGGCTGGCCGGCTCCCATACCGCAAGACCGGAAACCGACACCTCGTGCCCGTGGTGGCTCTTCGTGAGTTCAAGGCGCGCCGAGACCATCAGCTCGACCAACTCGACCGCCTCGCCGCCGCGGAGGAGAACCTGGGGTTGCGGTGAGCCACCTCGAGGACCTGATCGCGGTGCTCGATGCGAACGTGCTGTATCCGCAGTGGCTACGTGACGTCATGTTGACGTTGGCCGCGTTGGGCTACTACGAGCCGCGGTGGTCGCGCCAGATCATCGACGAAATGCGCCGCAACGTCCTGGCGAACCATCCAGCCATCGATCCGCGTCGGTTCGAGGACGTGACCATCGCCGCACTTCACTCCGCGTTCCCCGAAGCCTGGATCGACCCGCCCGATGAGCTCATCACCACGATGGACAACGCACCCGGCGACCACCACGTGCTCGCCACCGCGGTTGCCTCGAATGCCCGCCTCGTCGTCACCGCCAACGTCACGGACTTCCAATCACCGCGCTTCGTCGAGTCCGGCCGAATCGCGGTTGAGTCTCCGACCGACTTCCTGATCACCGTCCTCAACGCTCATCCATGATCTCGTGGCGACCACGCTGCTCCACCTGGCCACCCACCGCCGGGGTGTCGGAACCGTGGCGGACGTCCTCGACCAGCTCTCACGCAACCAAGCGCTTCAACCCTTCGTCGATCACGCTCGAAGGAAGCTGCTGTAGGGGCGCTGCGAAGGGCCTGCTCGCGATGGTTCCTCCCGGGGCAGATGATCTGCGATGTGCGTGACGTCGCGCAGGTACTGGCTGCGGTGTTGGATAGCGGGCGCGGGCCCCACGCTCCGTTACGGAACCTCGACCGTTCCGATCCCCGGAGTTGGGGAGTTTCAGTGAGCAGACCTGGGGAGAATCAACGAGCACCGTCACGCTCATCAGGAACACGCTGCGCTGAGATGTTGCTATGGGCACGCGCCGGTCCCCGCGCCGCGCGCGAAGAATCGCGGTTTCCGCGCGGCGCCTGACTCGGTTTGCAACGCGGTCCTTCGCCGCAAGGACCGAAGCGAGCCGGGCCGGTGCCTCCCCCCGAAAGTGGGGCAGGGGTCGTCACCGTCAGCCGTTCTCAGAGCGAGGCGTGCTGCTAGCGGGTGTAGCGTGGAAGCCGGAGTCGCCGTAGACGAGGTTGAGAGGTTCCCACCGGGCGAGGTTCTCGGCAGCTTCGGCGTCGTGGGTCGGCAGCACCAGAGTCGGGAACTCGGTGACGAAGCGCTGCAGCCGCCGGTTGGTGTCCGCGGTGAGCTTCGCGATGATGTTGAACGGCTGCATGCCCCGGGTCAGGTCCGCGGCATACCAACTCTGCCTCACGAGATGATCGCCGGTGAACAGCAAGGTCAGATCGCTGGTACGCACGGCGATCGCGACGTGGCCCCGGGTGTGGCCAGGCGTCGGCAGCACGACCACGTCACCGTGATCGGTGAGCGGCAGGCTCGCATCGAACGGACCGTAGGGTTCAGGGGCGAGGTCGTACAGGCGTGGCCCACCCACCCCGGTCCACGCCGGTTCCTGCAGACGCCAATAGTTGCCGCCGAACGCTGTGCGGCCATCCCACTCGGTGCGGTGCACGAGCACCTCGGCGTTGGGGAAGTGCTCGATCCCGCCGGCATGGTCGAAGTGGAGGTGGGTCAACAGCACGAGCCGGACGTCCTCGGGCCGCAACCCGATAGCACGCATCTGAGGCCCAACCTCGGTATCGGGGTCGACCGTCACCTCCAGGGCGCGCCGGCTCACCAGGTCGGACTCGGTGCGGAACCGCTCGGCGAGGGCTTGACCGACACCGGTGTCGATGACGAGGTGCCCATCGTCGTGCTCGAGCACATAGGACAGCATCGGGACCACATCGGTCGGCCCACTCGACCGTCGCCCGCGCGCGACCCCCCGGAGGATCTGGCCGGTCGTCCGAGCGCCAACGATACCCCTAGCCCAGCGAAGCGACCCGACGTTCAACACGTGCACGCGCATGACCGGCCCAACCGCCTAGAACTTGCCTCACCGATTATCCAGCCGTACCGATCACTGTCAAGGAGGAGTTGGTCATCGTGACCACCGTCCGACCGAGCCCGAATACGCTCGTGGGCCGCCTGCGCGGCCCGAGCGATGCCAATCGGAGCCGTTGTTGCCGCTCAGGTGAACGCAAACCCCGTGCGGTCCTTGGCCCGCAGGACCGGGGTGCGAACGCGCTGCTCAGTTGCCGCCAGCAAGGTAGTGGGCGATCGCGTAGGTCGCGTGACGGTTCAGTGCGTGTCGGGAGCGGTCATAGCGTCGGGTGGTCTTCGGATCAGCGTGTCGGGCAAAGTCCTGCATGTCGCGAAGCGACACCCCCGCGTTCAGCCCGATCGTGATGGCCGAATGCCGAAGCCCGTGCGGAGTCAGGTGCACCGGGGTCGCAGCGTCACGAGCGAGCGCGGCCACCAGGTACTGGATGTTGTAGGGGGTCATGCGACGCCCCGCCCGATTGACCAACAGCGGACCGCGGTCTCGACCCTCAATCGCAACGGCCACCGCCTGCATGGTGGGTGGCGCCAGCGCGACCACCGTCGGCCGATCACCTTTGGTGGTGGTCAACTTCAGGGTGTGATGCCACGAGTGGTTGCCGAGGTCCTCAACGTTGCACGCGATCAGCTCTCCACACCGCAGCCCGTTGAGTCCGAGCAGCATCGCGGCCGCCCACCACGCGCCGCCACGTACCTCTGCCGCGGCGAGCCAGTCAGTGAGCTGATGACGGGTCAGGCTCGTGGTGGACGACTCGGTCGGACGTGCCGGACGTCGGATCAGCTCCACCGGATTGCGAACCACCAACTGCTCGCGCACGCACCAGCGGTAGAACGCCGAGATCGCCGAGACACGCCCGACGATGGTGTTGGGCGCATATCCGGCCGTCTTGAGCTCAGCGATGAAGGTCTCGAGCGCTACGGCGTCCGCACCACCGAGCGCGTCGTAGCCGCGTCCGTGACACCAGTCGAGCCAGCGGATAAGGATGAACCGATAGTTGGCCCGGGTGCGTGGCGTCCAGTACCCGGCCAGGAAGCGTTCCAGCACCTCGTAGGAGGTCGCACGGGCTTCGGTGGTGTCCATGACATCTCCGATCGACGGACATGCCATGACTTCGACCAACTCCCCTTCCACCCGCAGCCCCGCTACGGACATACGCCGCAAGGACCGAACTCGTGACCTCTAGCATCGTGCAAATACGGCGGCTATGCCACGGTCCTGGGGTGCGTTGCGTCGGTCTGACCCGGCTGGTTCGGTCGCGATCATTCGGGGAGGGTCGAAACGGGCTTCGGAGCCCCACGACCGCTTGCCGTGGGGCTCCTCGCGACGTTGGACGACTGGGCCTACCGGGCCGACACCGGGACTGGCGTCGGTTCGGTGGATCCGGTGCTGGCGGATGGGCCGGAGGGCGGGAGCTGCTGCTTGGAGGCGGGCTGGGTCCGGCGCAGGAGTCGCATCGCGTTGGCGATGACGATCAGCACCGAGGCTTCGTGGACGAGCATCCCGACGGCCATCGTGACCCCGCCGAGCAGGACGCCGACGAGCAGGAAGGCGACGGTGAGCAGCGCGACGGTGATGTTCTGACGCATGTTGTTGACGGTGCGCCGTGCCAGCGACACCGCCTCCGGCAGCTTGGCGAGCCGGTCGGCCATCAGAGCGATGTCAGCGGTCTCGACCGCGACCGCTGAGCCTGCGGCTCCCATCGCGATGCCGATGTCGGCGGTCGCCAGAGCGGGCGCGTCGTTGACGCCGTCGCCGACCATCGCGACCACGTACCCGTCGCGTTGGAGCTCGGTGACCGCGGCGAGCTTGTCCTCGGGCAGCAGGCCCGCACGGACCTCCTCGACGCCGGTCGCCCGGCCGATGGCGTCGGCGACCAGCTGCACGTCGCCGGTCAGCATCACCACCTTCTTCACGCCGGCGCGGTGCAGGTCGGCGACCATCTGTGCGGCGTCCGGGCGGACCCGGTCGGCCACGGCGACTACGCCGAGGATGCGGTCGTCGACCGCGACGATCATGGGGGTGCGCCCGGCCGCAGCCAGCTCGTCGGCGCTGCGGCCGGCGGAGACGGTGTCGGCCACGCCGTACTCGTCGAGCAGCGCGTGGTTGCCGACCAGGACCCGGCGGCCACCGGTCGTAGTCACGATGCCCTTGCCGGGGACCGGCTCGGTGTGTTCCGGCAGTCCTGGGGTGGACACGCCCTCGGCGGCGGCTGCCTCGAGGATGGGGCGGGCGAGGGGGTGCTCGGAGCCGGCCTCGGCGCGTGCGGCCCAGCTCAGCACCTCGCCGCGGTCGGCTGCCGGGTCGAGCACGACCACGTCGGTCAGCTGCGGACGTCCCTCGGTCAGGGTGCCGGTCTTGTCGAGGGCCACCGCGGTGATCCGCGCGGAGGTCTCGAGGAACTCGCCGCCCTTGATGAGGATGCCGTCCTTGGCGGCGCGACCGATGCCGGCCACGATCGAGACGGGGATGGAGATGACCAGCGCTCCGGGGCAACCGATGACCAGGAGCGTGAGACCGAGCACCACGTCACCTGTGAGCAGGCCGGCGACCGTCGCCAGCGTGATGATGGCCGGCGTGTACCAGGACGAGAACCGGTCCATGAACTGCTGGGTTCGGGCCTTGGCGTCCTGCGCCTCCTCGACCCGGTGGATGATGCGAGCCAGGGCGGTGTCGGCACCGACGCCGGTGGCGCGCACCTGGAGGAACCCGCCCGTGGAGATGGTGCCAGCGAAGACGCGGTCGCCGGCCGACTTCTCGACGGGGATGGACTCACCGGTGATCGATGCCTCGTCCAGGGCACCGGTACCGCCGGTGACCTCACCGTCGACGGGGACCTTCGCGCCGTTCTTGACCAGCACGGTCTCGCCGAGGCCGACCTGACCCGCGGACACCTCGACCTGGTGACCGTCACGCAGGACGACGGCGACGTCGGGAGCGACCGCCACCAACTCTGCCAACGCCGAGCGGGTCTTGTTCAGCGTCGCTGCCTCCAGTGCGTGGCCGATGGCGAACAGGAAGGTGACCGCGGCGGCTTCCCAGTACTCGCCGATGATCACCGCACCGATCGCGGCGATCGAGACCAGCAGATCGATCCCGATCAGCCTCGTGGTGAGCGCGCGGACCGCGTTGCGCACGATCGGCGCACCCGCCACCAGCGCCGCGGCGACCATCGTCACGTCGCCGATCACCGGACCGGCGGTCAGTCGGTCAGCGAGTAGCGACAGAACGATCAGGAGGCCGGAGACCGCCGGGACGGTCCACCTCCCTGCCGTGAGCGTGTTCATCGGAGCTCTCCTCGAGGGGCCCGCGAGACGCGGGCCCCGGTCGTCACGTCAGAACGCCGCCGGACGGGCCGTGTAGCCGGCCTTGGCCACGGCAGCGACGAGGTCCTCGACGCTCGCGGTGGCGGGGTCGTGCTCCACCTCGATCCGTGCGGACGCGAAGTTCACCTTCACGTCCGCGACACCGGCGAGGCGGCCGACCTGCTTCTCGATCTTCCCGACGCACGAGGGGCACGAGAACCCCTCCGCGCGGAGCAAGGTGTGGGTGGTTGAGGTCGTGCTGTTCATCGCGGGATCCTGTGGGAGTCGTGACCACCTCTTCGAGGTGGTGACAGCGACGCTACGACCGATCCTGCGAACGAAGCTGACCCACGTCAGGTAGGTGCACCCGACTTCCGCGGTGGTCCCTACGCGGGAGGTGCGCCCGCGATCTCGGCCAGAACCTCGGGTCGCCGGAGCGCCACCCAACGACGTCCCGTCTCGACCACCCCGTCCCGGCTCCAGCCGGCGAGGCTCCGGCTCACCGTCTCGGGAGCGCACCCGGCCAGGCTCGCCAGATCCTCACGACCCAACGGCACGTCGATCACGACCCGATCCGCCTCCGCGACGCCGAGACGGTCAGCGAGCATCAGCAGCGTGCTCGCGATCCGGACCGGCGCGCCCGCGGACGCGGAGCGCTCGATGCGTTCCTGGGCGGTTCGGAGCCGCTGCCCGACGGCGACCAGCGCGGCCCGGGCGACCGTCGGATGTTCGGCCAGCACCGCCTCGAACTGATCGCCGGTGAACCCGAGCAGGCAGCCCGAGGTCAGGGCCCACGCATCCTCGGCGTACGTGGTGCCGCCAAGGGCCGGCAAGGTCCCCAGAAACGACCCTGGCCCGAGGACGTCGAGCAGCACCTCGGTCCCGTCGGGTGCCGCACCGGTCACCTTCACGACCCCCGTGGCCACCACGTGGAGCCGGTCGGCGGGGTGCCCGGCGAGGTGGACGGCCTCGCCGGCCTCGATGCCCTGCATCGAGGTCCGCTGGTCGACCCGGTGCAGCGCCTCGTGTTCGAGGTCGGCGAAGAACGGCACCGCACCGAGCGCGTGGACCCGCGCCCCGAGGCTGCACGCGCGGGGGTCCGACTCGGGGATGCTGAGCGGCGTCCGTCTCGGCACGTTCGACCTCGGATCGGCGGGCCATGCTACGGCACGAGCGGGAACGCCCCGGGCGGTGCGCGGTTCTCTGCCTTCACGAAACCGCTCACAACGATCCCTCTGTGTGTCAAGAGCGAGTTCTCGAGCTGGTGGTGTGGGCATGACGGGGTGGTCCGGCGACAGGGTGCCGGACTCGATGTAGGGTCGGTTGTGGATCCGGGTGTGACTGAACGTCAGCCCTCGAGGCTGCCGTGTCCCCTGTACGAGCAGCCTCTGCGCCTGCCAGCCCGCGGCGAGCTGGTCGTGCGGGCGACCGACCGGGCCGGCAACGCCGCAAGGAAGATTGTGACCCTGGGAGACCGCCCCTCCAGGCCAGAGCTCGTCGAGAGGTTCAACACCCCGCATTTCAACGAATCGGCCCGCCTACAGTACGCAGGTGACGAGGACTGGTGGGGACTTGAGATCGTGCAGCCAGGGATGTACGACATTCAGCTGCTGGCGTCGCCCGAGCCCTACGAACTCGCGATGTACACCGTAGACGGGGACCCACTCGCTGATGCCGCCGCAAACGGGTCTCGCAGCATAGGGTTGCGCGAGCGGCTCGACCCAGGTCGCTATCTCGTCCGCGTGCACAGCGAACCTGACGCCTACAACCCCGGGTCGTCCTACCGGCTGCGAGCGACGAACGTCGGGGAGGCCAGACCGTGACAGGTGCGACGCCGGTGAGAGACGCGACCGCTTCGAATTGGCCGCTACTCACCGGCATCGTGACGGTCGGGCTCGGTCACCTAGCCGGCTGGGGCCTCGCGGCCACCTGGCTTCTCGGAGCCTGGGATATCAGGATCCTCGGTGAACCGGACACCAGCCTGGTCCACATCGTCGGGCCCGCGGTTCTGCTGGTCGCATTCCTGATGGCCAGTGGCTGGTTCGCGGCGAGAACGATGGGGCGATCTCATCCGCTGTTGCTCGCTGGGGCGGCCGTCGTCGCCTTCGGTGTCGGCCTCGGGGTGGTGGGAGCAGGGTGGGTGCCGTTCTGGCGGCCGCCCGCAGCGGGGCTCGGGCTGGGCCTGCAACTCGCAATCTTGCTCCCCGGATGGCGAGCTACACGGACAGCCGCGAGGGTCGCTGTCCCGGTCGCAGTCGACTTGCTGTCGACAATGGTCGCCGAACCGACGGGCTTCTCCGGCTCGTGGGTCGTGGTCGTCGCCGTGGCATGGCTGTTCGCGGCACTAGCCGGGGTCGTAGCGGTCGAGCTTCGCGGCCGCTGAAAGAACTGCAGTGACACCAGTTGTGGTCGTGGCTGCTTCGGTTGCGTATGGCGTTGGCGGACACAAGCTGTTCCTGCCCAGGTTTCCGGTTGAAGGAGGCAGGATGCCACGCATTCGCCCAGACGAGAAAATGCCGTCCGACCAGAAGCGAGTGGAGCCGGCAGCACCTACCCCATAGTAGGCGTCGCCGTACGCGCGGGTAGTTCGAGTCAGGATTGTGCTGATGACCGTGCAATGCATGCGGAGTGACGCGAGCGTCGCCCGGCTCGACACCCGGAGCGAGGTTGCAAGTCGCGCAAACGGGTCCTACGAGCTGCAATTTCGGGCGGCTGCCACATCCGCCACCAACAGCCCACTTCGGGGAGTCTCGGAGCAGTCGTCTTTCGTAGCGAACTGCCCTGGCGACCAAGGTTCTTGGCCGAGGGGCCGCGTTCAAGTAACGGTGAATAGCCGTATGTGCACGATGCCGGAGATTGTCCGATCGCGAGCCCGTCGCGCTGTTATGGGCGGTTCGGCCCGATGGACGCACCGCCCGAAGTCACTGCGAAGGTGATGGCGTCGCTCGGCGGGTAGCAATACCGCAGGCGTTTCTGCCCGGTCGGCCGCCCCCTCCAACGCGCTACGTCGAGGGCGGTCCTTC
>PWLR01000183.1 GCA_003558435.1 Nitriliruptoraceae bacterium | reverse complement strand
GGCGAGCCGTGGGCGCTGAGGTGGGTGGCGACCGCGCGTGGAGCGCTCCGGGATGCGGCTACGTTCGTTGTGGCCAGCGAGCATCCGAGACGGCGACCAGGGAGCAGCAGTGGGCGGGTTCGATCTGCACACGCACACGACGTTCTCCGATGGCACGACCACGCCGGAAGAGAACGTGCGCGATGCCGTGGCGCTCGGTCTCGAGGGGCTGGGGATCACCGACCACGACACCACGGCGCCGTTCGCTCGCGCCTTGGCCGCTGCCGAGGCGACGGACCTCGAGGTGGTGCTCGGGACCGAGTTCTCGGCGGAACACGACGGTCGCAGCGTCCACGTCCTCGGGTTCTGGATCGATCCCGGGTACGCGCCGCTCGCCGAGGAGCTGGACCGGCTGCGTCACGAGCGTCGCTTCCGGGCGGAACGGATCGTGCAACGCTTCCAGGCACTGGACGTGCCGGTGAGCCTCGAACGTGTCCTCGAGTTGGCGGGAGAGGCGCCCATCGGCCGACCGCACATCGCGCAGGCGGTGGTCGAGACCGGGGCCGCGGGCTCCACCCGCGAGGTCTTCGACCGCTACCTGGCCGACGGCGGCCCCGCCTATGTGGAGAAGCACGCGGTCGATCCGGTCCGAGCCGTGGAGTTGCTGGTCGGCGCCTGCGGGGTGGCCGTGCTGGCGCACCCGGGCCTCTACGGCGCACGTGATGGTCAGGAGGGGATCGGCGATGGTCTCGTCGAGGCCATGGTCGGCGCCGGACTGGCGGGCATCGAGGCCGACCACCCCGATCACACCGATGCGCACCGGGCCCGTTACCGCGACCTCGCACGCGGGCTGGGGCTGGCGGTCACGGCCGGATCCGACTTCCATGGCGATGCGAAGACCAACCGCCTGGGTAGTGCGACGACATCTCGGGCCGTGGTCGAGGAACTCCGCGTCTGGCGCCGGGCATGACCCACCCTGTCCGTATGATGGTGGTCGTTCGACCGGTGTGGGTGGACGGGGCGCACCCTTCCCCTGCGGGCGCGTGTCGGCCACACTGTCCGAACGCCGGACCATCGTGCGGCAACGACGACTTGGAGGAACCGTGGAGGTCCAGAAGGCGCAGAAGATCGTGCCCGTCCCGACGCTGCATTTCAGCGAAGGCTCGTTGGCCGGTCGCGTCGTGCGTCTCGATCACGACGTCGCAACGCTCGGACGGCGTGAGGACAATGCTTACGTGATCCCCGACCCGCGGGTCTCGCGGGTCCATGCGGAGATCCGCAAGGAAGCCTCGGCGATCATCGTGACCGACCTGGGCTCGGCTGCGGGCACCAAGGTCAACGGCACCGACATCGAGGGACCCAAGGTCATCCGCCACGGGGACCGCGTCAGCTTCGGTCCCGTCACCGCGACGTTCGAGGACCCGGCGGCGGCCTCGCAGGCCGAGGACGCCACGATGGTCTTCGAGGTGCCCAAGGTCGAGACCGGCCCGCACCTCTCCCCGCGCCAGCAGCAGGTGCTCGAGCTGATGGCCGAGGGCATGACGAACTCGGAGATCGGCGAGCAGCTGGGCGTGACCGAGCGCACCGTCAAGGCCTACGCGCAGGAGCTCTACGACAAGCTCGGCGTCCGCAACCGCGCTGGCGCCGTCGCCGAGGCCGCGAAGCTCGGCCTGCTGTAGGTCCGCTCCCTGCTCGACCGCGCCGAGCGTGATGATGTCGGCCGGTCGGGACGCCTTGATGCTCGGTGCCTGGGGCACCTGCGCTTCGCTTGAGCGTCCCGACAACCGACTCCATCCCGCTCGGCGCTTCGCTGTGCGCTTGCCCTCCCCGCGTCCCATCTGCGAGGCTCCGCTCCGCCACACCCGCTCCGCGTCGTGCGGTCCATCGGAACCGTCGACCGCCGCACCCGTAGGCGACCTCCCGTACCTCGTTCGCCTGCTCCTCACGCCGTTCGGGGGAGGCGTAACGGTCGGGGCGCGATGTCCCGCGTAGGGACGCTCAAGCGGAGCGCAGGTGCCCGCAGGGCACCGAGCACCAAGGCGTCCTGAGCGGGACATCGCACCCCGACGGCCGTGCCTACCTGGAACCCACATGACCTCTGCTCTCGACTTCCTCGATGTCGCCCTCGCGGCGCAGGCTTTCGTCACCCTCTTCGTCATCCTCGATCCGCTCGGTACCTCGCCCATCTTCCTGGCACTGACCGCGACGATGGACGAACGGACGCGTCGGCGGACCGCCCGGCATGCGCTGTATGCGGCGGCGGGCCTGATCTACGCGTTCGCGCTGTTCGGGACCCAGATCCTGGCCAGTCTGTCGATCGGCCTACCGGCGTTGCAGGCCGGAGGTGGGGTGGTGCTGTTCCTCACGGCCCTCGAGATGCTCAAGGGCGACATCCTCGATCCGGAATCCGCCGAGGGCGTCAACGTGGCGATCGTGCCGCTGGGGGTCCCGCTGTTGGGGGGCCCCGGTGCGATCAGTGCGGTCATGGTGTTCATGACCGGGACCAGCGGCGGGGGGCTTCCCCTCGGCCGCCAGGTCTCGGTGGTGATCGCCATCGGTGCCGTGCTGATCGTGACCTATCTCGCGCTCAGGTACGCCGGGATCCTGCGCCGCGTGCTGAAGGAGAACGGCATCCACCTCGTCACCCGGGTGATGGGGATGATCCTGGTCGCGATCTCGGTCGAACTGGTGGCTACGGCGGTGCAGGCCTACGTCGCCGGGGCGTCCGCCCTACCGGGCTGAGCAACTTGAGCGCTGTCCGGCGCCGCTACGATCGCCGCACCGACCGCCAGGGATCGCCGCGACCGCCAGCGACCACCTGTACGACCGTGCCCGGATGTCGTTCCGGGTTCCGGGGGACCGAAGGAGTACGTCGTGACGGCGACCGTCTATGCGGTGGCGAACCAGAAGGGTGGCGTGGGCAAGACCACGACCACGCTCAACGTGGCCGCAGCCATGGCCGAACTCGGCAGTGCGGTGCTGGTGGTCGATCTCGACCCCCAGGGCTGCCTGACGTTCTCGCTCGGCTATGACCCGGACGCCACCGAGCCCTCGCTCAACGACACCATCGTCGGGCGCGCCAGCCTGGCCGAGACGATCGTGCAGCACGGCGAGGTGGACATCGTCCCGGCCAACATCGACCTGGCGGGCGCCGAGGTCACGTTGCTGTCGCGCACCGGACGCGAGTACCTGCTCCGCGGCGAACTCGCGGACCTGCTCGACAGCTACGACGCGGTGTTCATCGACTGTGCCCCGTCCCTGGGGGTGTTGACCATCAACGGGCTCACCGCCGCGGACGAGGTCCTGATCCCCGTGCAGTGCGAGACCCTGTCGCACCGGGGGGTCTCGCAGTTGCTCGACACGGTGGGGGACGTCAAGCGGCTGACGAACCGGTCGCTGGAGATCCGTGGGCTGATCGCGACGATGTTCGATCCGCGCACCCGCCACAGCCGCGAGGTGCTCCGCGACCTGATCGCCCGGTACCAGGCGCCGCTGATCGGTCCGCCGGTCCGCAAGTCGATCCGGTTCGCGGAGGCGCCGACCATCGGGACCAGCCTCATCGGCAGCAACACGGACGTGCCCGGTGTCGCGGCGTACCGCGCGATCGCGCGCGAGTTGCTCCGGCTCCCCATCGACCAGGAGCTGCTCGACCACGCCGGCTGGACCGATGAGCAACGCGACGACGTGTTGGACCTGTCGGTCGAAGAGGTCTGAACATGTCCGACGAACCGCCGCACGCGCCCCGCTCCCGACCCGCCGCCTCCCCGACCTTCGATCGGGTGGGGGCGCCTGGGCAGCGCCGCCGGGACGGTCTGGGCAAGGAGGCGCTGTACTCCACGGCGCCCACCTCGGCGCCCACGTCCCAGGTCGAGCTCCGGTGCCGACGTTGCGACGTCCCGTTCGGGCGGTCGGTCGTGGGCATGGCCAAGCTGCTGAAGCCGCCGTTCCTGTGGGACCCGGTCCGCGGCCGGCTGTGGACGCGCTGCCCGGCCTGCCACCGCCGATCGTGGTTGCAGGTGCGGACCGGTCAGGCGCTGCGGGTGCTGCTCGACCGCTCGAGCTGACGCTCGCGCCGATCGCGGGTGCTGCCGGCCGGTCCGATCGCGGGTGGGTCGGACCGGCGGCCGATCACGGCAGGTGTTCGATCTTCACCCGGCGTGCGACCTGGGGTTGACCGTCGCCACGGGCGTCCTCGCCGCGCTTGGCGACCGTGACGGTGGCGTCGGACTCGGCGGGACGATCGGTCCGCCCGGACCGTCCGCTGTCGCGGGATCCGCCGCGCGATCGGCCGCCACGTGCCCCCGCATCGGTGCGCTTGCTGTCACGGCCGTCGCCGTCGCGTGGCGAGCGGTCCTTGCCGCGTTGCTGCTGCCGGTCGCCCTCCGAGCGGCCCTTGCCGCGGTTCTCGGCCGACGGCTTGTCGCCGCCGTTCTTGTCACTGCCGTTCTTGTCACTGCCGTTCTTGTCACTGCCGTTCTTGTCGCCGCTGGTCTTGGCCTTGCCGTTCTTGTCGCCGCTGGTCTTGGCCTTGCCGGTGCCCTTGCCGCCCCGGGCACGCTGGCGGCCACCGGAACCCTGCGGCTTGTCGCTGCCCGCGCTGGTGTCGGCTGCCTCGGTGGCACCGTCGGCCGTGCTCGCGGCCTCAGGCGTCGCGGTCGACGTCGCGGACGTGCGGTTCCGGTCCGAGCCGCTGGCGGAGGAACGTGCGCGGGTGCGGGTGCGGGTCCGCACGACCTCGTCCGACCCGGCATCGGCTCCGCTGCTCCGGCCGGCGCTGGCATCGCTGGTCGCCGCGGGGGTGGCCTCGTCCCGTCCGCCATCGGGGGCGCGGTCACGTGAGCGTGCGCCGCGACGGTCGCGGTTGCGCTGGCCGGTCGGCGCAGCGTCCCCATCCCGGTCGCGGGTGTCCCGCTCAGCAGAGGTGCCCTCGCCCGTGGACCCGGCCTTGTGCTCGGCCTTCTGCTCGGCCTTGTGCTCGGTCTTGTGCTCGGTCTTCGGTTCGGTCTTGTGCTCGGTCTTCGGTTGGGACTTCTGGGCCTTCTGGGGCTTGTCGGCCGCCGCGGGTCGGTCACCGCCGCGGGGTTCGTCGTCGCGCCTTCCGCGCCCCTTGCCGCGACCCTGCTCCCGACCGCCGGAGCTACGGGCGTCGTGGTCGCCCCCGCGACCCTCCTGGCCCCGACCGCTCTTGGGCTTGCCGTCGGTCCGGCTCTCGCGCTTGGCGCGGGCCTCGTCACTGCCGGCCTTGGTGCTCAGGTGATCCCAGGGCCGCTCCTCGGGCAGCTCGAACATCTCGACCAGCTGCTTGGAGGTCGAGAAGACCTGCTGGACCTCGGTCTCGGTCGCGCCGACCGCCTTCCGGATGACGTTGAGGCGGTCCTTCTCGTTGAACTCCGCGAAGGTGATGGCCACCCCGGCCTCACCGGCACGGGCCGTGCGCCCGATGCGGTGCAGGTACATCTTCTCGTCGTCGGGGCAGTCGTAGTTGATGACGTGGGTGACGCCGGTGACGTCGAGCCCGCGGGCGGCGACCTCCGTGCACACCAGCACCGTGGCCTGCCCGGAACGGAACCGGTCGAGGTTCTTCTCGCGGGTCGACTGGCGCAGGTCGCCGTGGATCGCGATCGAGGGGATGCGCAGCTCCTCGAGGTCGTTGACCAACCGGTCCGCCATGTGCTTGGTCCGCACGAACACGTAGACCCCGCCGCGGTCCTTGGACTGCAGGATGCGCGCGAGCAGGCGCGGCTTGTCCATCCGGTGGACCTCGAAGAAGTACTGGGTCACCAGCGGCGCGGTGTTCTTCTGCTCGTGGTCGGCGCGGGTGAAGGTCGGGTGGTCCATGTAGCGGCGGGCGAGCTTGACGATGGCGGTCGGCATCGTGGCCGAGAACAGCATCGTGTGCCGGTCCTCGCCCTGACAGGACTCGACCAGGCGCTCGACGTCGGGCAGGAACCCCATGTCGAGCATCTCGTCGGCCTCGTCGAGCACCAGTTGGGTGACGTGAGAGAGGTCGAGCACGCCACGGTTGAGCAGGTCGAGCAGGCGGCCGGGGGTGCCGACCACGACGTGCGCACCGGCGGTCAGCGCGTCGATCTGCTCGTCGTAGCCGACGCCGCCGTAGACGCTGATCGAGGTCAGGCCCAGGGCGGCGCCGATCTCGAGGTCCGAGTAGACCTGCAGGCACAGCTCACGGGTCGGCACGATCACCAGGGCCTGGGTGTGCTTGGAGGAGGGGTCGAGCCGCTGCAACAGCGGGAGCCCGAACGCGAGCGTCTTGCCGGTTCCCGTCCGTGCCTGGCCGATGAGGTCGTGGCCCTCGAGGGCGAGCGGGAGGGTCAGTTCCTGGATCGGGAAGGGATGGGTGATCCCTCCCTCGGCGAGCGCGTCGCAGAGGGCGGGATGGACACCGAGGTCTCGGAAGGTCTTGGTCACGTGGATCTCTCGTCTGGGGCGATCCCCAGCGCGAGAGGTGAACCGGCGCCTGGCGATCGCAGCGGTGGTGCCGCAAGTGTCGGCACGTGGCGCGCGTCCGACGTCCTACCCCCCGGGCTCCGGGTCCGTGAGGACCGGTAGCGGAGCACCGATTCGGATGGGGCCCAGCCGCCGGCCATCACCTCTGCGGGTCACGCGTCGTGCGTGGAGCCGAGGTCGGAGCCGGGGCGAGCCTGGCGCATCGAGGTGCGCCGACGTCGTGCGAGCTCCCGAAGTCTACCGGACATGGTCCCGCTGACGAAGATGCGACCGCCCCGACCAGAAGATGGCCGGGCACGAACGCTCACGGGGACTAGCGTCGGCGGCCCCCCACCCGATCATGACCGCGATGACGACGAGGACCTGGTGGACGATCCGCTGCGTCAGGCCGGCCTACTGCTGGACCGGTACCTCGACCACGTGCTGGCGCACGAGCCGGTCGTGGCCACCCGGTGGGGGTTCACCGAGCGCGACGGTGAGCTCCCCGACCTCGATCCCCAGGAGCTCGCCGGCCAGAGCCGGGACCTGGCGGTGCTCTCGGCCGAGGTCGCACGCACCGTCGAGGTGCTGTCGCCGGAGCCCGGCGGTGATGCCCGCGAGGCCCGCCACGACCTGCAGTTGTTGACCGACGAGATCCAGTACAAGCGGTTCCTGTTGGATGTCCGGCCGCGGTTCGTGCTCGATCCACTGGCGGTGCTCGACACCGTGTCCGCGAGCCTGCACGAGCTGCTGCGATGGACCGACAGCGATCATCGCGAACGCTGCCGACGCCTCGAAGCGGCGGCCAAGCGCGCCCGACGCATCCCGGTGCTGCTCGAACAGGCGGGGAGCCTGCTGGCCTCGGCACCGGAGCCCCACCTCGATGTCGCCGGCCAGCGACTGCCGGGTCTGATCGCGCTGGTCCGCGACGAACTGCCCCGCCGTGCCGAGGCGCTCGGGGTCGACGTCTCGCCGGCGCGGGATGCCGGCGAGGTCGCCGCGGAGGGGCTGGAGGCCTACGGCGCGCTGCTCGACGAGCTGTCGGAGGAACCGGCCGCCGACTGGCGACTCGGTCCCGCCCACCACGGCGTGACGCTGCGGTCCGCGCTCGGGACGGAGATGGTCCCCGGCCAGATCGAGGATCGCGCCCGCGTGTGGATCACCGAGGTGATCGAGGAGATGGCGGAGCTGTCAGGTGCCTCGTGGTCCCGACGGTTCCCGGGCGAACCGCTCCCCGGCGACGAGTGGGAACGCATCCGGCGCACCCTCGACGCGGTCGCCGACACCGCCGTCGACCGTGAGCAGCTCGTTCCGGAAGCCCGCCTGGCCGTCGACGAGGCCCGCGCCTTCGCGCTGCACTGCGGGTTGACCGACGTGCCTCCGGCCGAACGGCTCACGGTCACGGAGGTCCCGCCCTACCTGCGCGGTATCGCGGTGGCGTTCATCACCCAGGCGCCGCCGCTGCACCCGGAGGCCGGCTGCACCTACTACCTCTCCCCGGTGCCGGAGGGCTGGAGCGAGACGCAGGCCAGATCGTTCCTGCGCGAGTACAACCCGGCGCAGCTGCGGTCGCTCGCGATCCACGAGGGCTACCCCGGGCACTTCGTCCAGCTCGAGCACGCATCGCAACACCCGCGGCTGGCCCGGCGGCTGCTGACCCGGCCGGCGTTCGCCGAGGGGTGGGCGATCTACATCGAACGCGAGGCGGTCGCCGCCGGCTTCGGCGACGGTGACACCTCGGCGGTCTCCGGCGACGACTACCGGATCACCCAGCGGAAGCTGGAGCTGCGCATCGCCACCAACGCCCTGTTGGACGTGGGCCTGCACTCCGGCGAGTTGGCCGACAGCGACGCCCTGGATCTGTTGACCCGCAACGCGTTCCAGGAGCGGGCGGAGTCCGAGGGCAAGCTGGTCCGCGCGAAGGTGACCTCGGGCCAGCTGTGCTCCTACTTCGTGGGCGGCGAGGAGCTGGGGGAGCTGCGGCGGGCGACCGAGGCGCGCGAGGGCGCGTCGTTCGATGCCCGGTACTTCCACCAACGGGTGTTGTCGCACGGGACGCCGACCACCGCGATCGTCGCCGAGGCGCTGGCCGACGGCGCGCCGGAGCGCCGGCCCTTCGCCGCCAGCGTCTGAACTCGGGCACGTCTCGGGCACGTCTCGGGTGCGGCCGGGCAGGACGGGGGCGCTGCCGGCGGGGTCGTGTCGAGCCTCACGGGGCCCGGTCGGGATCGTGCCCCGTGCGTCGCGCGGTCCGGCGGACCAGCTCGAGTGCCTGGGCGGGACTCAGCTCGGGTCGTGGCGCCGGGGCCTCGATGCGGGCTTCGTCGAGGCGGATCGCGGGGATCGGGCGGGCTTGGTCTGGTGTCGTGTCGGTGGTCGCGCCGTGGGCGTCGTTCCGCGGCTCGGCCGTGCCATCCTGGGCGCTCGCCGCACGGCTAACAACGCTCGGTGGTTGCCTGTCCACTTTCTGCGGTTCGTCCCTGGCCGTGAACAGTCCCCGGGAGGTAGGGTCGGACGACGTCCCGGCCGGGCGGCGCCAGCGCCACCGACGGGACCATCTGCGACGGGACGGGGAGTTCACAGGTGAGGTGCACGGGTATGGCTGGACCGGGGTTCGCGTGGCCATGCGAGCGAGGATCCCGGCCGGTACGGGGCGCGACGCCGGCTGGGGAGCGGCGAACGCCGAGCCGGGCAGGACCCGCGGCTGCCATGGGGCGCGAGGGGCATGTCGTACCTGCGTGACAGGTTGGGGGACAGGTAGATGGGTGGACCTCTCGTCGGAACGCCCGAGGGATCGGTCGCAACGTCCGTTCGTGACCGGAAAGCAGCGTAGGTGACGGTCATCGCATGACCGGGGATGGTGGGGCAGTGGATCAGGGGCAGGCGGTGCAGCTCGCGCCGACGGACGTGGAGCTGGAGCGAGCCATCACATCCGTGCCGGGCGTGGTGTCGGCGGGGATCGACCGGTCCGACGTCACCGGGCGGAGCCGTATGCGGCTGCGGCTGGCTCCGGGGGAGGACGAGGAAGCCGTGGCGTGGGCGGTGGCCGCGACGTTGCGGGAACGCTTCGGTATCGCTCTCGACCCCGATGCGATCCGCTCCCGCCCGGCCGTGAACGCCGACCCCGCCGACGATCCGGTCCGGGTCGTCGAGGCCTCGGGGGCGCCCGACGGGGGGCCCGGGGGCGACACCGGCCACGACCACGCGCCGTCCCCCCACGACCACGCGCCGTCCGATCGCCTCCATCAGGAGATCGGCGACCCACGCCCGCGGCGGGCGGGCGAGCTGGCGGGGACGCGGGAACGGCTCCGACGGGCTGCGGCGCGAGCGCTCGACGGCGTCGCGGACGTGACCGATGTCGCTCACCTGGCGGATGCGGCCGGCCGCACCGACCTGACCGACCTGACCGACCTCACCGAACTGACCGAACTGCTCGACCACGACGGCGCGATCGACATCGGCTCGGTCCCCACGTGCACCGACCCGGCCGCCGCTGATCCGACCGATCACGAGCCGCCCATGATCGATCCGGCGGAGCTACGGCCGGGCGCCGAGCACGGGAGCCCCGACCGACAGGGCCGCACGGTGATCCCGCGCGCCGCGATCCGCGACCTACAGGTCCACCGCGATGCGCGCAGTGTGCAGGTGACCGTCGTACTCGCCCACGGCGAGCGGTCGGAGGAGGGTCGCGCCGTGTCGGTGCCGACCTCGCACGGGACCTTGCGTGCCGTGGCCGAGGCCACGGTGGCCGCCCTGCGGGCCCTCACCGGGGGAGCCATGCTCGTGGGGATCGAACGCGTCTCGGCCAAGCACGGGGAGGACGCGCCGATCGCGACCGTGATGCTGTCCTTGCTGACCCGACGTGGCGAGGAGCGGCTGCTCGGGGCCTCCATCATCCGCGACGGCCCGGAACGTGCCGTGCTCCGGGCGACCCTCGACGCCCTCAACCGGCGCGTCACGCCGCTGTTGGTCCAACGCGACGCGGTGTCCGACGTCCCCAGCTGACGCCGACCGCCCGGGACGGGACGGTACACGCCGAGGCACGTGGGGGCACGTGGGGCCGCGGTCCACGGACGCTACGCGTGGCCCGGTCGCTTCGGTTCCGGCGATCAGGCGTCGCTCGGTGCGACCTCGAGGTGTTCGTCCCTGGCCAGCGCCGCATCGGTCGCGAGCCCTTCGCCGGGCGCCTCGAGCAGGTCGATGCCCTCGTCCGCGAACCGGCGCGCGACGGCCATGGCGCGTCCGTCGCCGTGGACGTCGAGGTCGTGCTGGGCCTGCTCGGCCAGCAGCGCCGCCTGCAGCGCACGCCCGAGCGTGAGTGCGAACCGTCGGGCGCCGTGCTCGACGCTCGCCGGACCGGCATCCATCGCCTGGGTCAGCCACGCGGCCGCGTGATCGCCGGCGTCCATCGCCTGTTGGCCGATCGTGGCCAGCTCCTGGTGGGTCGCGGCATGCGCGGACCGGCGCAACTCGCTCAGCAGCGCCGGCAGCGCACCCTGATCGCGCATCCCGCGCAGCACGTCCAGGGACAGCACGTTGGTCGTGCCCTCCCAGATCGGTAGCACCTGGGCGTCGCGCAGCAGCTGGGGGAGGTGGGTGTCCTCGATGTAGCCGGCGCCACCGAACGCCTCCAGCGCCTCGCTGGCACCGGCCACGGCCTGCTTGCCGGTCGTGAGCTTGGTCACCGGCAACAGCAGACGTAGCGCCAGACGCTCCTGCTCCGAGGCGACGCCGGCCTCCTCGCGGCCGAGCAGTTGGACCGTGCGGAACACCAGCTGCAGGGCCGCCTCGTGCTGGACGCGCAACCACGCCAGGGTGCTCTGGTGCAACGGGTGGTCGCCGATCGGCCCGCCGAACGCCTCGCGTCGGAGCGCGTAATCGCGGGCGAGTGCCAGCCCGCGCCGCAGGCTGCCGGCGGCGATGACCGCGTTCCACAACCGGGTGATGCCGAGCATGGGGGTGATCGCCCGGGTCCCGTCCGCCGGCGCGCCGACCAGGTGGGCCACCGTGCCCTCGAGCGCCAGCTCCGCGGTCGGCATCTGCCGGGTGCCGAGCTTGTCCTTCAGCCGCAGCACCCGGAGCTCGTTGAGGCGCCGCTGCTCGTCACGCACCTCGACGTAGAACATGGCGAGCCCGCGCCCTCCGGCGGCGTTGCCCTCCGGCCGGGCGAGCGTCAGCGCCATGTCGGCGGTGACCGCGGAGGTGAACCACTTGGTGCCGTGCAGGCGCCACACGCCGCCGTCCTGGCTGGCCACGGTCTCCGAGCGGCCCACGTCGGAACCACCGGGGCGCTCGGTCATCCACTGCCCGGAGGTCCAGGCGTGGCCGGGGTCACGACTGGTCAGTCTCGGCACGGCCCGGTCGATCAGGTCGCGGTCCCCGTGGGCCAGCAAGGTCGTGGCGGCCCCGTCGGTCATCGCGAACGGGCAGCTGTAGAGCGCACTGGAGGGACCGTAGAGGTAGGCGAGTGCCATCTGGTGCACCCGCGAGTGCTCGCCGTGGGTGCGCTCGTAGGCGATCGCGACCACCCCGTGCTGCTTGCCGACGTCGCCGATCCGCTCCCACAGCGGCGACACCTCGACCTCGTCGATCGGGTTGCCCCAGGCATCGAAGGGCACCAGGCGGGGTTCGTGCCGCGCGTCGTCCATCTGGTCGGACCAGGTCTTGAGCTCCGTGGCCGCCAGGTGCCCCATGCTCGCCAGGGAGGGCGTCACCTCGCCGAGCACGGTCGGGGGCAGGATGCGTTCGAGCAGTCGGCGCAGCGCGAGGTCCTCCTGCCACTCGTCTCGCAGGCGGGGCGGATCCTGGAAGCTTCCGGTCACCACGGGGTCCTCCTCGGTCGCGCTCGGCGGACAACGGTCCCACGTCGCGGACGACGGAACGCTGCGGCCCGGAACGTAGCGATGGTCGCTCGACCCGGCGCTACCGCGCCCCGCACCGCGCCCCCGCACCGCGCCCCGGACCGCGGCCCGCACCGCGCCCCGGAACGGCAGCGGATCACGGCGCGTACAGCGCGATCGCGACGGCGGTGGCGAGGTTGAGGCTCGCCACGCCTTCGCGCATGGGGATCGCCACCCGGCTCCCGGCGCGGCGCAACAGCTCGACCGACAGCCCGCCCCGTTCGGTCCCGACCAGCAGGACGGCCCCGGGTGGGATGCCGCCGGAGGCCAGCGTCGCGCCCTGCCCGTCCAACGCGACGAGCGGTCGGTCGGTCCGGGGCAGGGCATCGGTCCTGGCCACGGGCAGGGCGAACTGCAACCCGGCCGCGCCCCGGACCGCGATCGGGTGCCAGGGGTCGGCGTCACCCACCACCAGCACCCCACCGGCGTCGGCCGCCGCCGCCACCCGTACGACCGCCCCCAGGTTGCCCAGGTGGCGGGGATCCTCCAGCGCCACGACCACGCCCGGGGCCGACAGCACATCGGTCGCGTCGGTGGTGGGCCGGCGGGCTACGGCGATCGCCGGTGATGGCAGCGCGCGGCCGACCGCTTCGTGCCAGGCCCGGGCGTCGAGGTGCACCGCCCGTCGTCGCACCGCGGGCGCCACATCGGGCGCGATCGCGGCGAGCAGCGTGTCCAGGGCGGCCGGGTCCGGGGTCGCGACCACCTCGATGTCCGCCCCGAACCGCAGGGCGTGCTTGAGCGCATGAGCGCCTTCGAGCACGACCGACGCGGGGTCCCGTCGCGCGGACCGCAGCCGGTCGATCACCGCGGCCTCGCCGGTCGGCGGATGGACGGGCCGGACTCCACCAGGTCGATCGTCTCCGGCATACGCTCCGTACATGCCCGTTCTCCTCGTGCTCGTCTTCGTCGGTGTCCCGCTGCTCGAACTCTTCGTCATCCTGCAGGTCGGCGGAGCGATCGGTGGCTGGGCGACCGCGGCGCTGCTGATCGTCTTCAGCATCGTCGGCGCCCTGCTGCTCCGGTTCGAGGGTCGCCGAGCGTGGTCCGAGTTCCGTCGCGCCCTCGCCGAAGGCCGCTGGCCCGGCGACGAGGTCGCCCAGGGCGCGCTCATCATCGTCGGCGGGACGCTGCTCGTCACCCCGGGGTTCGTCACCGACGTCGTCGGCTTCCTGTTGCTGCTGACCCCGTCGCGCCGGTTGGTGGCGCGCGTGGTCCGCAAGCGCATGGAGGGCGCGGTGGTCATCGGAGGATCCGCGGGTCCCGCCGGGCGCGAGCGTGACCCGCGCCGCGCCGGTGCGCACCGTCCCGGGCGGACTCGTGGGCCGACCGTCGATGGTGTGCCCCTGGACGTCGAGGTGGTCGAGATCCGACGCGAGCAGCCGCCGCTCGGTGGGAGCACCCGGGCCTCCGGCGACAGCGACGAGGTCGACGGGGTGGAGGTCGACGACGCCGTTACCGATGACGTGGTCGATGACGGGACCGATGGCGGG
>PWLR01000169.1 GCA_003558435.1 Nitriliruptoraceae bacterium | reverse complement strand
CGATCGCGGAGATCCAGTACCTCGCCTACCTGCACAACGCGTTGGACCAGTTGCGCGGCGAGGCGTGTTCGACCTCGTTCTTCTCCGACGGGGCGTTCACCAACCCGATGGTGGTGCGGATCGCGGGGCTCGCCTACCAGAAGGGCTTCGGCGGGCACTTCCACAACGACAACTCGATCGGCGCGCTGCTCGACATCCCGGGCCTGGCGCTCGCGATCCCGTCCCGGCCGGACGACGCGGCCGCGATGCTGCGCGGGGCGGTCGGGATGGCCGCGACCGACGGGCGGGTGGTGGCGTTCCTCGAACCGATCGCGCTCTACCACGAGCGCGACCTGTACGAACGCGGCGACGGCGGGTGGCTGGCCAACGGTCCCGACGTCGGCCCGGTGGATCCCGATGCGGTGCTGTTGCCGGGCGAGGTCGGCGTCCATCACCCGGAGGCCACCGACCTGCTGATGGTGACCTACGGCAACGGGCTGCGGATGGCGCTGCGTGCCGCCCGGCGCCTGGCGGACGAGGACGGGGTGGCGGTGCGCGTGCTGGACCTGCGCTGGCTCGCGCCGTTGCCACACGAGGCGGTGCTCGCCCACGCGGGGCAGTGCCGCAGCGTGCTGGTGGTCGACGAGTGCCGCGCGACCGGGGGCGGCATCGCCGATGCGGTGGTGGCCTCGCTGGCCGAGTCGGCGAGCGGGCCGGGCGCCGGCGGCGTGTCGGGTGGCTCCGTACCGGTGGGTTCCGTGCGCTCGGCCGACAGCTACGTGCCGCTCGGCCCGGCGGCCGACGCGGTGCTGCTCTCGGAACGCGACGTGCTCACGGCGGCCCGCCGGATGGTCGCGCGCGCCGACGGGTGAGATCGCCGGTGCCGAATCGCCGGTGCCGAATCGCCGGTGCCGATGGGGGCCGAAGCGCTGCGGGGCGCCTCGTGAGGTGTCACCGTGGGTGGTTGCCGTCAGCGTTTGGCGGCCCGCGCCGTGGCCAGTGCGGCCGCGGACAGCCGTGGCAGCCGGACATCGCCGATGGGGGTGGTCACGCTGCCGAGGCGGTTGGTCACGAACGCCAGCGACATCCCGGTCTCCTGGTCGGCCCAGGCTCCGGACCCGCCGTAGCCGTAGTGCCCGAACGCCTTCCACGCGGGTCGCCCGAGCGAGAACGCCTGGTGATAGCCCAGGCGCCAGCGCATCGGTAGGCCGAGCACGTAGTCGCGGCCGCGGTTCTGGACCCGCCCCGCCTGCCGCAGCGTCTCGGGCGAGAGCACCTCGACGTCGTCGACGCTGCCGTGGAGGGCCAGGGCGGCGTACATCTTGGCAAGCGACCTGGCCGTGAACACCCCGTTGGCGGCCGGCATCTGGGTATCGAGGATCCGCCGGTCCGGGTCGTTGATGATCAGCCGCTCGAAGCCGTCGATCAACAGGGCCTCGGCGAGGTAGCGCGTGCGGGGGTTCGCCTCCATCCTCGCGGCGAGCCCGGCGGTGAACGCGTACGGGGTGGGGGAGAACAGCTCCGCGACCCGGTGGCGTTCCGCGACGGGCGCGCCGATCCAGAAGCCGTCGAGGCCCAACGGGTCCGCGATCTCCTTCTGCACCAGGTCGCGGAGGTCCAGCCCGGTGACCTGCTTGAGCAGTCCGGCGACCAGCCAGCCGAAGGTCAGCGCGTGGTAGCCGGTGCCGCCGCGGCGAGGCCGGTCCGGGGCCTGGGAGGCGAGCAGTGTCGCGACCGCGTCGTGGTCCAGCAGGTCCTCGGCCTCGGGGAACAACCCACGGATCCGGTGCAGCCCGGCCTGGTGGCTCAACAGCATCCGGAGGGTGATCTGACGGCGATCCGGGTGAGCGAACGCGGGCCAGTAGGTGGCGAGCGGCTCGTCGAGGTCGAGCAGGCCACGGTCGACCAGGCGGTGCACCACCGTGCTGACCACACCCTTGGTGGTCGAGAAACTCATCGCCGCGGTGTCGCGCTCCCAGGCGCGGAGGCCATGGGCGTCGGCGTAGCCGGTCCACACATCGACGACCGGTTCGCCGTCGAGGTAGACGGCCACCGCGCCACCGCCCTCGGAGGGCCGGGAGAACATGCGTGCGAACCGCAGCACGAGGGTGCGGAAACGGCGATCGGCGTGACCATGGATCATGGGTCGACGCTAGCTGTCGCGGTCGCTGGTCAGGTGATCCGGGCACGTCCGTTCGGGTGGCCAGCTCAGGGCGGGCCGGGCGGGGCGGGATGGGGCCGCAGCCGACCGGGGTGCGGCGGGGCTGCAGGCCCGGTGCCCGTCACGCCGCGGGCAGGCCCAGCAACTCGCGCGCCGGAGCGTCTGCGCGGACCCCGCCGCGTCCGGTGCCGTTGGCGGCCCGGCGTCGGACCTCGGCGGTCCCCTCGGCGCACAGGGCCACGTGGGGGCACCACGAGCACAGTGGTCCGACCGCTCGGCCGTAGTCGAGGCCGTCGCCGTAGCGCTCCTGGATGTCCGCCCAGACCGTGCCGACGTAGGCGCGGAAGCTCGCCACCTCGTCGAGGCTGAAGCGGTGCAGCTTCACGGTCTGATCCCCGAGGTAGAGCAGGCCGCCGATACTGGGCAACTCGCCGTAGTGGTCGAGCGACATGGCGGCGTAGAACAGCACCTGACGCCGGTAGGCGCCGTCGTCGAAGCGGGGGTCGGGCGAGGCTCCGGACTTGTAGTCCCAGCAGATCAGGCTGCCGTCGGGATGACGATCGACGCGGTCGATGACGCCGCGGACCGGCACCTCGCCCGAGGGGGTCGTCCAGGTGGAGCTGATCGAGGCCTCGGTGGCGACCACCTCGACGGCGGAGGGGTCCTTCGACATCGTGAAGTAGGCGCGCACGCCGGTCTCGGCGCGCCGAGCCAGCTCGGACATGTCCGGTGCGAGCGTCAGCAGGTCGAACACGAACCGGTGGGTGTGGCCATCGTCGGCGTAGCCGCCCAGTGCGGCGCTGAGCGCGACGGCATCGACCTCGTCGGGCAGCACCGGCTCCCAGTTCGGGGCCAGACCGCGGGCGAAGCCCTCGCACCTCACGAGCTCGTCCTGGTGGATGGCCAGCGCGGCGTCGAGGGTCCGTCGCGCGGGCTCCCGACCCATCACGCCCTCGAGCACCCGGTGGACATGGGTGCCCACCATCGCTGGCAGCGAGGTCACGGTCGGTAGACCGACCACCTTGTCGTAGGCCCACCGGGTCGGGCAGGCGAGGTAGGCGTTCAACGACGACGGCGACAGCCCCGACGGCACCCTGGGGGTCCCGTCGAAGTCCTCGGGCAGGGTCAGCTTGCTGGCGGTGGAACCGGGGAGCTCGGAGGTGGTGCGCGGTTGGGCGGGCGAGGACATGGCGGTGTCGATCAGGTCGGAGGCCCGCAGTGTCGCCGATGGCTGTGACAGGGGCCGGATCTGCTCCGGCACCGCCCGACCAGTGGCCCGACCGGTGCGCGGCGGCGGGAGGCGGCGTGCGGGAGGCGGCGGTGGTGCGGCGGCGGTGCGGCCTGGGTCCGAGGGGAGCCGACTGGAGCTGGAAACCCCCGGATCTGAGGGTTTCCAGCGGGGAGGAGTGGCGTGGGGCGGGTTGGCGACCGATGTGCGGGGGTCTGTGGCTGGCAACCCCCGGATCCGGGGGTT
>PWLR01000135.1 GCA_003558435.1 Nitriliruptoraceae bacterium | reverse complement strand
TGCGGACGAACAGCGGTTCTGGCGCGACGTCGGCCGGAACGCCGGTGAGCGTACCGAGGACTGCGACGGGTGTTCGCAACCGTGCGCCGGGGCGGATGGACCGCCCGGGGGCGGCTCACCGGCGGTCCTGCAGCACCTCCATCGCGGCGTTGCGCCCGTTGACCGCCATCACGCTGCCTCCCGGGTAGGTGCCGGCCCCGCACAGGAAGATCCCCGGCATCGGGGTCCGGGGCGGCAGACGGCGGTCCCACATCGCGTCCGGCAGGCACTCCCCCTGGAAGATGTGGCCGCCGGTGAGTCCGGTCGCGGCTTCGATGTCGGGCGGTCCCATGACCTCGATGCGCTCCACGCTGTCCTCGAAACCGCGACAGAACCGGCCGATGGAAGCCACCGCCAACCGTCCGACCTCCTCGCGCCGGGCGTCCCAGCCCCCGCCGTTCAGCTCGTAGGGCACGTACTGGGCGAACACGCTCAGCAGGTGCATCCCCGGCGGCGCGATCGAGGGGTCGTAGGCCGTCTGCAGGTAGTCCTCGGTCCACAGCTGCTCGGGTAGGTCCCCCGCCGCGCTGGCCGCGAAACCGTCCTTCCACTGCTGGTCGGTCAGCGGGGTGTTGATCTGCGCGCGATGGTGGGCGTCGTCCGACGGGGTCTCGGCCAGGAACTCCGGCGGGCGCGACAGCGCGAGGGTGACCTTCACGGTGCAGCCCTCGATCGGGACGCGGTCGATCTGGGCCCGCCAGGCCGCGTCGGCGTGCTCACCCAGCAGCCGGGAGGCGACCTTCGGATCGGCGTTGATCACCACGCTGGGGGCGTGGATGCGCGTGCCGTCCTCCAGGGTGACGCCCGACTCCGGCTCGATCGCGGCGACCGGGATCCCGGCGGCCACCACCGCGCCGGCCTCGACGGCCGCATCGTGGATCAGGAACGACACCGTGCCCATCCCGCCCTCGACGAACCCCCAGGTCCCGGGCAGGTCGGGATCCATCCGCCCGGAGCCGTGGTGGAAGTGGATCGAGGCCGTTCCGGGGTCGAACGGGCTCGCGTTGGTACCGATCACGCCCTGGCCCATCAGTGCGGTGCGCAGCCGGTGGTCGTCGAGGTAGCGCTCGAGCAGCTCCGCCTGCGACCAGGTGAACAGCAGGCCCAGCGCGTCCTCGTCGTGGTCGACGATCTCCGCGATCCGCTCGCGGGACGGCGCCCGGCCGAGCCACACGTCGCGTTCGTCGGGCGGGCGCAGGGCGTCCGCGGTCCGGCGGATCAGGGCGCTCATGGCCCGGAAGCCGGCCAGGTCGCCGGGCGCGAACCGGCGCAGCTCGGCCTCCAGGCGCTCCTCGTCCTCCCACAGCTGGACACTGGTGCCGTCCTCGAACGGTACGAACAGCCCGCCGTCGGCCGGGATCCACCGGAACCCCCGGCGCCGCAGCTGCAGCTCTTCGATGATCAGCGGATGCAGCAGCCCGGCGAGGTAGGCGCACGGCGAGACCCGGTAGCCCGGCCAGGTCTCGTCGAGGGTGCAGGCCCCGCCGATGCGCTCGCGCGCCTCGAGCACCAGCACCCGCTCGCCGGCCTTCGCGAGGTAGGCGGCGGCGGTCAGCCCGTTGTGGCCGGCACCGACCACGATCACGTCCCAGGTCCGGGCGGCCAGCTCCGCGACCGGTGCCGGCGAGCCGACCCGCCCGAGCCGTTCGATGGTCGTGCGGCGGTCCGGCCCCGCCGAGCCTGCGGACGTCTCCACCCGAGCCCCTCCTCGTCGTCGTCGGTCAGGACGCGCGCAGCCACGACACCAGAGAACGCACCGGCGAGCCCGTCGCGCCCTTCGACAGGTAGCCACCACCGTTGTTGCTCCAGGCGATCCCGGCGATGTCGAGGTGGGCCCACGGGATGCCCTCGCCGACGAACCGGTGCAGGAACAGCCCGGCGAAGATCGTCCCCGCCTCCCGGCCGCCGCTGTTCTTCAGATCGGCGATGGCGCCCTCGATGCGCTCGCCGTACTGCTCGGCCGCCAGCGGCAGACGCCAGTGCGGCTCGCCCGAGAACACGGTCGCGTCGGTGATCGCCGTGGCCAGCTCGTCGTCGGAAGCGATCACCACCCCGAGCTTGTCACCGAGCGCCACGACCGCCGCGCCCGTGAGCGTCGCCACGTCGACGATCGCGTCGGGCTCCAACTCGCTCGCGTGCACCAGCGCGTCGCCCAGCACCAGCCGGCCCTCCGCGTCGGTGTTGATCACCTCGACGGTGGTGCCGCCCTTCATGGTCAGCACGTCACTGACGCGGGTGGCGGTGCCCGAGGGCATGTTCTCCGCCAGGGCCATCAACGCGGTGATCTTCACCGGGAGCTCGAGCTGCGCCGCGGCCTTGATCACCGCGAGCACCGTGGCCGCCCCCGCCATGTCGGTCTTCATGGTCTCCATCGCCTGCGACGGCTTGAGCGAGATGCCGCCGGTGTCGAAGGTGATGCCCTTGCCGACCAGGGCGACGTGGCGGGTGGCGCCCTCCGGCGCGTAGGTCAGCTCCACCAGGCGCGGGGGTTCGCTGGAACCCTGGCCGACCCCGAGGATGCCGCCGTAGCCGCCCTCGGCCAGCGCCGCCTCGTCGAACACGCGGGTGGTGATCGGCAGGTCCGCCACCTCGGCGACCGCCCGGTCGGCCAGCGCCGGCGGCCGTTTGTCGTGGGGCGGGATGTTGACCAGGTCGCGGGCCAGGAGCGCCGCGCCGGCGGTGATGGCCGCCACCTCGATGGTCGTGCGCAGCCCGTCGGCGTCACCCTCCTCGGCGTGCAACGAGACGCTCGCCAGCTCGAAGGGGGACGGATCCGTCCGGTAGGCCGAGAACCGGTAGCTGCCGAGGTGCAGCCCCTCGATCAGGGCCTGGGCGGCATCCGTGGGGTCCGCGTCGTCGATCGCGGTCTGCATCGCGGTGGCGATCGAGGGCACCCGCTCCGCGGCGTTGGCGGCCGCGGCGCCGGCGCGACGGAGGTGATCGAGCGTCACCTTCTCGCGGGTCCCCAGCCCGACGACCAGCAACGCGGGCGAGGGCAACGCGCCGCGGGTCGGGACCCGCAGGGTCGCTCCCGGCGAGGCGTCGAAGCCGGTGCCCGTGAGCTCGGCGACGAGGTCGAAGCCCGCGGCCTCGGCCAGCGCGGCGGCGCCCGGTGCGAGCTCCGGCGGGTCGGTGCGCTCCTCCGAGGCGGGGGCGTACACCCCGACGACCAGCAGGGCGGCCTCGGAGGTGGCGAGCGGGGTGGTGGCGACGTCGAACGTGGGCACGCGGTGCTCCTGGAACGGGTGGTCGCCGAGACTAGTGAGCGGCGACGGCCGCGCCGAGCCGCGGGAGCGGTGGGTCGGCCGCACGGGGCTACCGTGACGCCCATGGACGACACCGACGAGACCCCATCCGCAGCGACCGGCCCGACCGGCGGGAGCGGCGCGCCCGGCCCGAGCGGCGCGCCCGAGCCCGCGATGCCGGGCTGGGGCCGGGTCCGCCCCGTGGACCTGCGCGACTACGTCGACTGCGTCCGCGGCGCCGCCACCCGCGTGCGGGTGTTCCAGACCGACACGCTGGCGGTCGACGTGTGGTGTGTCGAGCCCCGCACGGGCACCGAGGTGCTCCACCACCCGGACCGTGACGTCGCCTACACGGTGATCGCCGGACGATCCTGGTTCGTCACCGACGACGGCGAGGTGGGCCTGGACCCGATGGGCGCGATGCTGGTGCCCGCCGACGTCGTCCACGGCTTCGAGAACCGCGGTCCGGACCCCCTGATCGTGCTGGCCTCGTCCTCCCCACCCGGCGAGGGGGGCGAGGACGCCCCCGTCGCGAGCGAGACCGACGCGGTCCACCTGCCCAGGGAGGGCGGCAGCCGGGTGCGCCGGGTCGTCGAGTCCCTGCTCGGTACCTCTCGGCCGTCCGACTGACATCTGAAGCGGACCGGGCCCGACCCCGGTGCCCCACCTGCGCCAGCGGACACGTGTTGTGCCCGGCCCGTGGACCGAGCAGAATGACCGGATGCGACCAGGACCCCCACGCGGTGCCACGGCCTCCCTCGAGGTGACCGTCACACCCGATATGACCGCCCGTGTCGACGGACGCGAGATCCACGCCGTCTACGGCACGGTCCCGCTCGTGGCGCACGTCGAGCAGGTGTGCCGCACGCTGCTCGAGCCACACCTCGAAGCCGGGGAGGAAGGTGTGGGAGCCAAGATCGAACTGCTGCACCGCGCACCCGTGCCGGTGGGCGCGACCATCTCGCTGGTGGCGACGGTCGCGTCGGTCGCGCAGGACTCGCTGACCTGCGAGATCCTGGTGCGCGAGGGCGGGTCCGTGGTGGCCCGGGGCTCGTTCGAGCAGCGGATCGTGCAGATCGACGCCTTCCTCGCCGAGATCGACGCACGCCGTCCGGCCCCGCAGGCCGGCTGAACCCGGCCCCAGGCGCACCGGTTCACCCTCGGATGCACCGGTGAGCGCCCGTTCGCCTCGTCCGTGCGCCGCTGCGCGCGCAGCGGACCGAGACCCTGGACGAGGCCCACGTGTGATGCTATGGTTCCGACCGGAGACAAACCGTCACACGTAGTCGCGCGACACGGAACGAGCCCTCCGTGGCTGCTCTGGGGTCGCGCCCACGTCTGACCCGGCCCGAAGAGGACCATCGCGATGGCCACCACGATCGATCACCACGACGCCGAGGCAGCCCTCCCGGACGCCGCCGACACCGCCTCCGCACTGCCCGCGAGCGGCTCGTCGCCCTCGTTGTTGCTCAGCGTGCTGGGTGACCTGGTGCTGCCATCCGGCGGACGCAGCTGGCTCGGGGCGCTCACCGGCGCGATGGCCGACCTCGGTGTCGCCCCGACCACCACCCGTCAGGCCCTGCGCCGGCTGGTCGCCCAGGACATCGTCCGCCCGGAACGTCACGGGCGCCTGGCCAGCTACGCCCTGACCGATGCCGGCACCCGGCGCCTGGAAGAGGCCGCGGAGCGCATCTACCTCCGCCGGTCGCTGGCCTGGGACGGGCAGTGGCGGATGCTGACCTACTCCTTCTCCGAGCAGGACCGCGCGTCGCGCGATGCGCTGCGCCGCGAACTCGCCTGGCTCGGCTACGGCGCGCTCGCCGGCGGGCTGTGGGTGTGCCCGTGGGACCTCGGGACCCGCCGTGACGCGGTGCTCGCCAAGCACGACATCGCCGGCGAGGTGCGCACCTTCACCGCCGAGCACGACGGCGACGACACGGAACTCGCCTCGCGCGCCTACGACCTGCCCTCGCTGCGGGCCGCCCACGGGGCGTTCCTCGACGACGTCAGGCCGATGGTGGAGCGCTTCGCCACCCACGGCCCACCGGCACCGGCAGAGGCGCTGCGCGACCGGGTGTTGCTGGTCCACCGCTGGCGCAAGCTGCTGTTCCTCGACCCGGGCCTGCCCGAGCCGTTGGTCCCGGCCGACTGGTTGGGCGACCACGCCGCGGATGCGTTCCTGACCCTGTACCGGGCGCTCGAGGCCCCCGCCTGGCAACGCTGGCACGAACTGGGCGTCGAGGCGGCCCCCGACGGTTCCGCGCCGATGGTGGCGCGCTCGCCGCTCGGCGGCGCCCCCGGCACGACCGAGCGCGATCTCGCCCACGAGGCGCTCGCGGGGGCCGATGATGCCCCGAAGGAGCCCGGTGTGACCGCAACACACGCCCCCGCCACCGACATCGCCGGCAACGGCAACGGTTCCCACCGCGGCCACGACGGCCAGGACCCGGTCCGCGAGGAGGAGTTCCTCGCCGCCCTGCGTGAGGGCCACAAGGTCGAGCCCGCCGACTGGATGCCCGACATCTACCGGCAGCTCAACATCAAGTTCATCGAGATGCACGCCAACTCGGAGATCATGGGCGCCCTGCCCGAGCGTGAGTGGATCGCCCGCGCCCCGACGCTCAAGCGCAAGCGCTCGCTGGCCGCCAAGGTCCAGGACGAGGTCGGCCACGCCCACCTGATCTACCGCGTCGCGGAGTCGCTCGGCCGCCCACGCAAGGACATGTACGAGGACCTGATCGCGGGCAAGGGCAAGTTCCACAACGTCTTCCACTACCCCACCTACACCTGGGGCGACGTGGCCTGCATCGGCTTCCTGGTCGACGGCGCCGCGATCGTCACCCAGCGGGCCCTGCTCGAGACCTCCTACGCCCCCTACGTGCGGGTGATGAAGCGGGTCGTGGCCGAGGAGTCGCTGCACTACCGCCACGGCGAGGACATCCTGCTGGCGCTGGCCAGCGGCACCGATCAGCAGGCCGAGATGCTGCAGGAGGCCGTCAACCGTTGGTGGGAGCCGATCATGCACTTCTTCGGCAACGACATCGCCGCCGAGGACGACCCGTCGATCCGCTGGGGCATCAAGAGCCGCACCAACGAGCAGTCCCGTCAGGAGTGGATGTCGACCTACGTGCCCAAGCTGTGGGACCTCGGCATCGAGACCCCCGACCCGGAACTCCGCTACGACACCACCGCCCAGACCTGGCGCTACACCGAACCCGACTGGGCCAAGCTCAAGCAGATCGTCAAGGGCGAGCCCACCGAAGCCACCGCCAGCCGGTTGTACTGGCGCCAACTCCTGCACCGCAACCACCAGTGGATCCACGACATCGTGCTCGGTGACGACGTCCCCGCAGCGGCCTGAGGAGGTTCGACATGGCGACCTGGGAAGTCTTCGGACGACGCAAGTGGGACAGCGCGCTCGAGCACGTCGGGGTGTTGCACGCCGCCGACGAGCGCACCGCGCTGCTGCTGGCCCGCGAGACCCATTTCCGCCACGAGGAGGGGGTCGACTACGCGGTCGTGCGCAGCGACCAGTTCCACCGGCTGGAGGACCCGACCCTGCTCGATCGGCAGATCGACATCTCCTACCGGTTGCAGGCCGGCTACTCCGGGTTCCGCGAGAAGCGCGAGGCCGCCCGTGAGGCCGCCGACGCGCGCGGCACCAGCCATCTGCGCGAACGAGCCGTGCCCGGACGCCGAGGGGGTGGCGCATGACCGCTGCCTCCGCCTCCGCCGCCTCCGCCGCGTCCGCCCTGCTGCCCCCGCTCGACGACCCGCGGGCCCAGGTGCTGCTCGCCCTGGCCGACGACGCGCTGATCACCGGTCACCGCGCCTCGCACTGGACCGGTGTCGCGCCGTCGCTCGAGGAGGACCTGGCGTTCTCCACCATCGCCCAGGACGGCGTCAACCACGCCGACCTCTGGTACCAGGTGCTGCTCGGTCCCGACGTCGACGACCTGCGTGCCGGGGTCGACGCACTGGGCCTCGGCCGTCTTCCCGAGCAGTACCGCCACGCGATCGTCTGCGAACGGCCCCCACGCGACTTCGCCTACACCCTGGCGCGCCACTGGGTCCTGACCCGCTTCGATGCCGTCCGCCTCGAGGTCCTCACCGGTTCGAGCGACGCCGAGGTGGCCGCGATCGCGGTCAAACTGGGACACGAGCTGCGGTACCACCGGGAGCACGCCGACCACTGGTTCCACAAGCTCTCGGGAGGTGGCGAGGACGCGCACGAGCGGTTCCGCGCGGCGCTCGCGGCCGTGCTGCCCGCATCGCTCGGGCTCTACGAGCCGGTCGCCGGCGAGGACCGGGCGGTCGCCAACGGGTTGCTCCCGGTCGGCCACCCCGACCTACGCGCACTGGTCGAGGCCGGGACGGCACCGCTGCTGCGGGCCGCCGGTTACGACGAGTTGGTCCCGGAGCCGTCGGCCACCGTGCCCGGAGCGGACGCCGGCGGGCGGCTCGGTCGCCACACCGACGACTTCACGGTCGACGTCTGGCCGGAGATGACCGAGCTGTACCGCGCGCACCCCGAGGCGAGGTGGTGACACCCGTGACCGACACGATGCTGGACACCGGTGCGGTGCGTCGCGCCGTCGAGGACGTGCCCGACCCGGAGCTGCCACCCGTCACCATCGGGATGCTGGGGATGGTCCACGACCTCGAGGTCTCGGACGAGGGGATCGTCCACGTCGAGCTGCTGCCGACCTTCTCGGGCTGCCCGGCGACCGAGATGATCGAGCGCGACGTCGTCGCGGCCGCCTCGGAGGTCCCCGGCGTGACGGGTGTGCGGGTGCGGTTCCGTTTCGACCCGCCGTGGACCCCGGACCGCATCGACGCGACGGGACGCGAGCGCCTGCGCGAGTTCGGGATCGCCCCACCGGGCGGGCCGATCCACGGCGCGGTCACGCCCGCGGGCCGCCGGGCGCTACCGCTGGCGCTCGACGCTTCTTCCGCGGAAGAAGCCCCGCGCACCTGCCCGTACTGCGCCTCGACCGACACGATCCGCGATTCCGCCTTCGGACCGACCCCGTGCCGCGACGTGCGCTACTGCAACGCCTGCCAGCAACCCTTCGAGGCGTTCAAACCGCTGTAGCCGCGGCCCCCACCGCAAACCCCCGGATACCGGGGCTGGCACCACCCGGCCGGCGTCACCGACCCGCCGCCCCACCGCCGGGCCCTCGAACCCCCCGAACCCGGGGGTTCCCGGCATCCGGCCCATCACGATCCGGCTGATCCAGATCGCGTCACTCCGGATCCGGATCGCGCCGGCCGCGCGGCGACCCGTTCAGGCGCTGGCGGCTTCCGTCTCGGCCAGTTCGGCCAGACCCCGTAGCGACCGGGCGAAGATCCGGCGGATGATCGGCAGCACGAACGTCGATGCGCCCCACTCGCCGAAGGCGCCCAGCGGCGGGTCGATCTCCTCCCACCACGTGATGCGGGTGGTGGCGGGATCCAGCTCGGCGAGTTCGAACGCGCCGTAGCCGGTGATGATCTTGCCGAGGTGGGTGACCTCGAGGTACGACGGCTCCTCCCACCCGGTGACGCGCATGACGTCCTGCACGGTGATGCCCATGAGGTTGGTCGGACAGCGCAGCGTCACGCCCTCGCCCGTGCGCTCCGGGGTCAGGACGTGGACCTCCTTGGCATCCAGCATCCACTCGGGCTGACGTTCCCACTCGGTGAGCACGGCCCACACCCGCTCACGGGGTGCGGCCACGTCCTGCACGACCTCCAAGCGCATGTCCTACCTCCGGATCGTCTGGTCGTCGGGTACGTGATCGTCGCAGGTTCGGAGCCGGCAGCACACACGGCCCGGACCCGACCCCGGCACCAGCCTGCACCACGAGCCATTAGGCTCCCCCCGACGTGCCTCGATGGACCGTTCGCTCACGCACGATCCCCACGGGGAAGCAACGGCGCTCGGCACGCAACGACCCTTCACCACCACGATCCCACCGACGACGACCGTCGAGATCGCCGCGTGCGCGGCCCGTCACGGGTCAGCGACCGCGATCCCGACGCGAAGAACCGAGGCGAGCTGTGTACGCGGACATCGACGGCAACACCATGCACTACGTCAGCTACGGCGAGGGCCCCCCGATCGTGTTCATCCACGGTCTGGGCGGTTCCTCCAACATCTGGCACGGCGTCATGCAGGCCACCAAGCAGCACCACCACGGGGTCGCACTCGACCTGCGTGGCCACGGCCGCAGCCAGGGACGCGGCAAGTTCTCGATCGAGGGCTGGGCCAAGGACGTCCAGAAGCTCATCCACCACCTCGAACTCCCGGCCGTGACCCTCGTCGGCCACTCGCTGGGTTCGTTGGTCGCCCAGCACCTGGCGCAGAACTCGCCCGACACCGTCGACCAGCTCGTGCTCGTGGGCGGCATCTCCTACTTCCAGCCCCCCACCGCGGATGCCTACCGCGAGCGGGCCGACCTGGTCGAGAAGGAGGGCATGGACGTGCTCGTCGAGCCGTGGCTCGAGGGCGCCGTCTCCCCGCAGACGCACGCGAACCACTCCGGCATGGTCGGGCTGCTGCGCGAGCTCTTCCTGCGCAACGAACCGCAGTTCTACGCCAAGTCCTGCCGGGCGCTGGCGGACGCGCCGAAGATCCGCCGCGACGAGCTCGGTCAACCCACCCTGATCGTCACCGGCGCCCACGACCGTTCGACGCCGCTGGCGATGGCCGAGGAGATCTCGTCGTCGATCCCGGTCAGCCGCGTCAAGGTCCTGCCCGACGTCGGCCACTGGTCGCCGCTGGAGGCCCCGGGTGCGGTCGCGGCCGCCCTCCTGGAGTTCCTGACCTGACCGTGACCCACACCCCGGACACCGACGTTCCGGCCCTGCGACGGCTGCACCCGGATCCCGCCACCCTCGAGCTCGAGGAGCTCTACGCCGGGTTGACGTTGCCCGCCGGGACCGCCGAGCAGCCCGCCTGGGTGGGCTTGTGCATGGTGACCTCGTTGGACGGGGCCGTGTCGGTCGAGGGCCGCTCCGGCGGGTTGGGCGGCCCGGCCGACCTGTTGGCGCTGTCCCGCCTCCGCGGGTCCAACGACGTGTCGATCGTCGGAGCGGGAACCGTCCGCGAGGAACGCTACGGGCCACTGACCGGCGGAGCGGCCCGCCGCGCCGATCGCGAGCGCCGCGGCCTGGCACCGAGCCCACGCCTGGCGATCATCACCTCGTCAGGACGCCTCGATCCGGAACTGCCGGTGTTCGGCGACCCGGCCGAACGCCCGATGGTGCTCGTCTCGGGCTCGGCGGAGCCCGACGCGCTCACCACGCTGGCCGGGGTCGCCGAGGTGCACGTGATCGACGAGGCGAGCATCTCGCCCCACACCATCGTCGAGCGGATGGTCTCGCTCGGCTTCCGGCGGATCCTGTGCGAGGGCGGACCCCGCCTCAACCAGGCGATGCTGGCCTCCGACCTGATCGACGAGGCGTTCCTGACGCTCGCGCCGACCGCCGTGGGCGGCCCGGCCAGCCGCATCGTGCACGGCGACACCGAGGTACGCCGCGATCTCGACCTGATCTCGGTCCTGGAGCACGGCGGCGACCTGCTGTTGCGCTACCGCCACCCGCGGCACCGGCAACTCACCGACCACTAGCGGGGCCCTGCACCTCCGGTGGGGTCCTCGCGCTCCTCGACCGGTCGCGCCCGGGCGATCACCGAACGCACCGCCGCACGCCCCCGGTCGGTCGTGGCCGGGTCGCGGAACAGCGTGGCGAGGTAGTTGGCCATCTCGAGCGCGGCGTAGAGCTCGAAGGCCAACTGGCCGCGATCGACCCCGGGATCGAGCTCCCCCTGGGACTGGGCGGTCTCGATCAGGCCCTCGAGGGATCCGAGCGCATCCCGCTGGAAGGCCGCGACCTGGTCGTGGATCGTCCCGTCCGGTGCGTCGAACTCGGCGAGCAGCTGGGCGAAGAAGCAGCCGCCCGGGAACACCCCGCGCTCCACGTAGGACAGGTAGGCCTCACAGAAGCCCTCGAGCTGCGTCAGTCCCTCGGGCCCGGACAGGCCGGGTTCGAGGACCTCGCGTTGGAACACCTCGCTGGCGGCCGCGATCGTCTCCTGCTGCAGCCGCTCCTTGGACCGGAAGTGGGCGAACACCCCGCTCTTGCTGATCCCCAGGGTCCGCGCCAACCGGCCGATGGTGAGGCTCGAGAGCCCCTCGATCGAGGCCAACCGCATGGCGGCATCCAGGATCGCGGCGTGGGTCTGCTCACCGTCGGAACGACGTCGGGCAGCCGTCTGCGATGGCGTGCCCGATGCCGCGCCCGTCGGGTCGCCTGCGTCGTCACTCGTCATGGTTGACAAGTTAGCACGCCCGTGCAACCTTTTTAGCACGGTCGTGCTGACTATACGGATCCCCGGTGACAGCCGGCAGGAAGCAGGAAGCGACCCTCGAGGACGGGGTGAGGCGATCGGGGATCGCGGTGAGGCGACCGACCCCGACCAGGAGAGCTGAACGATGACTGAGGAACGGATCCATCGAGCCGTCGCCGAGGACGGCACCCCGATCGTGGGCAGTGTCCACGGGACGGGCCCGGCGCTCGTGCTCGTCCACGGCGCGGTGGCGGACGGCGGATCGGAGTGGGCCGAACTGCTGCCCCATCTGACCGATCGGTTCACCTGCTACGTACCCAGCCTGCGCGGGCGGGGACGCAGCGGTGACCATCCCGACCATTCACGGCAGGCCCGCCTCCAGGACGTCGTGGCCTTCGTCAGGTCGATCGGCGGGCCGGTCGGCCTCGTGGGGGTCTCGGGTGGCGGCATGCTGGTGCTCGGCGCGGCCGCCCGGCTCCCCGGACTCACCGCCGTCGTGGCCCGGGAGCCCGTGCTCTACGAGGTGCTCGACGACGATCTCCGCGCCGAGTTCGAGCGGGCCACCGACCACATGGCCGAAGCGGTCGATCAGGGCCGACGGACCGAGGCGGTGCAGCCCTTCCTCGCGCTGGTCGGCAACGACGAGGAGATGGCGGCGCTGTCCGAGGACCCGGAAGCCCTCGAGGCGGCCTCGCGGTACCTCGAGGCCGACATCGCCGAGTTCCGGGAAGGGTTCGACGGGTCGGGACCGAGCCCGACCGACCCGGCGGTGCTGGCGAGCGTCGCCGCGCCGGTGCTGCTGCTCCGAGGCCCGCAGACGGCCCTGCGCTGGTTCTCCGACAGCGTCGACACCGCTGCCGAGCACCTGCCCGACGCCACGGTGCGGGAGATCCCCGGCACCGGGCACCTCGGGCACCTGCTGTACCCCGAGCGTGACGCGGCCGAGATCCTCGCCTTCGTCGAGGCGGCCCACCAGCCGGCCTGAACCCGTCGTACCGGGGCTGTCACCGGGCCGGGTGGCGGCCCCGGCAGCGGCCCGGCAGCGGCCCGGCGTCGACCCGGCAGCTCCGCCCTGGCCCCGCCGGCATCACGAGCCCGGCCCCGCGCACCGACCCACCCCTCACGCGGACGCGGTGTCGGCGACCACGGTCCACTTCAGACGGGCCACCTCGGTGTCGTACTCGGGGAAGTCGCGCAGCCCGTCGAGCGTCTCCATGACGGCGAGGTAGCGGCCCACCTCGGCCACGTCGTGCACGCGCACGAACCCCGGGTAGGGGCGGACCGCCTCGACCGTGGCCAACGTCTCGGGCAGACGTTGCGGCGGCTCGGCCCCCGTGATCACGCCGGTGAAGTACTTGCGCGAGGCCCCGGTGAGGATGCCCAGACCGAGCGCGGCGAACCGGGGGTAGGCGCGCAGCACCTCGACGTCGTCGTGCGGGTACTTCGCGTAGCCGAGGCCGGGGTCGAGCACGAGCCGTTCCCGGGCCAACCCGTGCTGCTCGGCCAGCGCGATCCGTTCCTGGAACAGCTCGAGCACATCGGCGACCACGTCGTCGAAATCGAGGAACGCCTCCTGCTTGTGGCCGATGCGGGTGTGCAGGATCACCAGCGCCGCGTCGTGGGCGGCGCACAGCTCCGCGATGCGCGGGTCCGCCAACCCGGAGACGTCGTTGATCATCGCGGCACCGGCATCGAGCGTGGCCTCGGCCACCGCGGCGAACGGCGTGTCGATGGACACCGGTACGCCGCGGGCGACCAGTTCGCGCACCAACGGCACGGCCCGGGCGATCTGGACGTCGAGGTCGATCGAGTCGCCGTAGGTGACCCCCGAATCGGTGCCGACGTCGATGATGGCGGCGCCCGCCTCCACCATGGCGAGCGCGGCGGTGAGCTGTTGCTCGGTCGTGGCGAGGTGTCCGGTGTCGGAGAACGAGCCGGGATTGGTGTTGATGATGCCCATGACGGCCGGAGCTCCGGCACGCAGGGCGAAGCCCTGACCGGCACCGGTGAGGTGTACGTCGGCCACGGGAACACGGTTCGGATCGAGCAACGGGGATGTCACCAGGGGCCTCCGGGGCGGACCACGCGATGGGGAAGGAACGGGAAGCCTCGCGCGTGGGGCCCCCGCTGTCCATCCGGTGCCGATCACCCCCGCCGATGGGTCGGACCCGGCCTGGGCCGGATCGCGAGGGTCGCATCTCGCCGGGCCGGACCTCGAGGTGGCACAGCGGCCGCCGCAGCCTCAGGCCAGCAACG
>PWLR01000234.1 GCA_003558435.1 Nitriliruptoraceae bacterium | reverse complement strand
GTCGGGCCCGCCTCCGCCCGGACCCCTCGCAGCCTCCGTCACACCCGCCGAAGCCATCAGAAGGTCGAGCATGCCGAACACGCCCAACACGCCGGCGACCTCCTCCCCACCCCCGGAGGACACCAACGCCAAGGGCAGCGCCCGTGCGCAGCGTCGCGGCACCCGGTTCGTGTTCATCGACACGGAAGCCACCGGACTCGACCACGAGCGGCACGAACTCACCGAGGTGTCCTGGATCGTGCGTTTCGAGGACGGCCGGCAGGAGGAACGCCGCTTCTTCCCGACCCACACCACCGACGGCGCGGATGCGGACGCCCTCGAGTTGACCCACTACGACGAGAAGATCGCGCCGCAGGACAAGACGCCGGCCAGCGAGTGGTTGACGCTGTTCCTCGAGGACGCGAAAGACGCCGTGCTGGTCGGTGCGGTCCCGGACTTCGACGCGAAGCATCTGGAGCGGATGTGTCGCAAGCTCGGGCTGAAACCCACCTGGGATCACCACCTGCTGGACGTCGAGACCCTCGCGATGCCGCTGATCTCCCCCGGGCCGGAAGCTCCCCGGAGCCTCGCGAAGACCTGTGCGGCGCTCGGCATCCCCCACGACAAGGACCAGGCCCACGGGGCGCTCTACGACGCCCTGCAGGCCATGCGCGTGTTCGACAAGGTGTGGGAGATCCTGGCCCGGATCCGCGCCGAAGGCGCGCCGCTGCCACCGCCGGTCAGCCGTGAGACGCCGCGCGGCAAGCCGGCCACCCCCGCGGACACCACGACCGCGTCACCGGACGAGCCCTCAGCCACCGCGACCGACACCACCACCGCCACACAGACCACGGCGCTTCCCGGGGGCGGCCCGAACACCACGCCGTAGCACGTCGCCGACGGGCCCGCCGCGGGACGAACCGCTCAGTTCCCCACCGCCACCTCGGCGTCCACCAGGTAGCGAGCCGGTCCGCCCGACCGGGGGTGTGACGAGAACACCCCGATGCTCCGCGGCTCCCACGCGCCGATCTCCGGTACCTCGTCGAGCGCCCCCTGGGTCTCGGCGACCAGGGCCGGACCGGCCCTCGATCCCCGTCGTGCCCGGGCGAGCGTGACGTGAGCACGGACCGCACGCTCGTGCACCGGGAAGCCGGCCTCGACCAGCGCCGCCTGGACCCGGGCTCCCAGTGCCGCGACCCTCCCCACGGGATCGTCCTCGATCTCGACGACCAGGACGCGGGCACCGAACGACGCCGCGCGGCCGACCACCAGTCGCGCCAGCGCCCGGCCTTCGCGCGGGACCGCACCCGGATCCTCACCCGGCGCGTCGCGCACGGCAGCGCCGAGGGCCTCCACGATCCCCGGAACCGCCGTGTCGGGCAGCCGCCCCAGGAACGCGAGCGTGACGTGCCACCCCAGCGGATCCGTCCAGGCGAGCCCGGTCCGTCGCTCACGGACCGGTGCGATCGCGGCGTCCAACCGCTCGCGCACCACCGGCGCGACCCCGATCGCGACGAACCGCGTGGTCACGTCCCCGCCAACCTCCGACGCAACAGGTCGAGCGCCACAGTGCCGAGCCGCGCGATGATCTGGACCCGGTCCCCCGGGATCTGGCGTCCGTGCACCTCCACCCCGCCGTCCGGGTCGGCCAGGGCCCAGAAACACGACCCGACCGGTAGTCCGTCCACGGTCCCCGGCCCGGCCACGCCGGTCACCGCCACCGCCCAGTCCGCCCCGGTCCGCCGACGCGCCGCCGACGCGAGCGCCTCGGTGATCGGTCCGCTGACCGAACCGTGTTCCTCGAGCAGGGCCGTGGGGACCTCGAGCAGCCCGTGCTTGGCGTCGACCGCGTAGACCACCGCGCCCCCGACCAGCGACCGTGACGCACCCGGGATCCGGGCGAGTCGCGCACTGATATCGCCACCGGTGGCCGATTCCGCGGTGGCGACCGTCTGGCCGGCATCGGCCAGCATCCGCAGGACCACCGTCTCCAGGTCCTCGTCGTCGACCCCGGCGACCGCACCCTCGAGCGCGACGGACACCTCGTCGACCAACGGCTGCGATGCCGCCAGGGCCGCCGCGCGGTCGTCCGCCGAGACCGTCAGTCGCACCTGGATCTCGTGCGACTTGGCCAGGAACGCGAGGGTCGCCTCCGGCCGCGCGTCGACCAGCGGTTCGACCACCTCGGCCACGTCGGACTCCCCGCGACCGACCACGTGCAGGATCCGGGTCACCGTCACGCGGCGACCCGCCAGCGCCGACACCTCGTCGGCCACGTGCCGGTCCCACAGTTCATGCAGCTCCCAGGGCACCCCGGGCAGCGCGATGATCCGGGTGGGGGTCGGCGAGGTCAGCGTCATGCCGAACCCCGGCGCCGTGCCGACCGGCGGGAAGGCGTCCCCCCCGGCGGGGATCATGGCCTGCTTGAGGTTGGCCGGCGCCATGTGCCGGTCCATCGCCGCGAACCGTCGCGCGATCTCGGCGGCCAGATCCTCACGGTGCTCGAGCTCGACCCCGGCGGTGGCGGCGACCGCCTCGCGCGTCAGGTCGTCGGCGGTCGGACCCAACCCGCCGCCGATCAGCACCAGGTGCGTGCGCTCGGCCAGCCAGTTCAACGCGGCCACGAACTCGTCGAGGTCGTCGCGCACAGCGAGGTGGTGGACCACCTCGACGCCCTGTTCCTTCAGCCGCCGGCTGATCCAGGTCGCATTGGTGTCGGTGAGGTCGCCGAGCAGCAGCTCGCTGCCGACCGACAACACCGCCGCACGGGTCGACTCGCCAGCCGCTCGGATCGTGACCCCGCCGACCACGCCCGGTTCCGGACCCTCGCCCATCTCGCTCAACCCGCATCCTTCTCGGAGGTGGTGCCCCGGGCCAGCCGCCCGGCGCGGAAGGCGTACTCGATGCCGGACCAGACCGTCAGGACCACGGCCACGTCGAGCAGCCGTTGCGCGAACACCTGCGGCGCCCCCGGGAACAGGAAGGCGGCGACCGCCAGGACCTGCGAGACGGTCTTGACCTTGCCCCAGACGCTTGCGGGCATCACCAGGTCGAGCTTGCGCACCAGCCGGACACGCAGCAGCGTGACCGCCACCTCTCGGGCCACGATCACGTTCACCGCCCACCACGGCAGGTCGCCGACGAACGCCAACGAGGCGAGCGAGCCGATGATCAGCAGCTTGTCGGCGATCGGATCCGCGAGCTGGCCCCACCGGGTGACGCCGTGGTAGCGCCGGGCCACCCACCCGTCGACGGAGTCGGTCAGCGCCGCGAACACGAAGATCCCGAACGCCCACCAGCGCGCCGTGTCGCCCTCCCAGTCGACCGCCAGCAGCCACAGGATGACCGGGACCAACAGCGCCCGCAGGAAGGTCAGCAGGTTCGGCAGGTTGAACCAGTGCGGCTCCTGCTCCACCGACTCCCCCGGATCGGTCGCCTCCGGGTCCGAGGGATCCGCGGCGTCAGGGTCGGGGTCGGGGTCGACAGGGTCGAGGCCGGATCGTTCCTCGTTCACCGCAGACCACCTGCCGTGGCCACGTCGACCTCGGCGATCAGGTCCACACCGACCGCGTCCACGACCTTCGCGGTCACGGTGCGGCCGACCGGTAGGTCCGCGGGCCCGCCCTCGCCGGTGATGAGCTGCACCTCACCGTCGGTATCCGGTGCCTCGCGGTAGGACCGGCCGATGGTCAGCTCACCGAGACCCTCGTCGTCGCTGCGTTCGTCGACCAGGACATCGAGGTGGCGTCCCACGAAGCGCGCGGCGGCCAGATCGGCGAGGCGCTCCTGGGTCTCGCTGATCCGCGCGAGCCGTTCGCGGGCCAGAGCCTCCGGGACCTGATCGGGCAGGTGGTCGGAGGGTGTGCCGTCCTCGCGACTGAAGGGGAACAGCCCCACCCAGTCGAGCAGGTGCTCCTCCAGGAACGACTCGAGCACGTCGACGTCGTGGTCGGTCTCGCCCGGGAAGCCGAGGATGAAGTTGGAGCGGAAGACCGCGTCGGGGTCGGCCGCCCGGGCCTTGCGGATCAGTTCACCGAAGCGTTCGTGGTCGCCCGAGCGCGCCATACGGGAGACCACGGGGCCGGACACGTGCTGCAGCGAGAGGTCGTAGTAGCTCGCGACCTTGGGCTCGCTGGCGATGGCCTCCAGCAGCGGGGTCGTGAGCTCCGCGGGCTGCAGGTACATCAGCCGGATGCGTTCGACACCGTCGACCTCGGCGAGTTCGCGCAGCAACCTCGCCTGCAGGTCGCGACCGCCGGGCAGGTCCTTGCCCCAGGAGGTGGTGTTCTCGCTGACGAGCACCAGTTCCCGGGTGCCCTGTTCGGCGAGCCACGCCGCTTCGGCCACGATCTCGTCGAGAGCACGGGACCGGAACCGTCCGCGGAACGACGGGATCGCACAGAAGGTGCAGACACGGTCGCAGCCGGAGGCGATCTTCAGGTAGGCCCAGGGACGCTTCGGGCCACCGACCCCGAGGTGGCGCAACGGGAACCGCGGTCCCGAGGCCGGCATCCGGTCGAGTTCGTCCTGCGCCGTGGCCCCACCGCGGACCGGCCGCGACGATGCGCCGTCGGGGTCACGCTCCAGCTCGGGAGGCAACTCGATGACCTGCAGGCCGAGCGCCCGGTCGGCGCCCCCGGTCATGATGGTCGCGGGCGCGGCTGGCGCCTCGGGCACGACCTCGGCCGTGGGGGCGCTGGGGGCGATCATCAGCGGCAGGTCGCGACGGGTCGGACGGCTGCCGGGGTGGGCATCACCGACCCCGATGACGCGATCGGTGATCCGACCGTTGAGCACGTCCTCGACGATCGCCGGCAACCGGCCGTAGCCGTCGAAACCGATGATGGCGTCGGCCTCGGGGATCGCGTCGGCCAGTTCCCGGGGGTAGCGCTGCGCCATGCACCCCACCACCAGTACCGCACGAGCCTGACCGTCCTCCTTGAGCTGACAGGCCTCCAGCACCGTGTCGATCGACTCCTGTTTGGCCGGCGCGATGAACGTGCAGGTGTTGACGAGCACGACATCGGCCGTCGCCGGATCGTCCACGATCGAGGCGCCCTCGCGATGGAACAACCCGGCGAGCTGGTCGGAGTCGACCTCGTTGCGGCCGCAGCCGAGCGTGACGATGGCCACCCGGGACGGGACTGGCGTGACGGACGTGGGCACGGGCGAGCTCCGGGGTACGCGAGGGAACGGGGACACGGTAGGGCCTCGGCGGGAACCGCTACGCCTCCTCGAACCCATCCTGCGTGTAGCGCACCGTGATCGCCTGACCGGAGGAGCCCTGGACACCCAGGTCCTCGCCATTGAGGTTCGCCCGCACACCACCGGCGTTACCGAACCGGATCTCGATCTCCTGGTCCCCCTCGAAGGGCAACGTCTGGCCGGCCTCGACCACCTGTTCGAGGACCATGGAGCCGTCCACGACCACGCGCATCCACGAGTCGGCCTCGAGCGCGATGACCAGCTCGACCCCGTCCGGCTCGGGCTCGGGGGCCGGCTCCGAGGTCTCGGGGGCTGGTTCCGAGGTATCGGTCTCGTCGGTCTCGCCGGAGCCGGGTTCCGGCTCCTGTTCCTCGGTGTCGTCCCGCTGGCTCGGCGCCGGGGACGGTGGCGGCTCTGTCGGACTGGCCTGATCCGGGGTGCGACCCCCATCGATGTCGAGGGAGCCCACCAGGGCCACACCGGCCAGAACCACCACGGTCACCAGGACCCAGGCCATCCAGGCAGGTGGAGCCGAGCGTTGTCTCCCGGGCGTGCCGACGCTGATGCTGGTCGTGAAGTTCATCGGGCTCGCGTCGTCGTGTTCGACCTCACGGCGGTAGGTCGTCAACAACGGGGTGGGGTCGAGCCCGAGCTCCGCGGCGTAGCTACGGAGGAAGCCGCGGGCGTAGACGTCGCCGCCGAAATCTCCGAAACGCTCGTCCTCCAGTGCTTCGAGCTGCCAGACGCGGGCACGCACCTGCGCGGCCGCATCCTCGAGGGAGCGACCCTGGCCCTCGCGGGCTTCGCGGAGCGCGGCTCCGATGCCCATGCTCACGGCGTCCTCAAGGGGTGGAGAGCGAACGACCATCGGGCCGTGCGCGGTGCCAGCGCGGAGCGCGGGCGGTGGGTGCGGGTATCGGGCGTGGCGGTCACCGGGACGGCGAGGGCGCTAGCTGAACGGCAGCGGCTCCCGTGTCGCATCACCTCGCGCCACGTTGAGCCTGCTCCGACATCTTAGGTCCGGGCCGGCGATGACGCACGCCACCGCTGCAGGATCGGGCGGAGTCGCATCCAGTTCGTCTTGCTCCGGTGAGCGCGTCGCGCACGCCTCGGGTCGGGGCGGTGGGCGTTCCGGCCCACGGGGTCGCGGCCGGTTCTCGTTCAGCGCGACCGCACGGCTACGCTGCCCGTCATGGACACCCTGAGGAAGCTCACGCTGCTGGTCAGCGCCGCCCTGCTCGCGATGACCCTCGCGGCCGGCCCGGCGTTCGCCGTGGAGGACGGTGCGGAAGAAGCCCCGGCCACCCAGGAGGACGAGGACGGTCGGATCGCGCTGGCGGACTCGCCGCGCGACCGGGTCGGGCTCATCCTGTTGGGGTCGTTGTTCGCCGCCGGTGGGTTCGCGTTCATGACGATGCGCCGCCAGCTGAAGGGCGAACATCCGCAGGCGAGCGGCGAGTTCCGCTGGCGCTAGGTTCGGCAGTCAGGTGTGATGCGAGGGACCCGAGCGGTCGCGCTACCTGGCTGTGAACCCGAGCCGTCGCCCCAGTGGGTGGCGGGGTCGCGTCCGTCTCTCACCACCACGACCGTGACGTCGTGGCTGCATGCGCGTGGCGGGCCGGCCGGGGTTGCGGCCTCGACGATCCGTGGTGGGTGACCCGGGGTGGTCGGTGGCTGGCGTGCCGTGCTGTGGCATGGGTGATCCCACACCGGCAGGTCGGGAGCGGTATCCGACCGATCTGGCCGATGGGCGGTGGGCGGTGGGCGGTGATCGAGCCGCTGTTGCCAGCTCCCTCGACGCATGGCGCGACGGTGGCGCGGTGAACGGGCTCCGCGACCGGTTGCGTGAGCAGGTCCGTGACCCGCAGGCCGTGACGTCGGGAAACGCGTCAACGGCTGTCAAGGGCCACCTCGTGGTCGAGGCCCCCGGTTCGGTGCTGGTGGTGGCGGTCACCGGCGCGCCGCTACGAGGCCGCGCGGCCGCGTCCCACGTGCTTGGCCGATCGAAGCGGTCGATGCCTCGGTGAGCACCGTGTTGGCCGACAGCCCACTCGGGCCGTCGGCCGGCTCGCCCCCACACCCGGGCGCCAACCCTGGGGCCGACCCCAGCTCACGACTCCATCTCGAACACGTTCTTCAGAGCACGTTGCGTGACCTGGCGTCGTCCAGTTCTTCCGGGCTCCACAACACGTCGCGCGCCTTGGATCCTTCGTTCGGGCCCACCACGCCGAGCTCCTCGAGTTCGTCCATCAACCGTCCCGCTCGAGCGAAACCGATGCGCAACTTGCGCTGCAGCATCGAGGTCGAGCCGAGGCCGCTGACGGTGACCTGTTCCGCCGCGCGGCGCAGGAGTGCCTCGTCCGAGTCGTCGTCGTTGGAACGGGTCGCATCAGCGCGCTCTGCGGCTTCGCCCTCCTTGACCACCGCCTCCTCGAACTGCGGCTCGCGCTGGGCCTTGGCGAACGCGACGGCGGAGATGATCTCCTTCTCCGTCACCCAGCAACCCTGGAGACGCGAGGGTTTGCCCTGGCTGGCGGGCAGGAACAGCATGTCGCCCTTGCCGACCAACTTCTCTGCGCCGTTCATGTCGATGATGGTGCGGGAGTCGGTCTGGGAGGCGACCTGCAACGCCAGACGCGAGGGGATGTTGGCCTTGATGAGCCCGGTGATGACGTCCACCGATGGTCGCTGCGTCGCGATGATCATGTGGATGCCGACCGCGCGAGCCATCTGCGCGATCCGGCAGATCGCATCCTCGACGTCCCGAGGGGCCACCAGCATGAGGTCGGCCAGCTCGTCGATGACGAGCAGGATGTAGGGCAGCGCCTTCGCCGGGATCTCCGTCGGCATCCCGTCCTCGCCGAGGGGACCCGGTCGGGGCGCGACCTCTCCGGCGTTCACCGCGTCGTTGTAACCGTCGATGTTGCGGTAGCCCATCGTGGCCAGCAACTCGTAGCGCTGCTCCATCTCCTTGACGCACCACTGCACGGCATCCGCCGCACGGCGCGGGTCGGTGACCACCGGCGAGAGCAGGTGGGGAGCTCCCTCGTAGGCGTTGAGCTCCACGCGCTTGGGGTCGATCAGGATCATGCGTACCTGGTCGGGACGCGCGCGCATGACGATCGAGTGGATCATGCCGTTGAGCGTCACCGACTTCCCGGAACCGGTCGCCCCCGAGACCAACAGGTGGGGCATGGTGGCGAGGTTGACGACCTCGGGCTTGCCCGCGATGTCGACACCGATGGCCACCGACAGCGGGTGCGGGTCGATCTTCGCCTCGTCGGAGCGCAGGATGTCGCCCAGGGTGATCAGGTCACGCTGACGGTTGGGGACCTCGACACCGATGGCCGACTTGCCCGGGATCGGCGCCACGATGCGCACGTCCGGAGCCGCGAGCGCGTAGGCGATGTCGTCGCCCATGTTGGCGACCTTCTTGACCTGCACGCCGGGTCCGAGCTCGATCTCGAACCGGGTGACGGTCGGGCCCCGGGACCACCGGGCGACGGTGGCGTCGATGTTGAACTGGTTGAAGGTCTCCTGCAGCGCCGCGGTCTGCGCCTCGATCGTGCGGGTGGACTCCTTCTGCAACGACCGACCCCGCGCGAGCAGTTCGAGCGACGGCAGCTTGTAGTCCTCCCAGTCCTGGATCGGTTTGACCTTGGAGGCCTTGCGCTTTGAGGGGTCGGAGGGCACCCGGGCGCGTTCCACCGGCGGGTCCGGAACGCGGTCCCGCCTGGAGTCATCGTCCTCGGGTTCGTTCCGCGCTGCCCGGTCGCTCGGCAGGTCGGCATCGTCGAAGCTGGTCTGTTTCGCGGACTTGCCGGCCAGGGTGGCTCTGACCTTCGTGGGCGGCAACGGCTCGGTCGCACCATCGCGAACATCCGCATCGATCACGGTGGTGGCGTCCGCATCGCCGGCGGACGACCCACGGCGACGTCGCTTGGGGGTTGCAGCCGGCTCGACCGTCTCCTGCTCGGGGGGGCGCCTGAAGACCGAGCCGACACGCTCCACGACGGCACTGAAGGGGGTCCGTGTGATCACCAGCAGGCCGAGCAGGGTGACCGCGACCAGGACCGCCGAGGCGCCCCACACCGACAGCGCGTACACCAGAGGTGTCGCCGCGGTCCATCCCACGAGGCCACCGGCCATCCACAGGCCACGCATCCCCTCGGCGGGGTCAGGGGTACCGCCACCGAGGTGCAGGCCGCCCAGAACACCCAGACCGAGGACGACCCCGCCGACCGCGATGCGGCCGATCTCCGGGCTCGGTCGGCCAACCACCACCAGCAGGCCGAACCATGCGAGCACGACGGGCATCCCGAAACCGAGCAGGCCCAGCAGGCCCAGTGCGACCGCTTCGAGGAAATCCCCGACGGGCCCGGCGGCGTCCGCGTAGGTCCCCAGTCCGGTGAGCACCCCCAGCACGATCAAGGCGAGACCGCCCACATCCCGCTTCTGAGCCCCGAGGTGTTCGCGGAAGGCGCGGAAGATGCCACCCGAGCCGCCATCGGAGCCGCCCTTGGCCGGAGCTTTCGATGCCGATCTCGTGGTCGTCCGAGCCGCGGGCTTGCTGCCGCTGGCCTTCTTCGCCGGGGCCTTCTTCGCGGCGGACGTCTTGGTGGCGGGCGTGCCCGCACCCTTGGCCGCACGCTTCTTGGGCGCGACGGGTGTCCGTCGTGTGGTGTCGGACGCGCTGTTGGCCCCGGACGCGCTGCGCCCGTTCTTGCCGGTCTTGCGCGTCCCCGTCGACGAAGCCACGTGTTCCCTGCTCTCGGAGCGATCCCGCAGGATAACGGTCGACCACACGGTTGGAACTACAGGTGGGTCCGTGCCGCGCGTCCGTAGCCCCCGGGTGCCCGGGTTGGAGCAGGCCGGGTTCCGCGCGTTGTCCGTCAGATTCGCATCCGGAACGCGGTGTTCGCAACCCCGAAGGCCAAGTCAGCGAACCAGCGGCGTTCGCAGAAACCACCTACCCAAGGACACAGCATGCGGAAGTTCTTCACGCTCACGGCCGCCACGGCGGTCGTGTTGGCGCTGCCCACGGCAGCGCTGGCCGATGGCCACACCGAGTCGTTCACCGCGCAGATCGGCCAGGCCAACGAGACCGGCGCCTCGGCGACCGCGGACCTCGTCCTGGACGGCAACGATCTGACCGTCTCGATCGACGGTGACGGGTTCTTCGAGGGCTTCCCCCACGCCATGCACTTCCACGGCGAGCCGGGTGGCGACAACATCTGTGGCCCACTCAACCCGGGTGACGCCGGCTTCGAGGACGCCGACGCCGACGGTGACGGGTTCCTCTCGGTCGTCGAGGGTGTCCCGGCCTACGGTGCGGTGACCGTGTCGCTGACCACCGAAGGCGACACCAGCCCCGACAGCGCGCTGGCCGTGGACCGTTTCCCGACCTCCAGCACGCTCGACTACGAGCGCACCTTCGAGGTCTCCGACGAGGTCGCCGACAACCTCTCGTCGCTACACATCGTGATCCACGGTGCGGACCTCAACGGCTCGGGCGAGATCGGGGACCTGGAGAACGAGGACGGCACGCTCAAGGAGTCCTCGCTCGACCCGGACCTGCCGTTCGAGGCGACCGCGGTCGCGGCCTGTGGCCAGATCGTGACCGCCGGGACCGACACGGGTCCTGACACCGGTGCCGGTGGCACCGCCCCCGCCTCCAACAACATGGGTGGGCTGTTCGCCGGTCTGCTCGCCCTGGGCGGTCTCGGCACCGTCGCCGCGCGCCGTCGCGGCACCGTCACCGCCTGACCACCCCCACCGACTGGAAGGTTCCCTCATGAACGTTCGCCGCTCTGCGTTGGGTGCGTGGTTGACCGCGGTCGCGCTGCTTGCGGTCGCGTGCGGTGCAGGGACCGACCAGGACGCCGCCGGGGTCGAAACGACCCCGGCGGCACCCACCACCACCGAAGACCACGACGATCACACGGACCGCGACGACCACGGTGCCGACCATCCCGTCGGCGCCTCCGACGACGCGCTGAGCACCACCGAGGCCACGCTCGCCGCCCTGGCCGCGATGGACCCCGACCGACTCGCCTCCCTGCACGACCACGACGACGGCCACGACGGCCACGACGGCGGCCACGATCATGGTCCGGCGTTGCGTGAGGGGCTCAACTCGGTCGATCCGGAGCGCATCGTCATCCCCGCCATCGGTGTGGACGAACACGTCGACCGGGCCGGCATCGACACCGACGGGGAGATGCAGGTCCCCGACTTCGGCGACACCGCCTGGTTCACCCCGAGCGTCAAACCCGGCCGGATCGGCCCCTCGGTGATCACCGGCCACGTCGACTCACGATCGGGTCCCGACGTGTTCTTCGACCTCAAGGACCTCGCCACCGGCGACGAGATCGACATCCACGGTGACGACGGCACCATCGTGACCTTCGCGGTCACCGGCGTCGAACAACACAAGAAGGACGACTACCCCCGCGAGCGTGTCCACGGCGCCACCGACGGACCCGAACTGCGCCTCATCACCTGCGGCGGCATCTTCGACCCCGACGTCGGCCACTACGACGACAACATCATCGTCTTCGCCGAACGGGTGTGATCTGCCGCCCCCACGATGCGACCGCCGGGCGCGGCCATCGCCTCACGGGCGAGGCAGCGACCCACGGTCGGCGTCCGGAGCGCCTACAGGTCCTGGACCACCGGCAGGATGAACGGTCGACGCCCCGTCTCCGACTTCCAGAACCGGCCGAGGGCCTGCACGACATGGCGCTGGACCGCGGCGAGATCCTCGAACTTCGCGGCGGTCAACCGGTCGAGTTCCGCGTCCACGGCCTTGCGCGCCGCCTCGAGGATGTCCTCGGCCCGTTCGGTGAACACCACACCCTTCTGGGTGACGATCGTGTCACCGGCGACCTTCCGGCCATGGGTGTCGATGGTGACGATCGCGATGCAGATACCGTCCTCGCCGATGCGTTGCCGGTCGCGCAGCAGGGCCGGACCGACATCGTCGAGCAAACTATCGATGTAGACGTGGCTGGTCGGCACGCCTTCACCGCGGGTGATGCGACCGTCCTCGAGCAGGAGCGAATCGCCGTCCTCGCAGATGAACACCTTCTCGGGTAGTGCTCCGGTGTCCTTGGCGATATCGGCATGTGCGCGCAGGTGCCGGTGCTCGCCGTGGACCGGCACGACGTTCTCCGCCTCGACGATGTTGTGGAACAGCACCAGGTCCTCGGCGCTGGCGTGCCCGGAGACGTGCACGTGCGCGACCCCCTTGTGGATGACCGTGCAACCGCGTCGCGACAGGTTGTTGATCGAACGGAACACGGCCTGCTCGTTGCCCGGGATCAGGCTCGAGGCCAGGATCACGAGGTCGCCCTCGCCGACGTCGAGGGTGCGGTGCTCGCCGGCCCCCATCAGTGACAGGGCGCTGAAGGGCTCACCCTGCGAGCCGGTGGAGACCACGATCAACTCGGAGCGGTCGTAACGGTCGACGTCCTTGGGCTCGACCGCCGTCTTGCCGTCGAAGTCGAGGTAACCGAGTTCCTCCGCGATGGCCATGTTGCGGATCATCGAACGACCGACGAACACCGGCCGCCGTCCGACGGCCACGGCGGCGTCCAGCACCTGCTGGATGCGGTGGACGTGCGAGGCGAAGGACGCGACGACCACCAGACCTTCGGCATCGGCGATGTGCTGGCGGATCGTGGCCCCGATGGTGCGTTCGGGCGCTACGTGCCCCGGGGTGTCCGCACCGGTCGAGTCGGCCAGCAGCAGGTCCACACCCTCGTCGCCGAGCCGGGCGAAGTGCGCCAGGTCGGTCGGGCGGCCGTCGAGCGGGCTCTGGTCGAGCTTGAAGTCGCCGGTGTGCAGGATCAGACCGTGCGGGGTCCGGAAGGCATACGCGACGCCGTCCGGGATCGAGTGGCTGACCTGGACGGCCTCCACGCTGAAGGGGCCCTGATCGACGGTGTCGCCGGGCTCGATCATCTGCAGATCGGGCTTCGGGATGTCGGGCCACTCCTCGAGGACCGCCTCGACGAAGGCGAGGGTGAGCCGGGTGCCATAGACGGGCACGTCGGACCGATCGAGGTCACGGAGCAGGTAGGGCAGGGCGCCGATGTGGTCGAGATGCCCATGCGTGAGGAACACCGCCTCGACATCGTCGGCCCGGTTTTTGATCCACTTCCAGTCCGGCAGGATCAGGTCGACGCCCAGGTGCTCCGCATCCGGGAACAGGACACCGACGTCGACGATCGCCAGGCGACCATCGACCTTGATGGTGGCCATGTTCCGGCCGATCTCGCCGAGACCGCCGAGGAAGGCGATCTCGACCGGGGGGGACTGACTCATCGGGAGACCTCGAGGGATTCGATCGCCGCGAGGACCGCTTGGACGGCTCCTTCGGACGCTTCGGAGAGTGGGGGACGGACCGGCCCGGCGGGCAGACCCAACGCGTTCAGGGCGCCCTTGAGGGGCGCCGGAGAGGATTCGGCGAACAACGCGCGGTGCAGCGGCATACAGGCCAGGTGCAGCGCACGGGCGCGGATCGGATCGGTGTCGACGGCAGCGACCATGGCGGCCAGCTCCGGGCCGGCCAGGTGGGCGGCGACCGAGATGATGCCCACCGCGCCGAGCGAGAGCATGGGCAGATTGATCTCGTCGGCCCCCGACCACTGCACGAAACCGCCGGGGGCACCCGCCGTCGCGGTGGCCACGTCACCCGACTTGCCGAGGTTGTTGGCGGCGTCCTTGACCCCGACGATGTTGGGGACCCGGGAGAGCTCGGCGAAGGTGGCGACGTCGATCTCGCGGCCGGTCCGACCCGGGATGTCGTAGAGCACGACCGGCAGCT
>PWLR01000247.1 GCA_003558435.1 Nitriliruptoraceae bacterium | reverse complement strand
CCCCCGCCCGTTCGATCCCGCCCCCCGCCCGTTCGATCCCGCCCCCCGCCCCGCGCCCTGCTTGGAGCCGTACCGTGACCCGTGCCGATGGCCGCACCGCCGATCAACTCCGTCCCGTCACCATCGAACCCGACGCTCAGCGTCATCCGGCGGGTTCCGCGCTGGTCCGGTTCGGCGGCACCCACGTGCTCTGCGCCGCATCGCTGGAGGAGGGTGCACCGCGATTCCGTGAACGGCGGGGCTGGGTGACCGCGGAGTACGCCATGCTCCCGGGGGCGACCGACTCGCGCGCACGGCGGGAACGCAACGGTCCGGGCGGCCGGTCCAAGGAGATCGAACGTCTCATCGGACGTTCCTTGCGATCGGTGGTCGATCTGGACGCGCTGCCCGATGTCACCCTCACGGTCGACTGCGACGTGCTCGAGGCCGATGGTGGCACCCGGACGGCGGCGATCACCGGGGGCTGGGTCGCGCTCGCTCGGGCACTCGGTTCCATCGGTCAGCAGGACGCGCTCGTCGGCCAGCTCGCCGCGGTGTCGGTCGGCATCATCGACGGCGAGCCGCGCCTGGACCTGCCCTACGAGGAGGACGTTCGTGCGGAGGTCGACATGAACGTCGTCGCCACCGCCGACGGTCGGCTTGTGGAGGTGCAGGGCACGGCCGAGGGCGCGCCGTTCTCACGGGCGGCGATGGACCAGCTGCTCGACCTGGCCCTGGCCGGGTGCGAGGAGTTGTTCGTCCTGCAACGCAAGGCGGTGGACGCGTGATGGCTCCCGCCGCCGACGAACCGGTCGGCGCGGTGGCGCCTCGGCGTCTGGTGGTGGCCACGGGAAACGCGCACAAGCTCGAAGAGATCCGATCGATCCTCACGGAGCGCCACGATCTGGACGTGGAACTGGTCTCGATGCGCGAGTTCGGAGTTACGGAACCCGTCGAGGACGGCGCGACCTTCGAGGCCAACGCGCTGATCAAGGCGCGTGCGTGCGCCGAGGCGACCGGATTGCCCGCGCTGGCCGACGACTCCGGGTTGGAGGTCGAGGCGTTGGACGGTGCACCGGGCGTACACAGCGCCCGGTACGCGGGCGAGCCCACCGACGACGCGGCCAACAACCGCAAACTGATCGACGCGCTGGAGGGCGTACCGGCCGAGCGCCGCACGGCGCGGTTCGTCTGCGCGGCCGCGATGGTCACGCCCGAGGGTCTGGAACAGGTGCGGCTCGGGACCATGACGGGTCGCATCGTGGACACTCCACGGGGCGAGTACGGGTTCGGTTATGACCCCCACTTCGTCAGCGACGTGATCGACGACGGACGCACCAATGCGCAGCTCACGCCGGCGGAGAAGCAGGCGATCAGTCATCGCGGGATCGCGTTCCGGGCGCTGCGGCCTGTCCTCCAGCAGGTACTCGGCGGAGGATGAGATGCGGTGGGGGCGCAGGCGCCAACTCCCGCAGCCTGCGCGGAGGTCGCTCGACCAATACGAGATCGCCCCGGCAGGTTCCGTGGTCGCTCGACCGCCCGTCAGTGGGAGTGCCTGACCCCGGTTCTCGGAACGTGAACAGGCGTCCAGCATCTCGGGGCCCCGGGTAGCTCTGGTCGGAGGGCGCGAGGGGCGCGGCCGCGCAGGTCGCGACGAGACGAACGCCCCAGCTGTCGATGGTGGCCGAAAGGACAGGGGGTCAACGGCGGTATGCGGCAGGGGTCGGCATGGTGCGACCCGCACCACGGTGCCCGAGGTCGGGTGGAGGCCGTGGCGCTTCGCGCCGGCCTGGATCGGCAACCGAGACCCCGGAGTCGTTCCGTGCTGCTTCGCCACGCCCGTGCCTCTTCGGTCTTGCTGCTCGCCGTGATGCTCGCGGTCATGTTGGCCGTTGCCCCGTCGACGCCGGCGGCCGCCGCCCCGTTCTCCGACACCTCGGGGAGTTCCTTCGAGGCAGCCGTCACGTCGCTCGTCGATGCCGGGGTCGTCAACGGGTGCGCGGACGGGAGGTTCTGCCCTCGGGAGGCGTTGACGCGTGCCCAACTCGCGACCGTGCTGGTCGCCGCGCTCGACCTCCCGGAGGCGGAGACGTCGCCGTTCACGGATGTAGGCGACAGCGTGCATGCCGACAGCATCGATCGGTTGGCTGCAGCGGGCATCACCCAGGGATGTGCGGCCGACCGGTTCTGCCCCCGAGACACCATCACCCGGTCACAGCTCGCCAGCATGTTGACCGCATCGTTCGCGATCGACCCGACCGCCGTGGTCTTCTTCGACGACGCCGGGGCAACGCACGGCGAGGCGATCAACGCCCTGGCTGCGGGCGGCATCACCGGGGGCTGCGGCAAGCCGCTCACGGCGTTCTGCTCCGGGGAACCGGTTCAGCGGGCGCATGCCGCGGTGTTCATCGCCCGGGCCATGGATCTCATCGAGCGTGTCGAGATCAGTTCGCTCGAGCAACGTCGCGCGCAGCAGGCCGAGATCGACGCGGAGGAACAGCGGCGACGTGAGGCCGCTCGTCAGGCGGAGGCCGAGGCGCAGGCGGAGGCACAGGCGCAGGCGGAGACGGACGCGGCAGCGGCACGCCTCGCGATCTGGGACGCCCTGGCGCAGTGCGAGTCCAACGGGAACTGGTCCATCAACACCGGGAACGGCTACTACGGCGGACTGCAGTTCAGTCTGTCGTCATGGCGCTGGGTCGGAGGCTCGGGTTACCCCCATCGCGCGACGAAGTCGGAACAGATCGTTCGCGGTGAGCGCCTGCTCTCCCTGCAGGGTTGGCGCGCCTGGCCGGCCTGCTCACTGAGGCTCGGCTACCGGTAGGTACCGCGCGCACGAGCGCCCGGTGCCTCACCCGATGGCATCGGCCAGGTCGTCGACCGCAGCCAGCGCCAGCTCGAGCTGGTAACGCTCGGGACGGTCGTGGACGGCCATCAAGGCTGCGGCCGCCAGCTCGGCCTGATCGCTCTCGATGGGTGGACGGCGCAATCGTTGGGCGCCGATCGCCGGGGTGGTCGGATCCTTCGCGTCGTCGGTCAACTGATCGAGCACCTCGTCGACCCGCGCCTGCAACTGCATCCACGCCGGGTCGTCGGCGTGGTCCTCGGTGAGTGCACGCGTCTCCTGCAACGCCTGCACGAGGTTGAACACCATGGCGTCCTCACGGTTCGAAGGCCAACGTCCACGAGACGCCCGCCGCGACGCGGTTCGGTCCGACGACGTCGGGCCCACCCTCGCCCAGGGATCCCTGGGATGCAAGCCGACCGACGGACGCGGTTAGCCTGCCGCGCCATGACATCACCCACACCCGCGCCGAGCGATGCCCACGAGGACGACGGTCCTGCTGCAGGCACCACTGTGCGGAACCCGTCACCGACGATCCAGACGCGCCAGGACGCGCCGCCGATCCGACGCCTGTGGCACTACGCCCGGGGGCATCGCCCCCAGGTGGCGTGGGCCACGATCATGTCGGTGCTCAACACCGCCGCCGACATCGCTCCGCCGTTCCTGATCGGCATCGCGGTCGACATCGTGGTGGTCGGTCAGGACTCGCTGGTCGGTCGCATCACCGGTGTGACCGACCTCCGCGGACAGCTCTACGTGCTGGCCGCCTTGACCGTGGTCGTCTGGCTCGTCGAATCCGCGACCGAGTACGTCGCGCAGATCCTGTGGCGCAACCTCGCCCAGACCATCGAGCACGAGGCGCGGATGGACGCCTACGCACACGTGCAGAACCTCGATCTCGCCGCGTTCGAGGACCGTTCCACCGGTGGGCTGCTCGCGGTACTCAACGACGACGTCAACCAGCTCGAACGCTTCCTCGACAAGGGAGCCATGGAACTGCTGCACGTGGCGACCTCGATCGTGCTGATCGGCGTCACCTACCTGGCGCTCTCGCCCGGGATCGGGGTGCTCGCGTTCCTGCCGATGCCGGTGATCCTGTGGGGCACGTTGCGGTTCCAACGCCGCCTCGAACCCCGCTACCGCGACGTCCGTGAGCGCGTCGGCAGCCTGAACGGCTCGCTGGCCAACAACCTCGGGGGGATCGCGACCATCAAGGCCTTCGCCACCGAACGGCGCGAGATCGCGCGCATCGGTGCGGAGTCGGAGGCCTATCGCGACGCCAACCGTGCCGCGATCCGACTCTCCAGCCTGTTCGTGCCGCTGATCCGCATCGCCATCCTCGTGGGCTTCACCATGATCCTGGTGCTGGGCGGCATCCAGGCGATCGAGGGCACGATCGAGGTCGGCACCTACAGCGTGCTGGTGTTCATCGTCCAGCGGTTGCTGTGGCCGCTGACGCGCCTCGGCGAGACCTTCGACCTCTACCAGCGCGCGATGGCCTCCACCCGCCGCATCCTCGATCTGCTGGAGGAACCGATCGGGTTGACCGACGGGGACACCCCGCTGCCGGATCCCCGTGGCGAGGTCACGTTCGACGGCGTCCGCTTCGCCTACCGGACCGGTGAGCAGGTCCTGCACGGTCTCGACCTCCACGTCCCGGCCGGCGAGACCCACGCCATCGTCGGTTCCACCGGCGCCGGCAAGTCCACGGTCGTCAAGCTGCTGCTCCGGCTCGAGGACGTCACCGGGGGTGTGGTTGGCCTCGACGGCCACGACGTGCGGGACCTGCGGGGCGCGGATCTTCGGGCGGCGTTCGGGCTGGTGAGCCAGGACGTCTTCCTGTTCCACGGCACCGTGCGTGAGAACCTCGTCTACGGCCGCCCGCAGGCCTCGGACGCCGAGGTGGTGCGTGCGGCGCAGCTCGCGGAAGCGCACGAGTTCGTGACCTCGATGCCCGAGGGGTACGACACCGTGGTCGGGGAGCGCGGCCAGAAGCTGTCCGGCGGCCAGCGCCAGCGACTGTCGATCGCCCGGGCGATCCTGCGGGACCCGGCGGTGCTGGTCCTCGACGAGGCGACCTCGTCGGTGGACAACGAGACCGAGGAGGCGATCCAGCGTTCGCTCGCCCGGGTCGCGATCGATCGCACCACGATCGTGATCGCGCACCGACTGTCGACCGTCCGGCACGCGGCACGGATCCACGTGATGGATGCAGGCCGGGTCGTCGAGGCCGGCACCCACGACGAACTCGTGGCCGCCGACGGCCGCTACGCCGCGTTGTGGCGGGTGCAGACCGGTGAAGTGGTGCAGACCGCCTGACGGCTCGGCGCCCCGGCACGCTCGCGGTCGGCGGTCAGTTGGCCCGGTCGTCGCCACGGGCGAAGCGTTCGGACAGCCGATCGATCTCCTCGGTCGGGATCCCGGTCCCGTGGTCGCGGACCCGTACCTCCACGTGGTCCGCGCCGGCCCCGGTCGCCGTGACCGTGACCGGCGGCCGGCCATGGCGTTCGGCGTTGACGATCAGGTTCACCAGGATGCGTTCGAGGTGCCGGGTGTCGACCTCGACGAGGCAACCCGGTTCGACATCGACCGTCACGCTGCCATCGGCGCCGGTGAGTGTCGAGGGCAGCTCCGGCAGGATCCGTGCGAGTTCGACGGTTCGTCGGAAGGGGTCACGTGTCGAGACGTCGGACGTTGCGCTCGATCGGCTGGTTGCAGGCCTGGCGATCGGCGCCGTCCGAAGGCCGTCGCTGCATCGCCACAACGAAACCGGAGATGACCGCCAGCGGTGTGCGCAGCTGATGGGACACCGCTGCGAGGAACGCGTCCTTGGTCCGGCTGGAGTCCGCCAGCGCGGCGTCGCTGTCGGCCAAAAGGTCGTTGAGCGCCGACAGTTCGGCGGTGCGGAGCGCGCTCGCCGCCACCAGGGCCAACGTCAGGACGGCCAACCCGCTCACCGCGACGGCGAACCGCTCGGAGCGGCCGCGCGGGACGGCTCAGGGGCGTCTCAGTCGCGGATGATGCGTCGACCGGACACGCGCTCGAGTTCGACGTGCACCCAGAACGCCTGATCGGCGGGGAGCGCCCACGGCTCGAAGGGCAGCGCGTGCAGGGCTTCGATCAGGTGCGGGTCGTTGACGATCGAGGCGCGTCCGTGGACCAGAACACTCCAGCCGGTGCGGGAGGGTTCGTCCCCGTTGTCGGCCTCGATCGCGACCCGTTCGCCGGCGGCGGCGGTGCCGAGCTTCGAGCCGGGCGCCGTGCGGAAGTACAACGCGTCACCGTGCAGCAGATGGTTGACCGGCAACACCGTCGGTCCCTGCGACGTCACGAACGCGACGCGAACGAACGAGGCGTCGGCCAGCAGGGCCAGGCACTCGTCACGGTCGAGCGAGGCGAGATCGCCGGGGCGGGGTGGCACGGGCATGGTCGGCTCCTCGGACCCCCGTGCTGGACGACGGGTCGCTGGGTGGTGTGCGAGCCTAACCATCCCCGGGTGGCGGCGGCCGGGCCGGTGGTCCCGTGGTGTGGGGACCGTTGGCGGACCCCCGGGCCCGTCCGCGCGGAGCGAACCTCCCGGCGACGGCTCAGGGGTGACGGACCCCATGCCCGGCCAGGACGGCTCGGTAGCCCTCGCGGAAGGTGGGGTAGGTGAACCGGAACCCGGTCGCGACGAGCCGATCGTTGCGACATCGCTTGTCCCCGCCCCGAGCCCGCCGGTCCGGGCCCGTCGGTGGGTGGGGCAGACCGAGCTCGTCGGCCAGGAACCGCAGGACCTGGCCGCGCTCGGCTGGGTCGTGGTCGACCCCGACGAGCACCCGTGGCGCAGGCGCAGCGCCGGTGGTCAACTCCAGGATGGCCTGTGCCGCGTCGTCGCGGTGGATGCGGTTGGTGTGCACCGGGGGATCGGGGATCACGGCCGTGCCGTCCCGGACCTGGTCGATCAGGCGGGTGCGGCCCGGCCCGTAGACGCCGGCCAGGCGGAACACGGTCGCGTCGGGGCGACGGTCCAGCAGCGCGCGCTCGGCCTCGACCAGGACCGCTCCGGACGCGGAGTTCGGCTCGGTCGGCGTGTCCTCGTCGACCTCGGAGCCATCGACGACGCCGTACACGCCCGTCGAGGACACCATCAGCACCCGCCGGACCTGGGCTCCCGCTCGGTCCAACGCGTCGAGGACGTGGTGGGGGCCGTGCACGTAGGCGCGGCGGTAGGCGTCCTCCGTACGTCCGTCCGCCGCTGCGGCGTAGACCAGCACCTCGACGTCGCCGGGGAGGTCGGGCAAGGGCGCCGACAGGTCGCCGGCGAGAGCTTCGATGACGTCCGGCAGCTTGCCGGGTGATCGCCGGAGACCGAGGACCCGGTGGCCCTCGGCGGCGAACCGCAGGCCGGCCTCGGTTCCGAGATCGCCGCAGCCGGCGATGAGCACCCTCACGCGGCGCCACCGTCCAGGTCGCCGGATGCCGCCTCGACGACGCGATCGTTGAACCCGGGCCAGAGATCCTTGGACCACTGGTCGAAGTCACGGTCGGCCAGTTCGGCGCAGGCGATCCCGCGAGTGGGATCGACCCAGAAGAACGAACCCGACCGGCCGAAGTGGCCGTAGGTGCGCGCATCGAGTTCCGAGCCCGTCCAATGCGGATCCTTGTCGGACTTGACCTCGAATCCGAGCCCCCAGTCACACGGGTATTGTCGCCCGAACCCGGGGACCACACCGTCGAGGTCCGGGAAGGCGACGGTGGTCGCGGCCTCGTGCAACGCCTCGTCGAGCAACTGCGGCGCCAACAGTTCGCGGGCGAAGGCCAGGAGGTCGGTCACGGTCCCCCGAGCGGCGTGGGCCGGGGATCCCTCGAGCACCGTCCGGTTCATCCCGAGGGGCCCCAACACCTCGAACCGCAGGTGGTCGGCGAAGCTCGTTCCGACCCGCTGGGCGACCAGATCGCCCAGCAGGTCGTAGCCCCAGTTGGAGTAGATGCGCCGACGTCGCGGCGCTCCGACGAGCCCGTCCGTTTCGAGCGGCAGACCGGAGGCATGTGCGAGCAGTTCGCGGACGGTGATCTCTTCATGAGCGCCCTCCGGGCCGGTGGGCTCGTCGAGGTGGATGGCAGCGTCCTGGACCGCGATCAGGACCGCGTAGGCGCTCAACGGCTTGGTGAGCGAGGCGAACGGCAACACGGTGTCGGTCGCGCCGTGGGTGGTCGAGGTCGCATCCGCGGCGCTCACCCCGACCCCCACCGTGTCCACCGGCCAGTCGTCGACCTCGGCGAGCACCTCGTCGAGCGATGGCATGGCGGTTCTCCTGCGTCGGAGGTGGTTCGGCGGGCCCAGGGTAGACGGGCCGGGCCACCGATCCGGCCGTTCGCGGCCAGGGTGCCATCACCCGGTCGCCCCCCGTTAGGGTGCCCGGCCGGAGGGACCATGGGCCACGCAACACCGCACCGGGAACCGCAACGGGACGTGTCCCGCCGGGTCGCCGAGTACCTCGGCTCGGCCGAGCGCGCCCCACTGTTCCTCGAGGGTGATGCCGCTGCGGTACTGGCGGAGATCCCCGACGCGTCGGTCGATGTGGTCATGACCAGCCCGCCCTACTGGGGCCATCGTGAGTACGCGGCCCGGGGCATCGGGCTGGAGTCGGACCGGGACAGCTACCTCGCGAACCTGCTGTCGGTGTGCGCGGAGCTGCACCGCGTGTTGCGTCCCACCGGGTCGCTCTGGCTCAACCTCGGCGACACCTACCGGTCGAAGGGCCTGCAGCTGATCCCGTGGCGCCTCGCCCTCGCGTTGGTCGACGACCAGGGTTGGGTGCTGCGCAACCACGTGGTCTGGAACAAGGTCAAGGGCAGCCCGGACAACGCCAGGGACAAGCTGCGCAACCTCCACGAGCCGGTGCTGCACCTCGTCAAGGACGCCGCCCGCTTCCACTACGACGTGGATGCGATCCGGTCCGCGCCCGGGCAGACCAAGGTGGTCAAGGGCCGGACCGTCTCGGCCACCGGGGTCAGCGGGGTGCGCTACCGGCGCAAGATCGAACTCTCGACGGCGTTGGACGAGGACGAGCGTGCGGCGGCGCTGGAAGCGTTGGACGCGATGCTGACCGCGGTCGAACAGGGCGAGGTGTCCGACTTCCGCATGGTGGTCCGAGGCTCGGGGCGGGTCACCCACTCGGACTCGGAACGTGTCTCCGGACGGGCCAAGGAGCTGCGCGATCGCGGGTTCTACTTCCTTCGCTACCACCCGAAGGGCGCCAAGCCCTCGGACGTGTGGGAGATCATGCCCGAGGACACCCACAACCGGGATGGGCACTTCGCGGCCTACCCGCAGGACCTGTGTCGCATCCCGCTGCTGGCGACCTGCCCGGAGGGAGGCACGGTCCTCGATCCCTTCTGCGGGACCGGCACGACCAACCTCGTGGCCCGACAGCTGGGCCTGCGGTCGATCGGGATCGACCTCGCCCCCGAGTACCTGGTGGCAGCCGCACGGCGGTGCGCCGCCACCCACGAGCGCTGAACGAGACGCCGGCTGCCAACGTCCTCGACCCGGCTGGGAGCGGCCGACCGCGACCGTGCTGGTCGACGGGTTGCTGGCGCTCGGGATGTACTCCGTGCTGGGTCCGGACGGTCGGGTCCCTCCGATCATCCTGGCCGAGATCCCGTCGAGGGCCGCGGCAAGGGCCGCCCTGCTCGGTGACGAGGGCGAACTGCGGGACCTCATCGACGTCTCCCCGGCCGCCGAGCGGGCCGATCGGGACGTGCTCGTGGCGACCGGGAGCCGCCTCGGTCCCGACCCGCGTGAGCTGGCCGCCGCCCACGTCGAGGCGCTGCGCTGGGCCACGCTGATGCGTGCGGCGTAGGTCCACCGTCGAACGCACGACCCGGACGCCTCCACGCCGATGATGGTCTCCGAACCTGGGGAGAGGCCGTGTGCTCGACCGGTTGACGGAGCCGGGCGCCGCGGCCCCCTCGTGGAGGTGTGCGGTGAACGAGACCCTGCGGCTGGGCGAGTTCGCGGGCGTGCGGATCGGCGTCAACTGGAGCGTGCTGGTCATCTTCGTGCTCGTGCTGCTCGGGATCGGCTTCGGTTACCTGCCGCTGCAGTACCCCGACCGTGCTGCGGGTGTCTACCTGCTCGCCGGAGCGATCACCGCCGTCGCCTTCTTCCTCTCGTTGCTCGCCCACGAACTGGCGCATGCCATCGTGGCCCGGGGGGAGGGCGTGGGCGTCGAGGGCATCACGTTGTGGATGTTCGGTGGTGTCGCGAAGCTCGAGGGTGAGGCCATGGATCCCCGTGGGGACCTGCGCATCTCCGCGGTCGGGCCGCTCGTGAGTGTGGTGCTCGGCGTGGCGTTCTACGGCATCACGTTGCTGGGCACGGCGCTGGGTGTCGACGGCGTCGCGATCGGGGTCATCAACTGGCTCGGGTTCATCAACATCGCGTTGGCGGTGTTCAACCTGGTGCCCGCCGCCCCGCTCGACGGCGGTCGCATCCTCCGGGCGCTGCTGTGGAAGCGTCGTGGCGACCGCTTCAGCGCGTCGATCACCGCCTCACGGGCCGGGAAGGCGTTCGGGTTCGGGTTGGTCGCACTCGGCCTGGTCACCATCATCATGATCCCCCAGATCCCCCTGTTCAACGGCCTGTGGATCGCGCTGCTCGGTTGGATCCTCGCCACGGCGGCAGCAGCCGAGGAACAGCACGCCCGCATCCAGCGCTCGTTCGGGGATCTGCGGGTCTCGGACGTGATGAGCGTCGAGGTGATGACGGTGCCCCGGGGGCTCGCGGTCCAGGACGTCCTCGAGGACTACGTGCTGCGCAGCCGCTACTCGGCCTTCCCCGTCGTCGATGGTCAGGACCGGCCGACCGGGCTCGTGACCCTGAACCACCTCAAACGCATCGACCGCGAGGACCGGGCTCACGTGGCCGTCGAGGACGTGGCGTGCAGCCGGGAGGACATGGTCGTCGCCGAGCCCGACACGCCCCTGGCCGAACTCCTCACCCGGATGCAGGGGTGCGCGGACGGGCGGGTGGTCGTGATCGACCAGGACCGCGTCGTGGGCATCGTCTCGCACACCGACATGGCTCGGACCCTCCAACTGGCGGATCTGCGCACCGAGGGCGACCGCCAACACATCTGAGCGTCCGCCCGGACGCCCCCGGCCGGCCAGGTGCACGTCCGCCGGTGGGCGGATCGCCCCACGCCGCGTACCCCGTCGGACATGCCCGAGCGATCCGCCGGGAACCGAACGAACCGGAACGAACCCGAACGACACGAGGAGTAGCGGTGAGCAACATCGACGGAGCCAAGGTCGCCTTCCTGGTCGCCACCGAGGGTGTGGAGCAGATCGAGCTGACCCAGCCGTGGTCGGAGGTCGAGTCCGCCGGCGGTACGCCGGTGCTCATCTCGACCGAGGACACCGAGGTGCAGGGATTCGACCATCTCGACAAGGCCGACACGTTCGAGGTCGACGCGGTCGTCGACGACGTCTCGGTGGACGACTACGACGCGTTGATCCTGCCGGGCGGGGTGGCCAACCCCGACCAGCTCCGGATGCACGGGGCAGCGGTCGCCTTCACCAGGGCGTTCGTCGAGTCCGGCAAGCCGGTGGCGGCGATCTGTCACGCGCCGTGGACGCTCATCGAGGCCGGCTGTGTCGATGGACGTGTCCTGACCTCGTGGCCGAGCCTGCAGACCGACATCCGCAACGCCGGTGGCACCTGGCAGGACGAGGAGGTCGTGGTCTGTGATCACGGACCCGGCCCGCTCGTCACCAGCCGCAACCCAGGTGACCTCGAGGCGTTCGGACGCGAGACGCTCGCGGCCATCGAGAACGCCCGCGTCAGCGCCTGAGCCCGGACGCGGCGTCGTTCGTTCGGCCTACAGTGCGAGCGTCGCCGCGACGCTCAGTACCAGGCCGCCGCCCAGCACCATCAGCGCCGCGACCAGGGGTAGCGCCCGCGCCATCTGAGCCACCCGGAACCGGTCGCCGCTCGCGCGATCCAGGCGTCCGCGGCCCCACACGATGGAGACTCCGACCGCGGTCAACGTCGCTGCCAGCCCGAGGCTGAACGCGAGGACGAGCAGCAGACCGAACCCCGGGCGCCCGATCGCGATCGCGGAAGCGAGTGCCACGAACGCCGCCGGGCTGGGGAGCAGGCCTCCCGAGGTGGCCAGGGCCAGCACCCCCGCGCGTGACAGGGGACGGATCTCGGCCGGGAGCTCGTGATGGTGGTGCCGGCCGTCATGGCCGGTGTGTGCGTGCGCCGCAGGGGCATGATCCACGTGACCGTGTGTCACGCGATCGTGCTCTCCGCCGGCCCGGGCCGACACGGTCACGCGTCGGCGGCGCGATGCCAGATGCCGATGCAGCAGCCACGCACCCACCGCGGTGATCGCCAGCCCGGACACCAGACGCAGCGCCGGGTCGAGCCGGTCGCCTCCGGGGAGGCGTTGGAGCGAGGCGAACCCGATCCCGAGGACCAGCACGACTCCGGTGTGCATCGCCGCCACCAGCCCGCCGAGCGCCACCGCATCCCGGGTCCTGCCGCGTGAACTCGCGAGATAGGCGCCCACCAACAGCTTGCCGTGGCCCGGGCCGAGCGCATGGACCGCGCCCACACCGGCAGCGGTCGCCAGGGCCAACAACTGCAGCGGCAACGCGCCGACCGCGTCGTCGAGCAGGCGCAGCATGACGCCCTCCAGCGCCCGGTCGTCGAACAGTCGTGTGATCGTCAGCAGGGGGAGCATCACCGCGGTCACGCTCGCACGCTCCGAACGCTCAGCAGTCCGACCACCACCGCGGCCCCCACCGCGAGGTAGAGCACCACCGGGGCCCCACGTGGTCCGTCGACCGTCATCGTGAAGTCCCAGGGGTGGGCGGGCGCCGCCGCGGTGTGGCGGGCGTCCTGGATGGTGCCGTCGCCGCTGAGCGTCTGGTAGGCCGGATCCTGGTCATGGAGCATCGTGACCCACAGTTCGACGTCGGCGACCGGCTCCGGGCACGTGAACTCGAACCTCGCGCCCTCGGTGATGAAGTCCCGGGCCGGCTCGACCTCCGCTGCGCAGTCGACGCCGTTCTGCCGCACGCCGAGGTTGTCGAGCAGGTAGTGCGCGAGTTGCGGGGAGGTTGACAGCACGGCGATCTCCTCGTCGGTCGGGAAGGCGTCCACCGGGCCATCGAGGTAGGCCTCCGATGCGCCAGGTCCGAGCACGCCCACGGCTTCGCCGATCAACGCCGCGTCGTCGGCGGGAGCGGTCCACTCAGCGACGATGCGGTGGCCATCGGCGCTCCACCAGGCGTAGGGGAGCTGCCCGCTGGCATGGCCGAGGGCCGGGTTCGCCGATCCCGTGACAAGCAGGAGGACCGCAGCGGCCAGCGACCGCGAACGTGCCACCCGTGCGCGATCCATCAGCGACACCCCACATCGACACCCCGTCTCTCCGGGCCGAGCCCTAGAGTAACGCTACGTGGTCGGCGTGCCACGCTTGCCCGGGGTCCCGAGCCGCGCGGTATCCGTGGCGCCGGTGCGTTCGTCGGTAGGTCGCGCGTCCGTCCGCTGCCTGCGGCGTTATCGTCGTCAGCCAGTGGCGCGGATCGCGCCGAACACGATCAGCGGCGGTCGCATATGTCGGACATGACGGACACGGCGGACATGGCGGAGCGGATCCGCTCCCACATCGAGGCGAACGACGCCTCACGTCAGCTGCAGCACTACCTGACCGAGGGCGCCTTCGCGAGCGCACGGTTCGATGACTTCGGCGGGCGGGGCGATCGCAAGAAGGTGGCCGATCGGTTCACGATGGAGGATCTCGTCGCGACCAGCATCCTCGGTCGTCCGGTCCGAGGCTGGGGCGTGATCGAGGTCCTGGAGACGCGCCGCAAGCGGTTGTCCGAGCTGCTCGGCGAGCTGCCCCGCAAACGTGCCCTGCACAAGGCGAGCGATGACGACCTCGACGCGTTGGCCCGCCTGGAGGTCGAGCTCGAGACGGTGTCGGGCGTGGGCCCGTTGACGCGCTCACGGTTGCTCGCCCGAAAGCGTCCGACGATGGTCTCGACCGCGGAGCCGGAGGTCGTGCAGGCGTTGACGGGGCGGCACACGGGCGAGTTCAACCGCCCACTGCGCGTTGCACTCCGGGCCGAGGGCATCGTGCCCCGTTTGAAGGAGGTGCGCGCCGAGGCCGGTGCGGGTGGGCTCTCCCTGGTGCGGGTGCTCGACATCGTGGTCTGGATGCGTTCGGGCGGCGCTCGCTCGGCGAGGGTGCCGGCCGAGGGCTGATGTTCGGCGCCCACCGGGATTGATTGCATCGTGAACCACCGTAGACTCTCGGGACCCCCTCCGAGGAGAACACCGTGGCGATGCCCGACGACGTGGTGCTCCAGCAGGTCGAACTCGACCGTGTCTGGCAGACGATCGACCCGTTCCTGTTCTGCGTG
>PWLR01000143.1 GCA_003558435.1 Nitriliruptoraceae bacterium | reverse complement strand
AGATCGGGGGCGGTGGTGTGCAACCCGCCGGCTCCGATCGGGCCACGCCAGTCCACCGGCACCGGCTCGCCATCGCGGTCGTAGCCGGTGGCCGCTCGGCTCGCGAGCCGGGCGTCGAGGTCGAACGTCGAGTCGTGCATGCCCAGCGGCTCGAGCACCTCACGGGCCATGACCTCGGCGAACGGCTCACCGGCAGCCTCCTCGATGAGCAGACCCAGCACGGCGTAGCCGGGGTTGGAGTAGACGAACCCCGCCCCCGGCTCATGGTGGACGTGGAACCCGGTGGGGTCGACCTCCCACCGCCGAAGCTCGCGGGCCGAGCGCGGCACACCGCTGATCGCGAACGGAAGCCCCGCCGTGTGGGCCAGCAACCGTTCCGGCGTCACCCCCGCGGACGGATATCCGCCCGCGGGCAGCTGCCACCCGGCAACCTGCTCGTCCACGGGCGCGTCCAACGCGATCCGTCCTTGCTCGGCCAGTCGCAGCACCGCCCAGGCCGTCAACGACTTGGAGTTGGACCCGGCCTGGAACACCGTGTCGGCCAGCACCGGCTCACCCGTGTCGCGATCACGCACCCCGAACCCCCCCGCCCAGACCAACTCCCCGCCGGCCACCACCGCGACCGCGGCGCCCGGCACCCCATCACGGTCCAGGATCGCCGGCACCCGCTCCTCGACCGCAGCGATGTACCCATCCAGCGACCGCGGTGCCTCGCCGGCACCCACCAGACCCGGCACCACCGCCAGCAGCACGGCGAACAGTGGCGGCACCAGCCACGGCAGGACTCGCGGCCTACGTGCGTCCATGCGGCTCGCTTCCGTCGTCCCGCGACGAGCCGATGCCGGCGGATCCGCCACGGTCCTCGGTGCGGAAGCTCGCATGGTCACGTGCGGCGGCCACCTGGACTGGAGGCAGGTCACCGCCGGGCATCGTCTACGACCGTTGTCTGAGCAGCCTCGCCACCACCGCGACGGTGGCACAGCCCGCGGCGAGACCGACGAGGCCACCCCACCGCATCGGCTCCTCGTGGCTGCCGTCGGGTAGCGGCGCAACCGTGCCCGCGACGTGCGCCGCCAACTGGTCGAACACGGGTGTCGGGACACCCGCCGGGGCGATCCGATCGCGATACTCCTCGACGAGCACGACGATCTCCTCCCGCGCGACCTTGGCGTGGCTCACGACGCCGACCTCGAAGAAGGTGGTGCGAGCCAGAACCCACAGCAGCGCCACCACGAGCGGCTCAGGGAGGAACGGCAGCCAACGCAGCGACGGCGGACTGATCGGGATACCGGCCTCCCGTTGCGCGCGCAGCGCCTCGGTGCGGGCCCGCACGCCCAGCAGCATCGCGTCGCGCGTGCGGGCGTAGCGCCCGGGGTCGAGATCGGTGGCGAACAGCCCGCCGTAGCCCATGATCGCCGCGAGATGCGTCACGAGCCAGGCGTCGATGTCCGCACGGACCTCCACCGCCTTGCCGGTGCGCTCGAGCAGGGCGGCCACCTCACGGGCGCGGTCGGTCAGGCGGCCATCGACCTCACCGATCGGCATGGCCACCCGCGGCAGAGCCATGACCCGCATCGCCGGGTCCCGACGTTCACCACCGAGACTCGGGAAGCCGGCCATCACCCGGCCGGCCCTGAGCGCGGCGGTGTAGTCGGCGAACCCTGCCGAGTTGTTCTGGAGGAACAACACCGTGCGGACGTGCTGGTTGTTCGCCAGCATCGGCAGGATGTCCCGGCTCTGATCCTTGCGCATCACCACCAGTACCAGGTCGTAGTCGTCGTCCTCGCGGAGTTCCTCGACGACCGGCACGTGGTGGATCTCGCGTGCCCCCGAGCGCCAGTGCTCGAGCACCACGCCGTGCGCGCGCAGATCCGCCAGCCGCTGCCCGCGGGCCAGCAGCGCCACCGCGACCCCGTCCTCGTGCAACTTCGCCGCGAGGTAGGAGCCCAGTGGCCCAGCCCCGTAGACCAGCGTCCTCATGGTGGCCTCCGATGGTGTCTACGACGCGACCGATCCCACCATGACCGCCGTCACCCCCTCGGCTCAAGGGCCGCCCATCCCCTACGGGTGAGACCAACGTCCCTGCCGAGGGAATCCCACCGACACCGCACGGGAGGTCGCGCAGGCGGCGTTCGTGGCGTGCATGACCTCTCCGATCGACCGTCATCCCAAGAACCTCGGCCAACTCGCTCGTTGGCGGAACGTGACGTTCAGGTGAGGCGCGCGGTCCGATCAGGGAGCAGCAGGCCCCCCGGGCTCCACAGACACCCGTCCGGTCAGACGTCGATGTCCGATGGCCTACCCGGAGGCGGCATCGGCGCGTCTACCCGGGCTCGTGCGGCTCGAGGCGGTCGTTGCGCGCTGGGGGCACCAGCGTGACCAGCAGGGCAGGGGTGGCCGCGACCAGCAGCGCCACATCGCCGCCGAAACGGGTGGCCAGCACCCCGAACAGGCCCGGCCCGATGATGAACCCGGCCGCGATGAACACGATGGTCAGGGTGAAACCGGTGGTCGGGCGATCGTGGAAGACCTCCTGGCTCCACATCACCACCAGGGCGAACCCGGTGGTGAAGCCCACCCCGAACAGGGCAGCCGACCCGAGGACGGCGAGGATGGAGCCTGGCGCGATCAGCAGCGCCAGGGTCGAGCCACCGACCAGGACGAGCGTCATCGCCAGCGGACCGCGCAGGCCGTACCGGTTGGCGATCTCGCCTCCGAAGGCGCCCACCGCCACACCGGCGATCCCCAGGGTCGCCCACATCGCCGGACCGATCCAGCCGGGCAGATCGGCGGCCTGGGCCGTATCCGGCGCGTACGTGAAGTAGGCACCAGAGGTGATCGATATCCCCACCGCGACGACCAACAGTCGCATCGACCGGGGGTTGAGGAACCACGCCAGCCGGGGCCGTTCCCGATCGAGCGCCGGGCTCCCCGCGCCTGGCGTGAGCACCCTCCAGGCCGCCACGGCCGCCACCAACCCGATCGCCGCGAACCCCCACCACACGGCCCGCCAGCGGTCGCCGGCCACCAGCACGAGCCCGCTGGCCACCACCAGACCGACCGGCGAGCCGGCGTTGACCAGCGCGAGCGCACGCCGGCTCCCAGACGACGGGACCTGCTCGTCGACCGCATCCGAGAACGGCGCCCACGCCCCGCCGGCGCTGGTGCCCGCCGCGATCACCCCCACGGCCAGCAGGATCGGACCAGGCGCCGAAGCCACCATGGCCGCACCGACCGCCAACAGCAGACACCCCGAGACCACCGGCACGCGAGGCCCGTACCGGGCCGTGAGGACCCCGGTGGTCACGGTGGCGACCAGGTAGCCCGCCTGCGCCGAGCTGGCGTAGAAGCCCAGCACGTCGAGCGACAGGCCGAACTCCTCCCCGAACCTCGGCACGAACAGCCCGAACGCCAGCCGGCCGATGCCATACGTCGCCACCAGGGCCAGCAGGCCCGCGCCCCCCACACGGGAACTCTGGCTGATCGGCACGATGACCCTTCCACGGCATCCGCCACGGTGCGCCAGGAGCTCGTGGTCCTTCACCACCGCACCCGTTGGATACACGCGGGAGGAGCTTCGAACCACCGACCATCGGCCGGGCACACGTGGACGCGCGGTAGGTCATCCGGGTCGGACCGGCCGTCCCGGCAGCCGTGATCGGACCCGGCCTTCTGGTCAGCGGCGTTCCGCGTCCAGCACGAGCCCGTCGAGGGCGACGTCGACCATCTCGTCGAAGGTGGTCTGACGCTCCTGAGCGGTGGCCTTCTCGCCGGTCTTGATGTGGTCGCTGACGGTCAGCACGGTCAGCGCCCTGGCCCCAAGCTCCGCGGCGACGCCGTAGATGCCGGCGGCTTCCATCTCCACCGCCAGCACGCCCATCTTCTCCATGGTCTCGAACAACTCGCCGCGCGGTTCGTAGAACAGATCGGCGCTGTGGATGTTGCCGACCTTGACCGCGACCCCACGCGCTTCGGCTGCCCGGGCCGCGGTGACCAGCAGGTCGAAGTCCGCGATCGCGGCGAAGTCGAGGCCGCCGTACCGGGCCCGATTCACCCCGGAATCGGTACAGGCCCCCGAGGCCAGGATGACGTCCCGCATCGCGATGTCGTCCTGCACCGCGCCACAGGACCCGACCCGCACCAGGCGGGTCACGCCGTACTCGGCGACCAGCTCCGTCGCGTAGATCGATGCCGACGGGATGCCCATACCGGTACCGAGCACCGACACGGGCATGCCCCGGTAGGTCCCGGTGAACGCCAAGGCGCCGCGCACATCGTTGACCTGGCGCAGGTTCTCGAAGCAGCGTTCGGCGATGTGCTTGGCCCGGAGCGGATCGCCCGGCAGCAGGACGGCGTCGGCGAAGTCACCGGGGGCGGCGCTCAGGTGCGCGGTGGGCATGTGATCCCTCGTCTCGTGGTTGCAGATGGCGCATGTCGCGGTGGTTGCGCGCCGCCAGCGGTGTCGTCGGCGCAGGCGCCGAGACGCTAGCCCGTGCTCACGCGGCCGTCCTGCCCGGACACGCTGGTGGATGGGTCGGATCCTCGCCCCGTTGACCGGGTTCCGCGCCCCCCACCCGCTCGCCCACGCTGTCAGGCTCGCCACACACGTTCGACGACCGCCCACCACCATGCGACAGGATCCGCCATGGCACGCCAGCCCGACGAGGCCCACACCCGACCCGACGGCGTGGACGACGCGACGGTCGACGCCGTCGGCAAGGTCAGCGAGGCCTTCGAGTTGCTACAGCGGGCCCGCGGGGCCCTCTACGAGTTCCACCAACAGATCGGCTACGTCGACGACACCCTCGGCGACGGCCTGCAGATGCTCCGGGATGCCGGCCACGACGAACTCGCCGACGAACTCACGACGAGCTGGCTCGGCCGCAACGTGCTGCCCGACCGGTGGACCTTCGAGGTCGTCGAGGAGTTCGAGCGGACCTACATGGACGTCGCGATCGCCGGCGAACGACGGGTGCGCGAACAACTGATGGACGGTCGCGCCCACGTCCAGGAGGCGGAACGCAAGGCGCGACGCCGTGCCGAGGGACCCGACGACGACCGCTGAGGTTCGAACGCCTCAACCAGGGTCGGGGCCCAGCACCTCGTCGTCGTGTTCACCGAGCCGCGGCGGAGGCTCCGGCGGCCGGTGCCCGGAACGCGACCAGCGCACGGGCGAACCGGGCAGTGCCAACTCGCCGGCGGTCGGGTGGGTGACGCGGTCGATCAGGCCGAGGTGCTCGACCTGATCCCAGGCATAGACCTCGTCCATGGCCCGGATGCGTCCGGCCGGCACCCCTGCGGCAGCCAGCCGCTCCATCCACACATCGACGGTCTCACCGATGAGCGCCTGGTTGATCTCTGCCTCCAGTTCGTCGACGTTGACCACGCGCAGCCGGTTCGTGGCATAGCGCGGATCCCCGGGGTCGATCCCGACCAGCGGCGCGAAGCGACGCCACAACCCCTCCGAGCCGACCGTGATGTTCACCCACCCGTCAGCACACGTGAACGCTCCGTAGGGGGTGATCGTGGCGTGCCGGTTGCCGGTCGTCTGCGGCACGTCACCACCGAGCGTCCAACGTGTGCCCTGGTAGGCGTGCACCGCGACCGCCGAGGCCAACAACGAGGTCGTGACCCGCTGGCCCTTGCCGGTGCGCGTCCGAGCGTGCAGCGCGGCGACCACGCCGTACGCGCCGAACATCCCCGAGAGGATGTCGGTGATGGGGATGCCGAACCGCATCGGCCCGCCACCCACCTCACCGGTCACGCCCATGAACCCGGCCTCGCCCTGGACGATCTGGTCGAAGCCGGAGCGGTCGCCGTCGGGGCCGCCTTCGCCGAACCCGCTGATGGACAGCACGATCAGCCGGTCGTTGAGTTCCTCGAGGTCCGAGGCCCCGAGTCCCAGTCGGTCCATGACCCCGGGCCGGAAGTTGTCGACCAGCACGTCCGCCTCGGCGATCAGGTCGCGCAGCCTGGCCAGGTCGTCCGGGTCCTTCAGATCGAGCACCACGGAACGCTTCGAGCGGTTGATCGACAGGAAGTAGGTGGACTCCGGAGCGTCGTCGGGACCGACGAACGGCGGACCCCATCCGCGGCTGTCGTCACCCGCCCCCGGACGCTCGACCTTGATCACCTCGGCACCGGCATCGGCGAGCATCAGCGTCGCGTACGGCCCGGACAGCGCCCGGGTGAGGTCCACGACCCGGATCCCGGCGAGAGGTCCCGTTCCTGCCACCTCGGTGCCCGTGCCATCCGCCCCCACGGGATCGCTCTCGCGCACCTGATCGGGCGCGCCGTCCTGAACGGACTCGGTCGGCGTCATCGGCGGGCCTTCTCGGGACGGCGTCGGGTGGTTGCCCGGGGGCAGCCGAGAGCCTACTGACGTCCTACCGGGCGACGGCGCCCGAGCCCCTGCGCGGGGACGTGAGCCCGGGCCGTGCGCCCTTGCGCACCATCCGGTGGACGAACCCGAGCTTCTCGATGACGGCCTGGCGCAGCACGAAGGGGTAGAGGTCGTCGAGGCCCATGCTGCGGTTCACCGCGTTGAGCGCGTAGCTGAGCGGTAGCCAGGCATCGATGATCTGTTCGATGGTCTCCGGGTCGAGCTCCTCCGGATCGGAGGCGATGACGCCGGGTTCGATCGCCGCGACGTCCGGGCCGTCGACCCGCAACCGGTAGGCGGCTGCGGTCTGGAGGGTTCCCCGGATGTGGAGGTAGTGCGCGAAGGTCTCGGCCCAGTCCTCGGCCGGGTGCATCGTGGCGTATTCGCTGATGTGGCGTTCGGTCCAACCCTCCGGCGCGCCGTGCCGGTAGTGGCGATCGAGCGCGTCCTGGTAGTTGGCGGTCTCGTCACCGAACAACGCACGCGCCTCGGTCAGGTCGTCCCGGCCGACCAGTTGTGTGAACTCGTAGTGACCGATCTCGTGACGGAAGTGACCCAGGACCGTGCGATACGGCTCCGACATCTTCTTGCGCACCCGCTGGCGGTGCACATCGTCCGATTCGGCCAGGTCGAGGGTGATCACACCCGAGGCGTGACCCGTCATGACCTGTTCGTGCTCGCTGGAGAGCAGATCGAAGGCGACACCCGCGCCGGTCGCCTCGTCCCGCGGTTCGAGCGCGAGGCCGAGCGACAGCAGCTGGAAGACCAGCCGACGTTTGGCGGTCTCCGCGACCGCGAACGCCGGCAGCCACGGGTGGTCGTCGTCAGCCGGACGGCGGCGGGTCAGCCGGCAGCTGGCGCACAGGGTCCCTGGCGTCTCCACCAACCAGTTGCAGGCAGCGATGGCCGCGTTGGCGCACCGTTGTGCCGGGTCAACCAGCACGACCATGTCCTGAGCGAAGGGATCGACACCGAGTTCCGAGGAGCAGCGCAGGCACAGCGAGTTGTGGAAGAACACCAGCTGGCCGCACGTCGTGCAGGTGAACGCGCGCATTCGGGTCCGGTCGCTCGGCGAGGGCGGCAGGGGTGGTACTGCCCCCAATGACGACGGGAACGGTACGACACCCCGCCCGAGGCGTGTCGCACCTGCGAGCCCCATCGGCCCGGTTCGCGCGGCCAGGAGCGAATCGGGTGGCCTAGCGTGGGAGCGCCCTACGGCAAGGACCCCGATGAACCACTCCACCCTGGCCGAGGATCTGCGTCGGCACCGCGAGGATCTGGCGAGCGAACTGGCCCGGCTGACGGCCCCACCGGAGCCCGGGTCGGCGATCGCCTTCGGCAAGCGGATCGGCGAGGGCACGACCGAGGCCATCGAACGGTTGAGCACGACCGCGACGGCGCGCTCGATCGCCACGTCGCTGGCCGACACGGACCGCGCACTCGAGAAGCTCGCCGCCGGGACCTACGGTCGCTGCGACACCTGTGGCGAACAGATCCCGGCCGAGCGGCTCGAGGCGCGGCCGACGACCGCTCACTGCATCCGGTGCAGCGCCGCCCGCTGAGTCCTCACCCGTCGCCGGGGAGGCGGAGCGGCAAGCCGAACCGGGGGAACCAACGCTCGGTGTCGAGGTAGGCGCTCAGCCCGGCGATCATCCCGTCGCTCACCTCGACGATCTGCAGGGCCCATGGCTCGTGCCCGGAACCCGACGCCGCCACCCGGTACTGCCCGAACGCCGGCATCCCGTTCGCGACCGTCGGTAGCAGCCGCGAACCCTCGCATCCGGCCCCGGGTCCGGCCATCCACGCCACGACCTCCTCCCGCCCGCGCAACCACAGGTCGTAGGGCGGCATCGACTGGGTGGCGTCCTCGTGCAGCAACGAGGTCAACGCGTCCATGTCGTACCGCTCGAACGCATCGATGTAGCGTTCGAGGAGTCGCTGCTGCGACGCATCGAGCGGGTCGATCACCTCGCCGGCATCCGCCGGGCGCTCAGCCAGCGTCGCCCGGGCGCGTTGCAGCGTGCTGTTGACCGCAGGCACCGAGGTGTCCAGCAGCTCGGCGATCTCCGCGGCACTCCATCGCAGCACCTCGAACAGCACCAGGACCGCCCGCTGGCGGGGCGGAAGGTGTTGCAGCGCCGCCACGAACGCGAGCCGCAACGACTCCCGCGCGACGGCTCGCTCGGCCGGGTCCCCGTCCAGCGCCACGACGCGACCGTCGGGTACCGGTTCCAACCAGCGACCGTCGGGCAACGCGACGAGTTCCGCCTCGGCCACGGTCGAGGCGGGCCCCAGGTCCATCGGCCGGGCACGGCGCTGGCGCCCGCGCAGGGCGTCCGTGCACACATTGGTCGCGATCCGGTACAGCCAGGTCCGGAGCGTGGACCTCCCCTCGAACCGGTCGATGGATCGCCAAGCCCGCGAGAGGGCCTCCTGGGCGGCGTCGTCGGCGTCGGCTGCCGACCCGAGCATCCGGTAGCAGTAGCCGGTCAGCTCGATGCGATGGTGTTCGAGCTGACCGGCGAGCCCCGTGGCGGCCCGGTCGGTGAGGTCACCGATCGACATGTTCGCTCCGATCCTCGGTCAGCCCGATCCCCTCACCTTACGTCCGGGCGCTCGTTGCGGCCAGGATCCCCCCGGGCCGTGACCGACCGATGAGTTCCAGGTGGCGGCGACGTCAACCCTGTACGGACCGCGATGCCGTGGACACCGTTGCCTGACCGTGCGAGCCTGGAGGAACCATGTCGAGCGACCTGCTGCTGACCGGGTGCCACCCGGCCCCCCGAACGACGGGCGCGCCATCGAGCGCTCCGTCCCGGGGACCGGGACGCGAACGTGGAGGGGAACGCTGATGTCGGGGATCCGAGTCCTGGTCGGGACACGCAAAGGTGCGTTCCTGCTGCACGCCGACGGGCACCGGGAGTCATGGCAGATCACGGGACCGCTGTTCGGAGGCTGGGAGATCCACCACGTCGCCGGCTCCCCCGCTGACCCCGATCGGCTGTTCGCGGCGCAGTCCAACGGCTGGTTCGGGCAGATCGTGCAACGGTCCGACGACGGAGGCAGATCGTGGGAGACGGTCGGCAACGACTTCAGCTACACCGGTGACCCCGGTACCCACCTGTTCTACGACGGCACACCGCGCCCGTGGACGTTCGCTCGGGTCTGGAACCTGACGCCGTCTGCCGACGATCCCGACACGCTGTACGCCGGCGTCGAGGACGCGGCGCTGTTCCGTAGCACCGATGGCGGACAGCACTGGACCGAGTTGGACGGACTGCGCGGTCACGACTCCGGGCCGTCGTGGGCCCCGGGTGCCGGAGGGCTGTGCCTCCACACCATCCTGTTGCACCCGGACCCCTCGCGCATGCTCGTGGCCATCTCCGCGGCCGGGGTGTTCGCCACCGAGGACGCCGGGGTCTCGTGGCAGCCGGCCAACCGCGGACTCCGTTCCGAGTTCATGCCGGAGCCCGAGACCGAGGTCGGGCACTGTGTGCACAAGCTCGCGCAGCATCCCTCTCGCCCGGACGTCGTGTTCATGCAGAAACACTGGGACATCATGCGTAGCGACGACGGCGGCGGATCGTGGCGGGAGATCAGCGGCAACCTGCCGAGCGACTTCGGGTTCCCGATCGGCGTGCACGCCCACGAGCCGGACACCGTGTACGTCGTGCCGATCACCAGCGACGAGCAGCACTACCCGCCCGACGGACGATTGCGGGTCTACCGCAGCCGCACCGGCGGTGACGAGTGGGAGGCACTGACCGAGGGTCTGCCCCAGGCCAACTGCTACGTCAACGTCCTGCGTGACGCCATGGCCGTCGACCAGATGGATCCGTGCGGCATCTACGTCGGGACCACCGGCGGACAGGTCTACGTCTCCCCCGACGGGGGTGACCACTGGACGACGATCGTGCGCGACCTCCCGGCGGTGCTGTCCGTCGAGGTGCAGAGCCTGCCATGAACGATGCCACCCCGAGCGCGACCGCACCGACCACGGCAACCCCGGCCACCGGCGCCCCGCCGACGGCCCGGATCCACATCGCGATGCCCCACCAACTTCGCGCGATCGCGCGGATCACGGGCGACGCCGTCGTCGAGGTCTCCCCTCCCGTCACGCTGGGCGCCACGATGGATGCACTCGAGGCCGCACATCCCGCCCTGGTGGGAACCGTCCGGGACCGCGACACCGGACGTCGACGCGCCATGATCCGCATCTACGCCGCCGGGGAGGACTTCTCCGACCAACCGGCCGACACCCCTCTGCCCGATCTGGTCCGCGACGGACGCGAACCACTGCGCCTCGTCGGGGCGATCGCCGGAGGGTGAACCTCCCGGGCGTGGCCGTGGGCGGCCGGTCGGTCGGCGAATTGCTCTGTTCAGCCGGAGTCGCAGCTCGAGGCGTCGGTACCGCGTTGCGCGAACACGGCTCCCACCGGCGCACGGGTCCCCGTCAGCCCCACGACCGAGACATCGATCGTGGGCGCGTCTTCGACCCACTGGAGCGCCCCTGGCGACATGCAGCCGTCCGGTGAGAACTCGAGGCGGAGGCGCAACGCCACCTGCTCGCCCACGGCCAGTGGCACGTCGAGCGGGAACACGGCGTCGGACGCCGCGAGACTCGGCTCACCGAGCGTGGTGGCCAACGGGAGCACCCCGTAGGGTGCCAGCGAGGTCGCGCGGATCGATGCGCCCGTCGCGGGACCGTGCCACGGGAGGGTCACCGCAGCGATGGTCGCGGGGAGGCGACCCCGGTTCTCGACCTGGATCCGTAGCCCACAGTCCAGGCCCGGTGAGGCCTCCAGGATCGCGAGGAAGGACGGCTCGAGGTCACCGAGGCTCTCGATCGGTGCGGGCTCACCTCCGCAGTCGATCGGCAGGGCGTCGTACCAGACGACGACCTGCGCGCGTTGGTGGGCGCTGACGAGAGCCCAGCCACCGAGCAGGATCGCGCCGAGGAAGAGCAGCCCCAGAGCAGGGCGTCGACGGTGTCGTGGTGCCGCAGCGACGGCCCCGGCATCGTGGCGTGAGCCGTCATCCTGCGTGACCGTCTGCCTGTCGTCCACGGGACCCCCGATCGACTCGGAGTATGCACCGCGGTGACCGTCGGGGAACACGACCGCCCAACGTGCGCGCGGCGGACCGGGCAGATCGCTGGCGACTCACCGATCGGTACCGTGGTCCACCACGGGGATCTCTACACCACATCGACCTCGGGGAACGGCCGACCCTCCGGGTCGAGCCGGGCGTACCCCGGCCCCCGATCGAAGAACGCCGCCGCTCCCCGTTCGTCGCGCAACTTCTCGCGCAACACCGAGGTCGCATCGACATCGACCACCGGCGCATCGTCGGGTCCGCTGACGAGCACCCCGTAGTCGCGTTCCGCGGCCGCGCGTGACACCTTGGCCCACAGCACGTCGCGCCGGACCGCGTCGAGGTCGCGGTCGAAGGGATCGCCCCAACCACCACCGCCGGTGGTGCGGATGCGGATCACCTCGCCGGCACGCACGGGCTCGTCGTCGACCAGCCCCTCCATGGTGCGTTCGTTCGGGCCACCGGGGTCGATCACGACCTGGAACGGCTGGCCCGCCCTACCGCCCTTGACCCCCCAGCACGCCAGGATCGACCGGTCCGCGATCGACATGAAGTAGGCGTCCTCGAGCATGCGGATGTGCTTCTCGTAGCCGCACCCGCCCCGGAACTGCCCGGCACCACCGGAGTCCTGCGCGAGCCCGAGCGCCTCGACGCGGAACGGGAACCGCGATTCGGTGAACTCGGTCGGCAGGTTGCGCGAGTCGGGCACGACGTGGATCGTGTCCTCGCCGTCGCTGTAGTACCGGCCTCCCGATCCGCCGCCGAGCACCTCGCGCATCAGGTAGCTGCTGCCGTCCGCACGCCGGCCGTAGACCCCCGTGTAACGGATGGTCTCCTGGTCGGCGGGCATCTTGCCGTCGACGGCCTTGGCGATGACCCCCGACAGCACCCCGAGCAGCCGCAGGATCACGAACGTGCGCGCGTTGGTCGGTGCGGGGAAGACCGGGGTCAGCAGGGTCCCCGGCGGCGGGAAGCGCATCTCGATCAGCTCGACGATGCCCTCGTTGACGTCCAGCTCCGCCATCCGCTCCGGGGTGTCGGCCAGGTTGCGCAGGATCGGCGCGAGCCACTTCTTCAGGAAGTTGCCGTCGGCCGGGTCCCCGACGTGGTTGATCGGGCCCTTGGCCTGCGGCGAGGTGCCGGCGAAGTCGAGGATCAGCCGCTCGCCGCCCTCGTCCTCAGGCCCCGTCCTGGTCATGGTGATCCGCTGGCGGTGCAGCTTCGGTTCGTCGACGCCGTCGTGCTCCGCGTAGTCCTCCCAGACGTAGGTGCCCTGTGGGATCTTGGACAGGATCTCGCGCCGGTAGGTGTCGGTGTTGTTGGCCACGATCGCGTCGAAGCAGGCCTCGACCGTCTCGCGTCCGTACCGTTCGAACAGTTCGGTCAGCCGGCGTGAGCCCATCAGACAGGCGGAACACTCCGCATCGAGGTCCCCGGCCAGCGAATCGGGCATCCGCGAGTTCCGCGTCATGATGGTCAGCGCCGCCCGGTTGGGCACGCCGGCGTCCCACAGCTTGATCGGGGGGACCATCAGGCCTTCCTCGAACACGCTGGTGGCGTGCGAGGGCATCGATCCCGGCACCGCCCCGCCGATGTCGTCGTGATGCCCGAACGCCTGCACGAACGCGACGACCTCGGGTGCCGCGTCCGGTTCGTCGGCGGGCACGGGAGCGAACACCGGCACCGTCACGCACAGGTCCGGCAGGTGGCCGATGCCGCCCTCGGACAGGTAGACGTCGTTGTGGAAGTACACGTCGCCCGGCCGCATGGTCTCCAGCGGGAAGTCGCGCGCGATGGGGTGCACCAGCGCGGAGTAGGACCGGCCGGTCAACTTGCGCAGCGCCCGATCGTGGATCCCGGCGCGGTAATCGTGGGCGTCGCGGATCATCGGCGAGCGGGAGGTTCGTCCGATCGCGTCCTCGACCTCCTTCTCGATCGACGCCAGCGTGCCCTGCACGATCTCGAGCAGGATCGGGTCGACGTCGTTGGCCGGCGTGTCGGTCAGAGAGGTCATGCTCGCGCCTCCGCATCGAGGTGGCGGGAGCCACCGGTCTCGTTCACGTCGGGTCCGGCGGTCACGGCCCGGGTGACGACCAGGTTGGCGAGCGCATCCACCCGGGCCCGGAACCCGGGGTGGATCGGCACGGTGGACCCGAACTCCTGCACGATCGCCGGTCCGTCGATCAGGTCCCCGGCCCGGAGCCGTTCGCGCGTGAACACCGGGGTCGTGACCGCCTCGTCCTCGAACACCACCGCTCGGGTTCCGGCCGCTGCCGTCTGCAGCCCACCGCGGCCCGCGGACAGGCGCTGCAGTTGCGGCCGCTGGATGGGTCCCACACCGGTCACCCGCAGGTTGACCCACTCCACCGGGTGCCGGTCCGGGTCGGATCGGTAGGCGTAGCCGTACAACCGCTCGTGCTCGTCGTGGAAGGCGGCCACGACGGCCCTCTGCAGCGAGACGTCGACCGGACCGGCCGGGGCGGCGACACGCACCTCGAACGCCTGCCCGTCGTAACGCAGGTCGGCGGTGCGCAGCAGCCGGTGATCGGCGCGCGCGAAGCCCTCCCGGTCGAGCGCGTCGACGGCGCGGACCTCCAAGGCCTCGTAGACCGCACCGAGCGCATCCAGATCCACCTCGGCGTCCTTGACCACGTGGGTCTGGACGTAGTCATTCTTGACATCGACCGTCAGGAGCCCGAACGCCGAGAGGTTGCCCGGGTCGCGCGGCACCACGACCGCCTCGACACCGAGGATGTCCAGCAACCGGCAGATCAGGAGCGGGCCCGAGCCGCCGAACGCGGCCATCGCGAAATCCCGGACGTCCAGCCCGCGTTTGACGGT
>PWLR01000127.1 GCA_003558435.1 Nitriliruptoraceae bacterium | reverse complement strand
TGCCGTCCGGCAGGTGCTCCGCAGCCGACTCGCCGGGCGCCGAACGCGTCAGCTGCCGCGGCGCACGCCCGCCGGCCGGATCGACCGACCACAGCGCGCTGCGGTAGCGCTTGTCGTCGGGAGCCGGCGTGCTCACCCCGACCACCAGCCGGGTGCCGTCCGGGGAGAGCGACAGGCCCGCCAGGCGGGGCTGTGCGAGGAACGTCTCGAGGTCGAAAGGAGTAGTCATGGCGCGGAGCCTAATCGGCGGGATCGGCCGGGCTTCGGCCGGTCGCACGACTCCGAGCTCGGACCCCACCTCTACGATGGGCCCCATGCCTGACATCCCGCTCGGCCGCGGCGTCTCCGTCCCGGAGGCGGAGCTCGACCTGCGTGCCGCCAAGGCCGGGGGCCCCGGCGGGCAGAGCGTGAACACCACCGACTCCAAGATCGAGCTGCGGTGGGACGTCGCCGGCACCTCGGCGTTGTCGGAGGCGCAGCGGAGACGGGTCATGGAGCGACTGGGCTCACGGATGACGTCGGCCGGTGTGCTCATCCTGACCGGTTCCGAGCACAAGAGCCAGCACCGCAACCGCGAAGCCGTACTGGCCCGGTTCCGCACGTTGGTCGGCGAGGCCCTCGAGCCGCCCAAGCAGCGCCGACGCACCCGGCCCACCCGGGGTTCGAAGGAACGGCGGCTACGGGCCAAGAAGCAGCGCGGTGAGGTCAAGAAGTTGCGCAAGCCGCCCCAGGCCTGACCGACCGGCGCTGCCGCCTCGGCGCTTCCTGCACGGAGTTTGCAGATTCCTGCATTGGCCTGCACACTGCGCGGGTCCATCGCCAGCCAGGAAGCCAGGAGCGCACGTGGCCTATCGCGCCGGGATCGTCGGCGCCTCCGGGTACGGAGGCGTGGAACTGGTACGCCTGCTCAGCGCCCATCCCGCCATCGAGATGAGCGTGATCGCGGCGCACGCCCAGGCGGGTGAGCCGGTGAGCACGCTGTTCCCCAACCTCGCCGGTGACCGGCGGTTCGATGCGATCGACACCGACCAACTGGCCGAACTGGACGTGGTGTTCCTGGCCGCGCCCCACGGACCCGCACTCGAACTGGGGGCGGCGCTGCACGATGCCGGCACCAAGGTGGTCGATCTGTCCGCGGCGTTCCGGCTGTCGGCCGACGGGTTCGCCACCTGGTACGGCGAGGTGCATCCACGACCCGACCTGGCGGCGGGCGACGATGCCCACCTCACGACGGTCGCCTACGGCCTGCCGGAACTGGACCGCGGTGCGTCGCGCGCGGCGATCCGCGACGCGACCCTGGTCGCCAATCCCGGCTGCTACCCGACCTCGGCGCTCCTGTCGCTCGCGCCGTTGATGGACCACGTGGTGCCCGGCTCCGTGGTGGTGGATGGCAAGAGCGGCACCTCCGGGGCCGGACGGGCGGCCAAGGACCACCTCCACTTCGCCCACGTCGACGGGGACCTGACGGCCTACGGCGCACCGGCCCACCGCCACACCGGGGAGATCGAACGTTGGCTGCCGGGCGAGTCCGGCCCGATCAGCTTCACCCCGCATCTGGTCCCGATGCCGCGGGGCCTGCTGACCACCGCCTACGCCGCTCTGCAGGAGGGCGTGAGCGCCGCCGACGTGGACGGTGCGCTGCACGCGGCCTACGACCACGAGCCGTTCGTCCACGTCCTGCCGGCAGGCAGCTTCCCGCACACCAAGGCGCTGGCCGGATCCAACGGTTGCCAGCTCAGTGCGGTCGTCGACCCCCGGACCCGCCGGGTGGTGGTCACGAGCGCGATCGACAACCTCGGCAAGGGCGCCGCGGGTCAGGCGCTGCAGAACGCCAACCTGCTGCTGGACCTCGACGAGACGACCGGGCTGAGCGCCATCGGGATGTACCCGTGACGGTCCCGACCACGCCGCGCGCACCGATCGCCGGATGGGGCCCGACCGACCGGTCTGGGCTGGAACGCATCGACGGTGGCGTGACGAGCCCGGCCGGCTTCCGGGCGGGCGGGGTGGTCAGCGGCGTCAAACCCTCCGGCAGACCCGATCTCGCGCTGGTCGTCGCCGACGCGCCGGCCACGGTCGCCGCCATGACCACCCAGAACCTGGTCAAGGCCAGCGCGTGCGTGCTCACCGACCGCAACGTCGCTGACGGCCGCGCCCGGGCCGTGGTGATCAACGCCGGCAACGCCAACGTCGCGACGCCCGAGGGCGAGGCGCACACGGAACGCCTGGCCTCCGGGACCGCGGACGCGCTGGGAATCGCGGCCGACGACGTGTTGGTCATGTCGACCGGGGTGATCGGGGTGCCGCTGCCGATCGAACGCATCGAGCGGGCTCTGCCCGCGGTGGTCGCCGACCTCGACCCCCACGGCGGCGCCCGCGCCGCCGAGGCCATGACCACCACCGACACGGTCATCAAGCAGGCCGCCTACCGGGTCAGCGACGCCAGGGGCGGCACCTGCACGGTGGCCGGCATGGCCAAGGGCGTCGGCATGATCGAACCGTCGATGGCCACCCTGCTGGTGGTGCTGAGCACCGACGCACCCCTCGGCGCGAACCTGCTGCGCCAGCTGCTGCGGGGCGCGGTCCGCACCACCTTCAACCGGATCAGCGTCGACGGGGACGGATCGACCAGCGACACCGTCGCGATGCTGGCCAGCGGGGTGGCGCCGACACCCCCCGGCCCGGAGGTGCTCGGCCGGGCGATCCACGCCGTGTGCGCGGACCTGGCCCGGGCCGTGGTCGCCGACGGCGAGGGTGCCTCGCGGGTCGCCGCGATCACCGTCACCCGCGCGGAGACCGAGGGCGAGGCCGAACAACTGGCGCGGGCCGTGGCCACCTCGCTGCTGGTGCGGGCCGCGATCCACGGGGCCGATCCCAACTGGGGCCGGGTGCTGATGGCGCTCGGCAACGCACGCGTGGCCTTCGATCCCCGTCGCGTCGGGGTCACCTTCGGCGGGGTCACGGTCTGCCGGTTCGGTGTGGCGGCGAGCTTCGATCACGGCCAGGCCCGCAACGCGATGGACAAGCCGGAGGTCGCCATCGGCGTCGACCTCGGCACCGGCGACGCCACGGCGACCGTGCTGACCTGTGACCTCACCCCCGACTACGTGCGGTTCAACGCCGAGTACACGACCTAGGTGCCCCTGATGATCCCCTCCGAGCTGCGGAACCCGTACACCAGCCCGTCCCGGCAGTCACCGGCACGTGCCGGTGGTGGTCGCATCACCACGGCCGATCACGTCTCGACCGCCCGGGTGGAGATCGCGCAGGAGAAGGCCGCGGTCCTGCGCGAAGCCCTGCCGTGGATCACCCGCTTCCACGGCCAGACCGTGGTCATCAAGTACGGCGGCAACGCGATGGTCGACGAGCAGCTGAAGCGCTCGTTCGCCGCCGACATCGCGCTGCTGCACTTCGTGGGCCTGCGGCCCGTGATCGTCCACGGCGGTGGACCGCAGATCAGCGATCTGGCGGCGAGGCTCGAGGTCCCGTCACAGTTCGTCGGCGGCCTGCGGGTCACCGACGCGGCGATGATGGACGTGGTCCGCATGGCCCTGCTCGGCAAGGTCAACCCGGAGGTCGTCGGGCTGGTCCAGGAGGCCGGAGCCCCCGCGGTCGGTGTCGCCGGCACGGACGCGGGGCTGCTGCAGGTCCGCCCGGCCGTCGGGCCGGGCGGCGAGGATCTCGGCCTGGTCGGCGAGGTCGACACGGTCGACACCACCTACCTCGACGACCTGCTCGCCGACGGGTTCCTGCCCGTGGTCGCCACCGTCGGCCGCGA
>PWLR01000024.1 GCA_003558435.1 Nitriliruptoraceae bacterium | reverse complement strand
GAGGAGCTGCGCGGCCCGGGCGAACCAGCCCCCCGCCACGGCATCCGCCCCTCGGAACTCCAGGTGGTCGTCCCCCAGCCACAACGCCATCCTGGCTGCCGACCGCGCGTCGCCCTCGTCGCGGTAGCGGTGATAGGCGCGCTCCCGGGCGTCGAGACAGCCATCGGCGTCTTCCAGCCACCACGCGGCCCAGCTCAACCCCTCCAGCGCCGCAGGGGCCTCATGGACCGCGAGTGCGTCGAGGAACCGGGCTCGGGCCTCCGACCAGGCACCACGTGTCAGCGCCGCCCGACCGGCGGCCAGGTCGCCATCGACCAGCGCGTCCTCGGCCATGCCGTCATGGTAGGTGCGCACCACCAGCGGTGGTGGCGCGTCCGCATCGGGGTTCGTCTCCGTGCGATGACGTCGGAACGTCGCTCGGTCCCTCGGACACCCTGGCCCCCATCGACGGGCTCATCCGAGCCACAGCAGCATCGGCACCGTGATCAGCAGGAACAGCACGCTCATCGCGCTGCCTGCCCGGACGTAGTCGGCCACCCGGTACCCCCCGGGCCCGAGCAACAGGGCGTTGACCTGATGGGTGGGCAGCACGAACGCGTTGGACGCGGCGAGCGCCACCATCAACGCGAAGGTCGCCGGATCGGCGCCGACCCCGACCGCGACGTTCGCCGCCAGCGGGACCAGCAGCACGACGGCCCCGACGTTGGAGACCACCAACGTGAACGCCGTCGTGAGCAGCCCGATGGTGGCGAGGATGGCCCAGGCCGGCAGGTTCGCGGTCGCGGCGATCACACCCTCGGCGATCCATGCGGCGGTGCCGGTCTCCTCCACCGCCTGGCCGAGCGGGATCAGGGCCGCGAGCAGGAACACGGTCTTCCAGCTGACCGCCCGGTACGCCTCGTCAGGGGTCAGGACGCCGCTGAGCAGGACCCCCAGCGCACCGACCATGAGTGCGAGCGACAGCTGCATGTCCGTGCCGATGACCAGCCCGAGAGCGAGCACGAACGAGCCGAGCGCCCACCACCGCTTGCCGGTCCGCGGTGGAGCCGTGGGGTGATCGCTCATCACCACCAGCGCGGGGTCCTCGTCGATCTCCCGGAGGCGTTCCCAGGGTCCGAACAGCACCAGCACGTCCCCGGCGGCCAACCGCCGCTCGCGCAGCGAGGTGGTGACGACCTCGCCGCGGTGATGGATCCCCAGCAGCGTGGCGCCGAAGCGCACCCGCAGGCGCAGGTCGCGGACCTGGGCTCCGACCGCTTCGGACCCCGGTCGGACCGCCACCTCGACCATCCCGGTGGTGTCCGGATCGATCAAGGCGGCGAACGGGTCGTGGTCCGCATCGAGGGCTTCGAGGTCGTTCGCGGCGACGAAGGCCGCCACCCGGGCATCGTCACCGCTGAGCCCGAGCAGGCTGCCGGCCTCGATCCGCTGCTCGCGCGGCGGGGCCAACCGGGCGGGCTCTCCCACCGGCACGATGGCGGCGAGCAGCACGCCCGCCTCCGACGCCTCCACCTCCTCGAGGTCGCAGCCGACGAGCGGGCTGTGATCCGGCACGCGGACCGGTTGCATGCGCCGGTCGAGCCCGTAGCGGGCGGTGATGTCGGGCAGCGCGCCGTGGGTGTCGGCGTCGACCGGCGCGTCCGGGAGCAACCACCGTCCGGCGACCGCGAACAGCGCGATGCCTCCGAGCAGCAGCGCCGCACCGATCGGGGTCGGGGCGAACAGTCCGAACGGTTCGATCTCGATCCCGAGGTTGGCCGCGCTGGAGGCGAGCAGGTCGTTGAGCAGGATCAGCGGCCCGGACGCGACCAAGGTCAGGGTCCCGCCGAGGATGGCGGCGAACCCCATCGGCATCAGCAGCCGTGAGGTGGGCGACCCGGTGCGCTCGGAGATGCGTTCCATGACCGGTAGGAACAACGCGGCGGCGCCGATGTTCTGCATGAAGGCGCTGATGCTGCCGACGGCCAGCGAACTCGACGCGACGATCCGCCGCTCGGTGCCCCCACCGACGCGCAGCAGCCATGCCGCGACCGATCGCATCACCCCGACGCGGTCCAGTCCGGCCCCGAGGATCATCACCGCGATGATCGAGATCACCGCGTTGGACGCGAACCCCGCGAACACGTCCGCGGTGGGCACCAACCCGCTGACGCCGACGACCACCATGATCAAGATGGCCGCGACGTCGATGCGGACGACCTCGCTGACGAACAGGGTGATCGCGAGCACGAGGATCGCGAGGACCCCGATCATCTCGGGGGTGAGGGCGTCCATGGGCGGTCTCCGCCGAACATCGAGGGCGTGGTGAGGGCCGTGGATGTCACCCACGCATGAGGGCACGGACGGGACGGAGGCACACCGGCCCGTCCGTGCCGGCGAGACCCGCGGCGTGGTCCTACAGGCCGGGTGGTGGTGTCGGGGTCAGGTGGTGGTGTCGAGGCCGAGTTGGGTGATCTGGTGGTCGTGGTCGTCGATGAGGATCGGGGTGCGCCCGGCTCGGGCGAGTAGGGATGCGGCGATCGAGGCCCGGTAGCCCGAGGCGCAGTGGACCCAGACCTCGCGGTCGCCGGGGATCTCGTGCATGCGGTGTTCGAGTTCGTGGATCGGGATGTGTCGCGAGCCGACGATCCCGCCCGCGCGCCGTTCGTCGTTACGTCGGACATCGAGCACGTGCACGTCGGTATCGGTCATCGCTTTGGCCAGGGCCTCGAAGTCCGCGATCGGGTAGCTGCCACGGTCGATACCGGCCCCGTAGGTGTCCGGTCCCCCGAGCGCTTGCGCGGCGGGACGATCGATCCCGACCCGTACCAGCTGGCGTTGGGCCTCGGCGACCTCTTGGGCGGTGTCACCGACCAGGGTGAGCGGCATGCCCCACGGCACGATCCAGGCGAGGTAGGTGATGAACGAGTTGCCGACCTCGACGTTGATGGTGCCGGTGACGTGGTCCGCGGCGTAGGCGGTGCGTGAGCGCAGATCCACCACCCACTCCCCGGCGTGGATACGCCCGGCGAGTTCGGCCGGGTCGGCCTCGATGGCCGGGGACAGATCGACCGGTCCCGGTCCGACCTTGTTGCGCGGGGCCATGTGGGCGTAGTAGCGCGGGTAGGCATCCAACCCGCCCAGCAGCATGCCGACGAACTCGTCGGTATCGGTGATCGTCAACGCCAGGTTGGCCCGCTTCTGTTCCCCGATGGTGGAGGTCTCCACCCCGTACTTCGCATCGACGTGGCTGGTGGTCTCATCGGCCGCCGCCGAGGAACAGAAACTCCCGAACCCGTGGGTGGGCAACACCGTGGTGTCATCGGCCAACTCGTCGGCCAACCGCTTCGCGGTGGCATGCTGAGCCCGGGTCAACGGCTCAGCCAGCGCCCGCGACACCAGATCGGTACGACCCACCGAGCCGTACAACAAACTGCCCCCGGTGAACACCGCCTGCATGTCACCATCGGTCGCGACATACGACATGTGCGTCGGGGTATGCCCCGGGGTGTGCATCGCCCGGATCGTCACCTCACCCACGCTGAGCTCGTCACCATCGACGATGCCATGCACCTCGTAGAACAACTCCTCAGCCGCCGACACCACATACACCGCCCCGGTCACCCGAGCCAACTCCAAACCACCCGTCACGTAATCGTTGTGGTTGTGGGTCTCGAGCACATGGGTGACACGCCACCCACGCTCCTCCACCAACGACAACACCCGATCGATATCCCGCTGCGGATCGATCACCGCAGCCACCGAACCATCACTCACCACATAACTACGATCCCCCAACGACGGGGTCTCGATCGTCAAGATCTCCAT
>PWLR01000067.1 GCA_003558435.1 Nitriliruptoraceae bacterium | reverse complement strand
GGTGACCGGGCCATCGCGCTCGTCGACCAGCACCCGGGTCAGGAAGGCCAGGTAGCGCTCCAGCTGGTAGAGGGTCACCATCGACAGGCCCCAGCCGGCCAGCGCGTTGTTGGCGTCGTTCCACTCGGGGCGCTGGGTGGTCAGCCAGATGCCGCCGCCGGCGACGTAGCTGGAGAGCTTCGCGAGCGCCGGTACCAGCAGCTTCTCCGCGAAAGTGACCCGCACCAGCTCCCCGTCGGCGACCACGAGGCGTCCGTCGCCGCCGGTCGCGACGACCCGGGCCTCGACCTCGGCCGCGCGGACGGTGTCGAAGGTGATCGTGTCGCGGGGATTGACCACCATGGCCTCGTGGTCGGCGAGGCGGTACGGCACGTCGGCGTAGGTGAACTGCGGCCGGTCGAGCCAGGCCGCCAGCGCCCCCGGCTCCACCGCGTCCCAGGCCTCCAGCAGGCGCAGCAGGTAGACGATCTGGTGGTCACCCCAGTAGCCGATGTTGCTCCACGGGTCCTCGGGGTCGGGCACCTCCCAGTCGATGCCGTCACGCGAGATCCGGTACGGGTTGTAGCCGTCGACCGTGCTCGCGTTGACGAAGGTCGCGACCACGTGGGGCAGGTACCGCGGGTAGGAGCGAAGCAGCGCCTCCCAGTTCTGGAAGATGTCCCGCCAGTTGCCCTCGTGGTAGCGCACGTCGGAGCCGTCCTCGGCCGTGACCCGGATCGAGAACCGGTTCCACGGCCGACTCGGATCCCCGTGGCGTCGCGAGAACGACAGCGGCAGGTACTCCAGCACGAGCCGGACGAGGTCGGGGTCACCGCTGGCCTCGGCGGCCCGTCTCGCCGTCGGCAGTTCCACGGTCGATCCGAGCGCGCGGACCATCTCGGCGTGGGTGTCGTGGACCTGGCGGTTGCGGGTGAGCAGGAAGGCCAGCAGGTCCGAGGTGTCGAGGTGGTAGCCGTCGGCGAGGATCCCGCCCCGCATGCTGTTGAACAGCACGTTGGAGAGGTGGTGGACGTCGGCGACCTCGTCAGCGGTGTGCTGGATGGCGTCCGCACCGGTCAGCAGTTCGGCCAGGCGGTCCCGTCCGCGCGCGACGTCGGCGGCGACGGTGGCACGCACCTGCCGGTCGGCGGCGGCCGCGACCCGGTCGGCCAGCTCGGCGTGGCCCAGTCCGGTGTCGGCCACGACCACCCAGTCGGTGCTGCCGCCGGGGGGCACGGTGAGCGAGCCGCGCAGCAGGTAGGCGCCGCGTCGCCCGGTGAGCAGCCTCACGGGCTCGTGAGGGACGCCGTCCCGGGCGGCGTCCAACACCCGCTCGTCGAGGTGGACCGCGGCGTCCGGCAGGCCGGCCGACCACACGAGCGTGGCGGCCAGCGACTCCGACGGCTCCGCCCGGTCGGTGATGCCGGACTCCAGCGCGTACACGGCCGCGGTCCCCCACCGGCCCGTCTCGGAGCGCTTGTAGGCGTTCACGAGGTTGGAGGCCCGTTGCTGGGTCTGCGCCTCGACCCCGGCGGGCAGCACGTCCAGCAGGCCGTCCACCACCTCCAGCGTCACCCCGTCCCCCGACAGGTCGTCGAGCCGGACCGTGCGGACCCAGCCGAACGCCCGGGACGGCTCCCAGGTCATGCGCACGCGCAGGGCCCAGTCGTGGTTGGTCTCCTCGAGGGTGAGCGCCGCGCCGAGCTCGTGCTTCTCGATCGCCCGGACGCAGCCGGGCTCGATGCGCCGGGCGAAGGGCTGCCAGTGCTCCCGGTCCGGGCCGCTGCCGCGTGTCAGCAGCGAGACCGGCCCGGCGACCCCGACCGCGCGGTGTAGGCGGTCGTCGGTCTCGTAGGGCAGCAACGCGTGATCGGCGTCGATCCGCCCGGCGGTCAGCGGTCCGGCGCTGGAGACGAACAGCCACAGGTCGCTGTCGGACACGACCGTGGTCAGGAACGGCTCCATGTGCTCCAGGCCGTCGATGCGGTACCACCGGGCTCCGCCGATCTCGACCAACTCGCCCGTCGGGTGCAGCTGCGTTGTCGCCATGTTGGTGGACCCTCCTCGCTGGTCGCTTCCCCCCGGGTGGTGCCCTCGCCGGGGAAGGTGGTGCTGTGCGCATGCCCCCCGGTCGGACCGGGCCGTACCGGCGGTCCGACCGGGGTGGTCGCGGGTGGTCAGGGCTCGACCGTGTCGTCGTCCCCGGGATCGCAGGTCGCGTCTCCGAAGGTGTTGCCACCTTCCGAGACGATCGAGACCGCGCCGCTACCGAACGGGGCCAGGAAGCAGACCTCGCCGCCGGCGTTGCGTGCGGTGTTGCCGCCGAGCACCAGGCTCGCCGATGCGTCACTGAAGGTGCCGACGAACAGCGACGCGTTCGCGCCGGGCGCGCCCGGGTTGTCCGCGAACGTCGACCCCCGGATGGTGGCGACCCCGTCGGTGACGAACAGCGCGCCGCCGTACCAACCGGTGGACCGGTTGGCGGTGAAGGTGCTGCCGGCCACGTCGAGCGTGCCGAGCGTGCGCAGCGCGCCGCCGACGTCGCCGACGGCGAGGTTGCCGGTCACCTCGCTGTCGGTGATGGTGACCTGCGAGTCGAACCCGGCCCACACCGCACCGCCGGCGTACGCCGAGGTGTTGTCGGCGAGCGTCGATCCGACCACCTCGAGGACGCCGTCGTCGGCGACGAAGATCGCGCCGCCGCCGTGGTTGAAGTCGCTGCCGCCCCGCGTGCGGTTGTCGACGACCGTGACGTCCTCGAGCCGGAGCGACCCGACGACACGGATCGCGCCGCCCTGCAGCGCGTGACTCCCGCCGGTCAGGGTCCCACCGAGCAGGGTCACGTTCGCCCCGGGCCCGACCTCGAGCACCCGTGACTCGTCGCCGGCGTCCAGCGTGAACCCGGACGCCGCGGTGGCGTCGATCGTCACCGAACGGTTCGCGGCCAACGGTGACGCCAATGCCACCGTCTCACCCGCCAGGTCCGGAGCGATCACGACGGCGCCACCGGTCGACGTGGCCGCGAGCGCGCTGCGCAGCGTGCCGGCACCTCGATCGTCCGCCGAGGTCACCGTGACCTCCTCCGGCTGCGAGAGCCGGACGTCGTCGATCCGGAACGTGGTCCCTGCGGGCGCGAGGATCTCGTATCCGCGGGTACCGGTGAGGGTGAGCCCGTCATCGGGTGCGCCCTCCGGCTGCTCGACGCTGCGGACCAGGTCCCCGAACGGGACCGTCACGCGCTGCCAGCCGGCGACCTCGTCGACGAAGCTCGTCTCGAAGCGCTCAGCGGTGTCCGCCGCGCCGTAGACGCGGACGTGGTCGATCAGCGTTTGCTGCGGGAACACCGTGTCCGGTCCGACGGGGCCACCGAAGTTGCCACCGATCGCCACGTTGAGCAGCAGGAAGAACGGCTTGTCGAACACCCACTCGTTCGGCGCCACATCGGCCGGGATGGCCTCGTGGTAGCGCTCGTCGTTGAACTCCCAGACGATCTCGCCGGGGCGCCACTCGACGGCGTAGGTGTGGAACACGCCCGGCACCGGATCCTCGGTGGTGAAGGTGTTGCCGAACGACTGCCCGCCGGCGTAGCCGGGGCCGTGGATGGTCCCGAAGACCTCGAACGGCTCGCGACCGACGAACTCCATGATGTCGATCTCGCCCGCCCGCGGCCACGGGACCTCGTCGATGTCGGTGCCGAGCGCCCAGAACGCCGGCCAGTACCCGTCGCCCTCCGGCACGTTGACCTTCGCCTCGATGCGGCCGTACTGGACCTCCTGCTTGTGCCACGTCAGCAACCGCGAGGAGGTGTACTCGCAGGGGCCGTAGTAGCACTGCAGGCCTTCGTCCGGTCGGGGATCGGCGACCTCGTGCACCTCGATGACCAGGTTGCCCTCACCGTCGTGGCGCACGTTCTCCGGGTCGTCGGTGTAGTACTGCAGCTCGTCGTTGCCCCAGCCCGGGATCTGGTTGACGGTGCCGTCGCCGATCTCCGGTGTCCAGTTCGCGGGGTCCGGTGGTGAGCCGGCGGCCGCATCGAACTCGTCCGACCAGATGAGCTCCCAGCCGTCGGGGCCCGGGTCCTCCGCGGCGTTGTCGCGGAGCCGGAAGGTGTGCTCCTCGCCGGAGCCGGTGCCCTCGAACCAGAACGACATCCCCTCGGCCCCGGACAGGTCCCGGGCGTCGGGCCACGAGCGGGCGACGCCGCCGAGCGCCGCCGGGGTCGTGTCCGCGACGGTCGCGGTGACCCCGCCGGCGAGCGTGGCGCAGCTCAGGCCGGTCTCGCGCATCCGGACGTGGACGATCAGGTCGTCGAACCCGTCGCCGTCGACGTCCTGCACCCGGAGCCGAGGCTCACCGGTGCGTGGATCGGTGTGGGTCTCACGTGCGTCACCGACCCGGATCGTGGTGTGGTCGATGGAGGTGACCGGCAGCGCGTCGCTGCCGCGCACGATGACCTGCACGATGCCGTTGCCGCGGTTCTGGCAGGCGCCTCGGATCGACACCTGATCGGCGTCGATCGGCACCGGCGTGGCCGCAGCGGTCGCGGTGCCGATGTCGTCCACCGCCACCTCGAGGACACCCTCGAACCGGTCCTGCTCGGGGCGGGCGCGCTCGTCGTCCCGCTCCAGCACGATCCGGGAGAGCTCCGCGTCGATCGGGTCGAACTCGTACTCCGTCTGCTCGACGTCGTCGAGCAGCGCCGGATCGGCCACCTCGTCGTCCAGGACGGTGATGCGGCCCTGCGCGCCGACGAGCAGCTCGCTGCCCGAGAGCCGGGTGATGATGGTCCGGTCGTGGTTGCGCTTCGTGTCGTCGTAGGTCGTCACCTCGAAGGTGAGCTCGGTCGGGCCATCCTCCTCGAACGTCAGTGAGCCCGAGGTGTCGTCGTAGGTGATGCCGGGGATCGCCGAGCCGGCCTCGGTCGCGTAATCCACCGTCAGCGGCCCCTCGCCCTCGCGCAGCGGACGGCTGAGGCGCACCGGTACCCGTGCCGTGCCGCCCTCGGTGACCTGCACGTTGGCGGAAGCGAGCGTGATGAACAGCGGCCGCTCACCGCCGTCGCCGAGCAGCACGAGATCGTCCACGTAGAAGGTGCGCTCCTGCCCGGTCGCGAGCGTCCCGACCGCCCAGCCGTGGACGACACCCGGCTCGAACACGTTGCCGGCGGGTGCTCCGTTGTTGATGTTCTTGAGGCCGAGCTCGGAGAAGTCCCAGCTGCGGAAGCCCCAGCCGGGGGTGTCGTCGCGGAAATCGACGGTCCACCGCTGCGCGTCGTCGGTCGTGGACCCCGGGTTGCGCGCACCGAGGATGTCGACGAACACGGTCGTGCCGGCCCCCTCGCCGTGGAACCAGAACCCGAAGCCGGCGTTGGCCGACCAGTCCTGCGCAGCCCACGTGCTGCCGTCGGTCGTGAAGCGGTGCGCGAACCCGGCGAAGCCGCCGACGTTCTGCGTCATGCGGAGCACCTGGTTGTCGTCGCCGAGGTGTGGCAGGATCGGCGCGGGCGGGGTGGACTCCAGCGCGATCTCGACCGGGGAGCCGTCGCTGAAGGTCTCGAAGCCGAGCTTGATGCCGTCCGGATCGGTGCCGGGGTCGAGGGTCGCGAGCTCCAGGTCGTCAGCGCGTGGCGGCAGCAGGCCGACGTCGTCGAGGAGGAACTCCCCGCCGGTTTGCGGCAGCACGATCGCCCAGGCCCAGATCTCGTCGAGGGTCAGCTCCGGATCGAGCGGAGCGCCGCCGGGCTGGAACCCGCCCGAGAGCCCGAAGTCCTCCCAGGGCAGCTCGACGAGCGTCCAGTCCGACGAGTCGTCGTCGAAGGTCGTGTTGTAACGGGTGGAGGTGTCGGTCAGCGGATCCGAACGGGCACCGCTGAGCTCCACCGTGTAGCTGGCGCCCGAGGCCGAGCCCTTGAACCACAGACGGAAGCCCTCGGTCGCGACCCAGCTCTGCGGACCGTCGGCCTCGAACGCGTTCCCGAAGCCACCGAAGTCCCCGACCTCGTAGTCGACGGCGAGGACACCGTTGTCGTCGAGCTGTCCGGGCCGGGCGTCACCCGCGTCGTCGGCCACGGTGGAGGGTTCCGCGTTCACGGTCGAAGCGTCGCCACTGAAGACGAAGAAGCCCGGTGGCGGGCCCTCCTCGAAGTCGGCGAGGATGCCGGGTGGGCCGGCTGCGGCTGCGGCCGCGGCCGGAGCCACACCGGAGGGCACCAGCAGACCTGCGAGCAGGGTGAGTATCAGTAGTGGGGCGAGCAGCCGGGCGGAGCGCGCCACCGGCGTGGCGGGAAGCGGCGTGTGCATGTCGGACTCCTGTGTCGGCCCGACCCGCTCACGCGTGCGGGGCAAGCGGGGACGCCGGGTGCGTCCCCGCAGACCATCGATCGGGGTCAGCCCTTGAGCGCCCCGTCCATGGCACCGGCGACCATCTGCCGGGAGAACAGCACGAAGACGATCATCAGCGGGACCACGCTGAGCAGGGTGCCCGCCATGACCATGCTGTAGTTGACGTAGTAGGTGTCGCTCAGGGTCCTGAGCGCGATCTGGATCGTGTGGCTCGACGGCTCGTTGCCGAGCACGACCAGCGGCCACAGGAAGTCGTTCCAGGCGAACAGGAAGGTGTAGAGGCCCAGCACGGCCGCGCCGGGTGCGACCGATGGCCACACCACGTGCCGGACGATGCCGAAGATCGAGCAACCGTCCATCCTCGCGGCCTCGAGCAGCTCGTCGGGGACCGATCCCGCCACGACCTGCCGCATCCAGAACACCCCGAAGGCCGTCACCAGCGAGGGCACGATCACGGCGCGCAGGTCACCGACCCACCCGAAGTACCCCATCAGGATGAACAGCGGGATCAGGCCGAGCTGCTGCGGGACCAGCATCGTGCCGAGGACGAAGGTGAACAGGCCACCACGCCCGCGGAACCGCATCTTCGCGAAGGCGAACCCGGCCATGGTGCTGAAGAACAGCACGGACACCGTGATCGCGGAGGCGACGACGAACGAGTTCAACAGTGCCGTGCCGAAGGGCACGCCCTCGATCGCGAGCCGGGCGTTGGTGAGGAAGTTCGGCCCCGGGATGACCCGCGGCGGGAACTGGCTCATGACCGCGTTGCTGTTCGAGGCGACCACGTACATCCAGTAGAACGGGAACACCGAGACCGCCAACGCGAGCCCCAGGATCGTGTACTTCACTCCCGAGCGCCGCATGGAGTGGACCGCTCGAACCAGCGGGGGACGGTCCCTCAAGGTGAGCTCGGAGCGACCGGTCGAGCCGTCACCGCGGGTGCTGACCTTCTCGAGCGTGGTCATCGGGCCACCTCCTGGGAGCGTGTGCGCGCCTTGCGGTACTGACGCTCGGCCCGGTTCTCGCGGCGGTCGAGCAGGGCGTTGACACCGAACACGAGCGCCGCGGCGGCCGCGGACATCAGCACCAGCATCCACGCGATCGCGGCCGAGTAGCCGAACCGGAACGGCTGCTGGAACGCCTGGCCGTACAGGTAGAGCAGGATCGTGAGGTACTGGTTGTCGTTGCCTCCGCTGGTGCTGCCGGCGCCGGCACCGAACAGCATCGGCTGGGCGAACAGTTGCAGCTGCCCGATGACCGACAGCACGACGGCGAACAGGATCGCGGGCCTGAGCAGCGGCACCGAGATCTTGGAGAACCGTTGGATGCGGGTGGCACCGTCGATCTGTGCCGCCTCGTAGTAGCTCAGCGGGATGGCCTGGAGCGCGGCGAGGAATATCAGGGTGTTGAAACCGGTGAACTGCCAGTTCACCATCGAGGCGATGGCGAGGTGGGAGCTCAACCGTCCGGCGTGCCAGTTGAGAGGTTCGAAGCCGAGTAGCTGGATGACCGCGTTGATCAGCCCGTTCTGGCGGGCGAACAGCGACTGGAACACGATCGCGATGGCCACGACCGAGGTGATGTTGGGGACCAACAGCCCGCTGCGGAACAGGTGTGAGCCACGCAGCAGCCGGTCGTTGAGGATCTCGGCGAGGATCAGCGCCATGATCATCTGCGGCACGGTCGACAGCAGCAGCATCGAGAAGGTGTTGACGGTCGCCTTGAAGAACCGGGGGTCGTCGAGCAGCCGGGTGTAGTTGTCGATACCCACGAAGGCGTTCATGCCCCCCAGCAGGCTCCAGTCGTGCAGGGAGACCCAGAAGGTGTAGAGCAGGGTGAAGACCCCGAAGATGGCGAACAGGATGAAGAACGGCGAGATGAACAGGTACGGGGCCCAGGGCTCCTCGTGAGCGGGGCCGTGCGAGGCCTGTCGTCGCTTCTTGCGCGGGCGTTGGATCCGCTCGTCGTCGGTGGCCGATCCGACGAGCGCCTTGCTCGTTTCACTCACGATTCCGAACCTCCCCGCCGCCGGCTCCCGGGCGGCACCGTTTCATCGTGAAGGGCCCGGCTGGGGCCCGATCGGGCCCCAGCCGGCGACCTTCGAGCTAGAAGCTCAGCTCACGGGCGATGTTGTCCAGCGCGGTCTCCCACGCCTCCTCGGGTGACTCGAGGCCGTCGGAGATCCGGTTGAGCGCCTCACCGAACTCCTGGTTGATCAGGTTGTAGTTCGGGCCCACGTTCTGCGCGACGACGTCCAGCGCGTTGTCGGCGTAGATCTCACCCAGCGGCGCGTCGTTGAGGAACTCGCTGCTGAACTCCCGCATCTGCGGCGTGTCGTACAGCTCGGGTGTGGACGGGAAGTTGCCGGTGCCCTCGAAGACCCTGAGCTGCTGCTCGGGGGCGAGGATCCAGGACATGAAGTCGTAGGCCTCCTGCGGGTGCTCGGTCTGGGCCGGGATCACCAGGTGCGATCCACCCCAGTTGCCGCCACCCTCCGGCACGGTCGCGACATCCCAGTTCCCGGCGGTGTCGGGCGCCTGGTCCTGGATGTAGCCGCGCATCCACGCCGGGCAGGTCAGCACGGCGAAGTCGCCGTTGTTCATGCCGGCGTTCCACTCGGCGCTCCAGGCCGGGGTCTTGGCGTCGATCTCCGCCTCGAGGGCCGCGACGACGATGTCCCAGGCGTAGCGGACCTGCTCGCTGTCGGTGTAGATCAACTCACCGTCGCTGTCGTAGTAGGTCTCCGGCGACTGGTTCACCACCGCGTCCCACAGCAGGCCCTCGTTGTCGATGAAGTCCCGACCGGTGGCCTCCTTGTACTGCTTGCCGACCTCGATGTAGTCCTCCCAGGAGTTCTCCCAGAGTGCCGAGACCTCGTCGCGATCGGTCGGAAGGCCCGCCTCCTCGAACAGGTCCATCCGGTAGCAGATCGCCATGCCGCCGACGTCGGTCGGCAGGCCGATCGTGGACGAGCCGTCCAGGGTCGTGGCCTGCTCCCACTTCCAGTCGAGGTAGTCGTCCTGGATGTCCGCCGCCCCGTAGTCGAGCAGGTTGAGGAAGGACTCGGCCTCGTTGGTGAAGGCGCCGATGAAGGCCACCTCCGCCGCCGCGATGTCCGGACCACCACTGCCCGCTGCGAGCGAGGTGACCAACGCGTCGTGGTGCGGGTCGAACTCCTGGCTCAGGGTCTCGATGGTGATGTTCGGGTTGTCGTCCTGGTACTCCTCGATCAGCTCGTCGTAGCCGAAGTTGCCGAACGTCCACAGGTTGAGGGTGATGTCCTCGCCGGAGGCCTCACCACCGTCGGTCTCGGCGGCGGCATCACCGTCGGCCGCCCCGCCGTTCGTGTCGTCGTCCGAGCCGCCGCCACAGGCGGCCAGGACCATGGCCATAGCGGCCAGGGTCGCGGTGATCTTGGTGCTTCGCATGCTGTTCTTCCTCCTCGCGGGGCGGTCGCCCCACGTCGTTGGTTCAGGGACTGACGGTCGATCTCGATCAACTGCATCGACCTGTTCGCCGGGTCTCGGGCCAGATCCACACAGCACGGTGTACGGGAGCGCTCCCAACTCGATGTAATCGGCTTGAACATCCTGATCACGTCCGTAGAGTCTGTCATAACTGGGAGCGCTCCCAATAGGGGCGCAATACTCTTTCGGATCGGTTCATGCCACATCACGACTCCACGACCTCGTCGTCCATCGCCACACCCGGGGACCGGGCCATCGAGCAGGGGGTCACGAGGGCTCCCATCAGCTATCCGTCCCGACCAGGTCGCTGACCGAGGTCGAAGCCCGCACCACCAGCCGCGTCGGGAGCTCGATCCGGCGGGCGGGCGCGTCCGGTGCCTGGATGCGCTCGAGCAGCAGTCGGACCGCGTGGGCCCCCGTCTGCTCGACCTCCTGACGGATGGTCGTCAGCGGCGGGGTGCTCGCCCGTGCCGGCGGCAGGTCGTCGAAGCCGACGACCGCAACGTCCCCGGGGACCGAGCGTCCAGCGACCTGCAGGGCCCGCACCACGCCGACGGCCATGCGATCCGAGAACGCGAAGATCGCGTCCGGTTCCAGGGGCAACAGTCGTTGGGTGGCCGTGTAGGCACCCTCCTCGGTGAAGTCGGACTCGACGACCAGCTGTGGATCGAGGGGGTGGCCGGCGGCGGCCAGGGCACGCTCGAAGGCGACGCGCCGGGTCGCGGCGGCACCACTGCGCATGGGGCCGGTGACCGTCGCGATACGGCGACGACCGATGGCGAGCAGGTGCTCGGCGGCGAGGCGGGCACCGCCCCGGTTGTCCGCGTCGACCGAGGAGATGCCAGGATCGCTGACCTCGCCGACCACCACCAAGGGGATCCCGGACTCCGTGAGCTGCCACAGCAACGGGTCGTCCATGAGCGTGGCGGTGACGATGAGACCGTCGACGAGTTTCGATCGCAGGACGCGGGCGGGGAGTTGCTCCCGCCCGGCCGCGGACTGGAGCAGGAACAGCGACAGCGTCTGATCGTCGTCATTGCAGGCCTGCGAGACGCCCTGAGCGAGCCCGGCGAAGTAGGGGTCGGAGAAGACCTGCTCGGTCGTGGCCCGGATCGCCAGACCCAGGATGCGGGAGCGTTGCCCGGCGAGCGAGCGTGCAGCAGCGTGCGGTACGTACCCGGTCACGTCGATGACATCGAGGACCCGTCGCCTGATCTCGGGCCGGACCCCGTCCTGGTCGTTGATCACCCGGGAGGCTGTCGAGCGGGAGACGCCAGCGAGTTCGGCGATCCGCTCGAGCGTCATCTTCCCCACAGCGACCTCCCGTCCCGGTAGCGCTCCCAAGGGCTAGCAAACGCCTAGCCCTGCCGGACCACCCGCTCTGACACCTGTCTTGACGGCTTCTCCCGAGCGAGCTGGTCATGAACTGGGACCGCTCCCACCATGGCTGCGTCAACCACGCGCGTCAACCATCGAAGGGTCGATGCGCTCTGGGCGCGCGAAACAGCGCGCTCAGCGGGATCTCCCCGTCTGCGGGTCGGTCGCCCACCTCGTCCCGTGTGGCGCCGCTCGAGCCGTGGACGGCGGCGTCGTCTCCGTTGCGGACGTGAGGGTCCGGGCATGGCTCCGCCCTCAACCTGGAGACTGGCCGAGCTCGCGGTGGGCGCCGTGGTGCATCTCGACGCTCGCGGCGAGCCGTCCGTCGGCGATCTCGATCGGGCACGGGAAGCGGACGGTGGGGCTCGTCAGGCGGGGCCGGGGCGCGCCGGTACACCCGGATGAGGCCAAGGAGCGGCGAGACCACCCGAAGTGACCGCGTAGCGTGCCCGAGGCGGGTACCCGCCTACTGCCCGCCCTTCTGGACGTAGCCGCGGACGAACTCCTCCGCGTTCTCCTCCAGGACGTCGTCGATCTCGTCGAGCAACTCATCGACGTCGTCGAGCATGTCCTTGGAGTCCTCGGTCGATGCCGCCTCGGACTCGACCTTCTCCTCGGGCTCTTGGTCCTGCGAGCCCTTGCCCTTCTGGACCCGTCCGCCGTCACTCACCAGGCTGCTCCTCATCGGTCCGGGACGGCATCGTACCCAGGCACCGGGATCACGGGAGGGACGTTCGCAACGCGCCACCGGCTCCCGGTGGGCGGATCACGGTCCCGAGGCTGCGGGTCCGCCGACGAACGCGATCTCCCGCGACGTGGCGCAGGTGTCGTCGGGGGCGGTCGTCGGGTCGAGCAGGAACCCGCCCGCGATCTGCGCGCCGCACGGGCCCAGGGCTTCCAGGGGTCCGTGCCCCGCGGCGGGAACCTCGATGAGCACGTGGTCATCGAGTTGGCGGGCGACCGACTCGCCGAGCTCCGGGGGTGTGACGTGGTCGAACTCCCCCGTGACGATCAGGGTCGGTACGTCGTGGTCGAGCGTGATCTCATCCGGGTCGTAGACGACGGGGACGCCCCACTCGTCGCAGAGCTCGCCCAACCGGTCGCCGGCGATGATGTTGTCGGGGATCCAGTACTCCTCGATCGGCCCGTCGTCGGTCGCGGCGCGAAGGCCCTGCTCGGTAACGAGCCCTCCCTCCCCCGTGCACAGCATCGAGTACTGCATGCCCACACTGAGAGCCCCGGCGATCTGCTGCTCCAGCGTGACCGTCAGCTCGGCGACCGGCGAGAGGTCACCGTCCGCCGCGGCCGCGGCGAACGCCGGCACGACGGCAACACCGTCCGGGACGTAGAACAGCAGGGACAGGCCACCGAGGAACTGTGCGGGGGTGTAGGTCAGGGTGGTCGCCTCGATGTCGGGAAGATCCACCTCGACCTCCTCGGGCTCGTCCTCCAGGCGCGCCACCGTCGCGTCGACCAACTCGTCCACGTCACCGAAGGCATCGGAGCAGCCCGCGTCCCGCTCGCAGGCGTCAGCGACCTCCCGCAGCGCCTGCTGGATGCCGGCCGGGGCCAGCTCGACCCAGTTGCGCGTCGGGTCGACCGGCGAGCTCAGCACCACCGCACCGATCGTCTCCGGTCGCATCTGGGCGGCGAGCAACGCCACCTGGCTCCCGTACGAGGTCCCCCGCACATCGATCTCGTCGTGTCCGAGGGCCCGGCGCACCACGTCGACGTCGGCCGCGTTGGCCAGGTGGTTGAAGGCCCCGAGGTCGATGCCGTCCTCGGCGAGACGTTCACGGCACCCCAGCAGCTCCTCGATGAACGCGTCGGCCTCCTGCTGCGGGGTCAGGCCCTGCTCGGGGTCGTCGAACACCTGCGGGCATTCCAGCGCCGGCTCGCTGGCTCCCACCCCGCGCTGGTCCACCACGATCAGGTCCGGCCCGATGTCGAACAGCTCCCGGAACGAGGGTTCGGCCAGGAACGGCTCCACCATGGCCTCGCCCGGTCCCCCGCCGAGCACCACCAGGGGCCGGTCGTGCTCGGCCGAGGCGCGGCCCTCGTAGGTCACCACCGCCAACTCGACGGTCGGGCCGTCCGGCTCGGCATGGTGGAGGGGGGACGACACGTACCCGCACACGATCGACGCCGGGCCGTCGTCACCGCCCGGCGGACGATCACGACCGAAGCAGTCGTCGTCCTCGCGGAACTCCGGGTGCGCCCGTGCCTGCTCCGCGGGATCCGCTGGCTCCTCGTCCTCCGGCGGGCCCGTATCCGGCTCGGTGTCCTCGGCGGGCGGCGGGGTGGGGTCGCCGTCACCGGTCTCGCACGCCACGACCGCGAGGAGCACGGCGAACACGACGAACACGAGGGTCAGTGCCCTGGGCACGGTCGGGTGGCGCCCCATGGCGGCTCCGGGAGACGGCGCGACGGACCCTGGACCGTAGGCGCACACCCCGCCGGGCGACCGGCCCCCCTGGCAGCAAGACCACCGTCCTCACCGCCTCGAAGCGGTGTCGGATCGGGATCCGATGCGCACCAGGGCGCGGTCGACGGCGTCCCGGCGAGCCTCGACGGTGGCACGCCGGGTTGACACCCCGTCCGGTTCGCCGGCCTGGGTGTCCCAGGGCTCGCCCGCCAGGAGCGCGCCCCGGTGGAGTTGCTGGGCCGTACGCAGCCACAGCAGCGCCTCCCGGAACCGGCCGGAGCGCTCGGCTCGCTGCCCCAACTCGGCGGCGCGTTCGAACTCGTGCAGATCGAGCTCCACCCGATCGATCCGTAGGTGCAGCGACCGCGCCGCACCCTCCAGTGCGCCATCGCGCATCCCGGGCAGCGCCAGTGCATCCCGGAGCGCGCGCACCGCTTGCTCGAGTGGAGCCTCGACGTCGGCGAAACGGCGCTCGGGCCAGATCCGCCGGGCGAGTTCCTCCCGCGACACCCCCCGACCGGCCAGGACGATCAGCACGGCCAGGACACGGCGTGTGACCCCGGCCCCCCACGCCTCGACCGGCACGCCGTACCGCTCGATCGTCAGACCGCCCAGCGCCCGGATCCGCAGCGGTGCCGCCGTGCCCGCACACAGCAGCCGGTGGCCGATCTCGCCCCCACGCACATCGCACCCGAGTCGGGCGAGCCGGAGCTCCAGGTCCGCCGCTCGTGACCGCTCGCCGAGGTCGTGGGAGCGCCGGGCGAGGCCGAGCTCGGTCCGGGCCGCCCAGAGCGGGTCGTGTAGGCGATGCCACCGTCGTGCGGCGTCGCGCAGCGCCGTGACGGGGTCGACAGCGAGCAGCGCCGAGACCGTCGCCGCCTCCGCGTCCCCGCGCCGGTCGGCGCGCAGACCAGCGATCCGGGCCGCCTCGCCAGCCCGTTCGGCGGCGAGTCCGCGGTCATCACCGGCCAGTGCCGCCCACGCGCCG
>PWLR01000013.1 GCA_003558435.1 Nitriliruptoraceae bacterium | reverse complement strand
GGCACGACCTGGAACCAGGCGCTGCAGTTCGGGTTCCTGCTGGCCGTGGTCATCTGGCTGGCCGCGCTGCTGTGGGCGGGCGGGTTCTCCTACCCGCGGGCGGTCGAGCAGGCGAGCGCGGCTCCCCTTCAGGCGGTCGTCGGGGACGAGGTCGTCGAGGTGGTCGATCAGCTCGACGGTGGCACGGCGACCTTCGGCGAGCCCGGGGCCCGCTACGGCCCCGTCGGAAAGGTCGCGCTGCTCGCCACCCTGGTGCTCGGCACCGCAGGGCTGCCGCACGTGATGAACCGCTACTTCACCGCCGCCTCCGGCGCGGCCGCCCGCACCACGACCGTGTGGGTGATCGGGCTGGCAGGCTCGTTCTACGCGCTCGCCGTGATGCTCGGGACCGCGACGCGGGTGCTCGTTGCGGAGCGCGCCGACGAGCCGTGGCTCGCCGCGCTGACCGTCGACGGGGTGCTGCGCGTCCCCGAGCACGCCCTGCTGGTACTCGGACGCTTGCTCGCGGACACCCCCGGTATGGCCATCGTGGCCGCCGCCGCGTTCGCAGCCATGGTGTCGACGATCGGTGGGCTGCTGCTGGCAGCGTCGGCCTCGTTCGGGCACGACGTCGTGGCCCGGATCCTGCGGCCACACGGCGGCCCCCGCGAGCCGGTCCGCGCCGGGAAGGCAGCCGTGCTCGTGGTGAGCGTGGTGGCCGCCACCGTGGCCCTGCTCGTCGAGCCGTCACAGCTCTTGGCCACCTTCCCGTCGCTGATCGCCACGATGGTGACCTGGGCGTTCGCGCTCGCCGGCTCTGCGCTCACCCCCGTGGTCCTGCTCGGGATCTGGTGGCCCGACGCGACGGCGCGCGGCGCCGTCGCGGGCATCTGGGCAGGCGGCGCCGTCGCCGTCGGTGCCCTCCTCGTGGGGCTCGTGACCGGCGCCGACCCGTCGGACGGGGTCGGGGCCGTCCTGCTCGCGCCTGCGCTGGTCGCCGCACCCGTCTCCGCGCTCACGATCGTGGTGGTCTCGCGGCTCGATCCCTCCCCCGGGGTCAGCGTGGCGGTCTGGACGCGCATGCACGGGACCGCCAACGACCGCCAGACGGAACGGCTGGCCCGGGTGACCCTGCGAGGCCGGCGGTGATGCGCGGGACCGGTCCGCTGTTGGCCGCGACGACGGGGCTGTGGGCGGTCATCGTGCTGGTGAGCCAGGTGCTGGCCGAACCGCCGCTGTCGCCCGTGGTCACCATCCTGGTCGGGGTGCTGATCACCAACGTGTTGATCGTCGGCTACGGGTCCACCCTGCGCGGGCCTCGCCAGAGCCGCCGGGCACGCCGACCGCGCCCGCCACGCCCGCCACGCCCAGGAGACGACGGGCCCGACGCGCAGGCACGGCCAGAGGGGCTCACCGACGAGGTGGTGGACCAGGCGGTTGCCCTGCTGCTACCGCTCCTCGACGGGGACGCCGTGTCGATCACCGACCGGCACCGGATGCTGGCGTTCGCCGGTCCGGGCCACGATCACCACGCGCGCGGCAGCCCGTTGTACGCCCGCACACGGGATTCCGTGCTCCGCACCGGCCGGACCGGGGTGGTCTGGGGCCGTGGAGAGGACCTCATCGGCTGCCCCCAGCCCGGCTGCCCCCTGCGCTCCGCCGCGATCGCGGCGCTGCGGATCGGCGACGAGATCATCGGCTCGGTGACCGTCTACCGCACCACCGACGACCCGCCACGCGCCGAACTGGTGGAGGCCGCGGCCGGCATCCTCTCCCTGCACCTCGAGGTCGGCGAGCTCGAGTCGCGCCAGCGGCTGGCCACCGACGCAGAGCTGGATGCGTTGCGGGCCCAGATCAACCCGCACTTCCTGTTCAACACCCTGAACACGATCGCGAGCCGCATCCGGACCGACCCGGAGGACGCCCGGCAGCTGCTCGTGCGGCTGGCCGACTTCTTCCGCTATGCGATCCGGCAGCGGGGCCAGTTCGCCGACTTCTCGCAGGAGTACGCGTTCGTGCGCACCTACGTCACGCTCGAGCAGGCACGCTTCGGCGACCGGCTGAACGTCGAGTACGACATCGACCCCGCCGTGCTCAGCGTCGACGTCCCGGTGCTGATGATCCAGCCCCTGGTGGAGAACGCGATCAAGCACGGTGCCAGCGACAACGTCGGCCGCACGACCGTACGGCTGCGGGCACGGGTGGACCCCCTGGCGCGGATGCTCGATGTCACCGTCCGTGACGACGGCGTCGGCATGGACGAGCCGACCTTGGTCGCCGTCGCCACGGGCGAGCGGCCGCAGGAGGCGAGCGGCGTCGGGCTCACCAACATCCGTCAGCGGCTGGCGTTGTTGTTCGGCGCGCACCACGAGTTCGATGTCAGGTCGACCGAAGGTGAGGGCACGACCGTGCACCTGCGCCTGCCGATGCGATGATGCCACCATGCTTCGAGAGGAGAGCCCTTGCCCGCCCGTTGCCTGATCATCGACGACGAGTCGCCGGCCCGCGAGGAACTGCGCCACCTCCTCGGCGGGTTCGACGACGTCGTGGTGGTGGGCGAGGCCACCACCGCCGAGGAGGCGCAGGTGCTGATCGGGTCGGTCGCCTACGACCTGGTGCTGCTCGACATCCGGATGCCGGGCATGGGAGGGCTCGAGCTCGCGCGCTGGTTGGCGGACACGGCGTCCCGTCCGGCCGTGGTCTTCACCACGGCCTACGCCGACCACGCGGTGGAGGCGTTCGACCTCGAAGCCGCCGACTACCTCGTGAAACCGTTCGATGCCCAGCGGTTGCGCAGAGCCGTCGACCGAGCGCTCGAACAACGCGCCGAGCAGCAGCAGAAGGAGCCGACGGACCCGTTGCCGCGGGAGCCCACGGGCGGTGGGGACCCCGTCGCTCGGATACCCGTCCACAAGGGTGGCCGCATCCTGCTCGTCGAGGAACCGCGTATCGCCTTCGCCGAGGCTGCCCGCGGGTACGCCTACCTGAAGCTCATCACGCCGAACGTCGGGCAGGTGCAACTGGACGACGATCGGCTGCTGACGAGCTACACCCTGCACGACCTCGAGGAACGCTTCTCGGCCACGTTCGTCCGCACGCACCGTTCCTACCTCGTCAACCTCCGCCACGTCCGCGAGGTGGTGCCGCAGGTCGGCGGCACCCTGGTGCTCGTGATGGCCGACCGCGACCGTTCCCAGGTCCCGGTCGCCCGACGACAGGCATCGGAACTGCGCCGCCGGCTCGGCGTCTGAGCCGACCCGTCGACGGTGAACGTGCGGCGTGCGCGTGACGACCCGTGGGTGGTCGTCCGCGTGCAGCTCGGACCATGGATCGATGGCCAGCCGCGTGACGGGTCACACCGGTGGCTCGGGCGTGGCCGAGCCCGGAAGCAGGGGCTCGACGACGTGCTGGCGACGGTGGGCGTAGACGATCGAGGTGCGGACGTCGATGACCTCGGCGCGGGCAGTGAGGTGGTCGATGACCAGGCTGTAGAGGGCGTTGGTGTGGGCGACACCCACGTGGAGGATGATGTCCTCGTGCCCGGTGACGAGGTAGGCGTCGAGCACCTCGGGGAGGTCGGTGGCGTAGGCGAGGAACGCGTCGATGCGGTCGCGGGTCGGTGGCCGGATGCGCACGGAGACCAGTGCCTGGACCTCGCGTCCGATGGCCTGGAGGGATGCCTCAGCGTGGTAGCCGGTCAGGATCCCGCGCCGGTGTAGGGCGCGGACACGTTCCAGGGCCGTGGAGGGGGAGACCCCGGCCCGTCGCGCGAGCTCGCGGTTGGTGATGCTGGCGTCCGCCTGGAGCTCGCGCACCAGGGTCTGATCGATCGCGTCCATCGGT
>PWLR01000039.1 GCA_003558435.1 Nitriliruptoraceae bacterium | reverse complement strand
TCGTCACCCGCCGCGTCGTCACCCGCCGCGTCGTCACCCGCCGCGTCGTCACCCGCCGCGTCGTCACCCGCCGCGTCGTCACCCGTGGCGACCACGACCTGGACGCCGGTCGGCAACTCCACACCTTCCGGCAGGGCGCGGGTGGGCGCGCCGAGGCTGGCCGCGACCCAGCCGGCCTGTGCCTCCCAACCGGGCAGGACGTAGACCGTGGTCCTCGCCCCGCCGTCGATGATCTGCGGACCGTGACCGGCGGAACCAGCCAGGAACCCGCCGAACGCCAGGGTCTGGCGCACGATACCGGCGCCTTCCGACCGGCCGCCGGCGTAGACCGCGACCGTGGTCTCCTCACGCTCGTCACGGGTGCCCGGCTCGGGGAGCGGTCGTCCCGCGCGCAGGTCGGCGAACATCGCCTCGGCTCCGGGTCGGTAGGCGACCATGAACTCCACACCGTCGATGCGGCGCGGATAGGCCGGCACGGTGGCCATGGGCACCCCGGCGCCCACGACCTGACGCATCTCTCCGGAGAGGCCGAGCATCGTGGCGACCTCCAACCCGTCGTCGGTGGTCAGGTTGGTCGCGACATCCTCGGTGAGCTGGAACAGTCGAGGCGGGTTGGCCAGCACGCGGGCGGCCGTGAGCTCCGACAACACGGCGCGGATGAAGTTCTGCTGGCGTCCGATGCGATCGAAATCGGCGTAGGTGCCCTGCCGGGAACGCACGTACGACAGCGCCTCGCCGGCGTCCATGTCGTGACATCCCTCCGTGAAGTCGGCACCGGACTTCGGGTCCACGAGTGACTCGTCGAGGCAGATCTCCACCTCACCGAGGGTGCGGACCACCTCGACGAACCCGCCCAGCGAGATGGCCGCGTAGTGGTTGATGGGCAACCCGAAGTTGTCGCGGATGACCCGCACGAGCTCGTCCGGGCCACCGGCGAAGGTGTCGGTCAGCTTCCGCTGTCGGCCGTCGTCGAAGACCATCAGGTCGCGGGGCAGGCTGACCAGCGAGATGGTGTCCCGGTGCTCGCTGATCGAGATGTAGATGATGACGTCGCTGCGCTGCCCCTCGAAATCCCCCAGGGTCAGGTTGGACCGGTCCTCGGGGTCGAGTTCGTCGCGGGCATCCGAGCCGACCAGCAGGAAGTTGCGGGCGCTGCTCGCAACCGCGGGCAGATCGAGCTCCGGGACCGCCACACGGGTGAGGTTCGTCTCGGCCTGCTGCACCAGCAACCGGGTCGTGGTGGCGATCGCCAGGCCCGCGACCAGGGCGGCGACCGAGAGGATCGCGCCCCAACGCCGCCAGAGGCGCCAACGGCGCCCCCGGTCCACCGCCGGCCCCCATGGGCCCGGCTGCCCTCCTACGAGCACCTGTGGTTCCTCTTCGTTCGTCTAGCCGGGCGCCCGGTCCTCGCCGATCGTGACCAACAGGTCGACCGCGTCGTCCTCGAACCGAGGGTTCTGCTCCAGCGCTTCCAGGGTGGCACCATCGAGCGTCTCGGCGAGCTCCACCGCGGCGATCTCCATACGCGGGTCATCGACCTTGTAGCTGATGACGGTGTCCGTCCGATCGAAGCTGGCGGCGTTGCCCGTGCCGACCACCGAGAACCCGGCGGTCTCCAGCTGGACCTGTACCTGACCGGCCAGCCCGTCGACGCCGGCCCCGTTCAACACCGCCACCTCGGCGGCGCCAACCATATCGGCCTCGAGGTCGGCCGTCCCAGCGGTCTCGGCCGTTGCACGTAGCGTCGATCCGTCCTGCAGGTGTTGGAAACGGACCGCGGCGGGTTCGACGAGCGGAACGATGGTCCCCGTCTCCGGACTGACCACCAACGGGATGGTGTCCCGGTCCAGGGCCACCGGGTCCGCCAGCGCCCCGGCGACCTCCAGCAGGCTCAGACCCCGCAGACCGACGTCGGTGAAGACCTCGGCCGAGACCACCTCGATGACCCGCCGTGTGGCCAACGGCGAGGTGACCGCGAACCGGCCGTCCACCCGCTGGCCGAGCCCCCGTGCCGCGCCGGCGATCAGCTCGACCAGCTCCTCGTCGTTCGCCGTCTCGAGGGAGCGCCTCAGCTCGTCCCCGGTCGGCGTCGAGCACCCGTGGGTGTCACAGACCTCGACGGGCGCGGCCGCATCGAGCAGTTCCGGCAGCGCGTCGATCGACAAGCTCACGGCGTGGTCGATGCGCACCCCGGAGTAGTCGGCGAGGGTGCGCACCAACAGGTCCAGGCCGCCTGCGCGCTGGGCCTCGGCGATGGGGACCGCCTCCTGGCCGTCCACCTCGACCGGCAGGTCGCCCGGCAGCGACAGCACCGCCGGCTCCTCACGCGGGCCGCCGTACTGGACCATCACGACCGGCCCGATCAGCTCGGGCGGCCGCGGAACGGTCGGATCGACGGGCCCGGTCATGGCGACCACCAGCGTCGTTGCGTCCTGCGGCGCGGTCGGCCCGTCGGGATCCAGGATCGAGAGCTCGTCCCGCAGGGCCGGCAGATCGTCGGGCCCGAGCCGGAGCCAGGAGAAGCCCCACAGCAGCGCGAGCCCCACCGCCCAGATCAGCACCAGCGTCGCGACGATCGAGAGCACGATCCCGACGACACGGAACGTGCGACGCCCGGGCGGGACCCGGGTCGTCGAGAAGTTGAGCGCGCGACTCGACAAGGTGGGCGTGCTCCTCGAGCGGAGGGGTGGGGAGCGATGATGGCACCGGACCAGGCAGCGCAGGGAGCAACCGGGCCCCGGCACGTCGACTGCGACGCGGGAGAGGACGGTAGCATCGGGCACTTCCGTGCTCGTGGTAGGCCGACCACAACGCGCGCTGTGATGGTCGGACGTCCGCACGGGAACTCCCCCGCCCCACCACCGTCAGGCGACGCCGCGATGCAGCTCGGCCCACCCGCAGGACCCGGTCCCGTGCCCGAGCACATCGGGCTCGCCGTGCGGGATGGCGCCGCCCGGCTCGGTCACCGCCCGGCGATCACGCAGCTGCTGCCCACCGGCCGGCAGGAGCAGAGCGGTGCCTCGTTGGCCCAGTGGACGGCGAAGGGGGCCCACTTCCTCGAGGTCGACCTGGGGCTCGGACCCGGCGACCGGCTGCACCTCGACGCGCCGCTCGGCTGGAACACCGCCGCCGTGGCCCTGGCGGCCTGGTGGGCCGGCATCGCGGTCACCCTCACCCCCGGCGATGCCGAGTTCACGGTCGCCCACATCGGGCGGGCGGGCGCGGTCCCGTCCCGCACGGAGGTGTTCTGGCTCGGCGACGGCATCGACGGTGCCCCTGACGCCGTGGAACTCGAGGGTGCCCCGCGGATCGATTCCCGTGAAGCGTGGGTCCGGGCGGTGCAGCCGTTCCCCGATCAACCGCCGCCGTCGCACGCTGCCGGGACCGCGATCGCCGTGGTCGACGGTGACCGCACCACCAGCCAGTCGCAGCTGCTGGAGCTCGCCACCGGCCATGGCGGCGAGGTCACCCTCGGACTGGACGCGTCCGACGCTCCGGGCGGCGATCCCACCCACGATCTGGCGCTGCTGTGCCTGCGACCGTTGTGGTGCTCACGGCCGACGGTGGTCGTGCGCGACCTGCCACGCTCGGCCGCCGAGGGGGACCGGGTCGGTCGCTGGCGCTGAGAGCCCGCGCCGGCGACCGCCTCAGGGCGCCAGCTGGCCCGGCGTCACCGCGTAGAGGTCCTCGGCGCCGGCGGTGATCGCACCGACGAGCCCGTGCACGCTCGGCAGCAGCTGTTCGGCATAGAACCGGGCGATCGTCACCTTGGCCGACAGGAAGTCGGCGTCGAAGCTCGCGGTGTCGCCGGCGTCCAACGCCGCCTGCGCCGCCACCGCACCCTTGGCGAGGTACGCGCCACCGACGACGGTCGCGAACATCCGCAGGTAGGGCGTCGCACCGGCGAAGACGTCGTTGGGCGCCTCGCTGTGGGCGAAGATCCAGTCCGTGCACTGCTCCAGCGCGCCGATCGCATCGACCAGCCCGTCACCGATCGAGGCGAGCGAGTCCGGAACGGTCTCGGCCCGGTCGCGCAGGTCACCGAGGAAGCCCTTGACGAACGCGCCGCCGTCGTAGGGGAGCTTGCGACCCACGAGGTCGAGCGCCTGGATGCCGTTGGTGCCCTCGTAGATCGGCGCGATGCGCGCGTCACGGTAGTGCTGGGCGACCCCCGTCTCCTCGACGTAGCCCATGCCACCGTGGACCTGCAGCGCCAGCGAGGTGAGCTCGACCCCGAGGTCGGTGCCCCACGACTTCGACAGCGGGGTGAGCAGGTCGGCGAGCTTCTGCTGCTGTTCACGCACGACCGGGTCCGGTGAGCTGTGGGCGAGGTCGAGCGCGTGGGCGTTGGTGTAGCAGAGCGCCCGGATCGCCTCGATGTAGGCCTTCTGGGTCAGCAGCATGCGACGCACGTCCGCGTGCTCGACGATCGGGGCCTGTTCCCCCGGCTCGGAGCTCGGGGCCCGGCCCTGACGGCGGTCGCGGGCGTAGGCCAGGGACTGCTGGTAGGCCCGCTCCGCGATCGCCAGGCCCTGCAGCCCGACGCCCAGCCGCGCGTCGTTCATCATCGTGAACATGCCGCGCATACCGGTGTGGGGTTCGCCGACCAGTTCGCCGATCGCGCCCTCGCCCTTCTCGCCGTACGCCATCACGCAGGTCGGCGAGGCGTGGATGCCGAGCTTGTGCTCGATCGAGACCACCTCGACGTCGTTGCGCTCGCCCAGGCTGCCATCGTCGTTGACGAGGAACTTCGGCACGATGAACAGCGAGATCCCCTTGGTCCCCGGCGGCGCGTCGGGCAGCCGGGCGAGGACCAGGTGGATGATGTTGTCGGTCAGGTCGTGGTCACCGTAGGTGATGTAGATCTTCTGTCCGGTGATCCGGTAGGTGCCGTCACCCTGGGGGGTCGCCTTGGTGGTGACCGCCCCGACATCCGAGCCGGCCTGCGGCTCGGTCAGGTTCATCGTTCCCGACCACTCGCCGGACACCATCTTCGGCAGGTAGGTCTGGGACTGCTCGTCCGAGGCGTGATGGGTCAGCAGGTAGACCGCCCCGGTGGTCAGCAGCGGTCCGAGCGAGAACGCCATGTTGGCGCTGGTGATCAGCTCCTTGACCGCGTTCGCGACCGTCAGGGGGAACGCGCCACCGCCGTACTCGGCCGGATGCTGGATGGTCCCCCAGCCGGCCTCGACGTACTGCTGGTAGGCCCGCTTGAACGACTCCGGGGTCACGACGCCACCGTCGACCATCGCCGCGCCCTGCGCATCGCCGTCACGGTTGGTGGGGGCGATCGCCTCCGAGGCGAACCGACCGGCCTCTTCCAGCAGGCCGGTCACCAGATCGGGCTCGGCGTGGGCGTAGTCGTCCAACGATGTGAGTTCGCTGAGCGGCGTCACGTGCTCGAGAACGAAGCGGATGTCACGGAGCGGGGCGGTGTAGTTGTCCATGGCGGGAGCGTACCGCCGGGGCGGGGAGCGGAACGATGCGGGCAGGCTCGAGCCACCGTCGGCCGCAGAGTTCCCTGCCACTAGCCTTCCGAACGTCCGCGCACCCTACGGACCCCGCCGAGCGAGATCCGCTCACGTCCGTCACACCCGCTGAGAACCGAGGAGGAGGACGTGGCCACTCGCCTACCTCACGTCCCCCGCGTACCGCGTCCGCTGAAGGTGCTCGGGCGCGCGATCGGGCTGCCGGTCATCGAGATCCGCAGCTACTGGGCGCAGGAATCGCGCAGCATCCGTTCGGGCAGCAAGGCGCTGGCCCTCGGACTCGGCGCCACCTTGATCGCAGGCATCGTGCTGGCCTCGTCGGAGGAGCGCCTCGAAGGGGTTCCGGGGTTGCTCGCGCTGATCCCGGCCGCGATCGGGATGCGTGGCGCGATCTTCGGAGCACTCGGCTCGCGACTGGCGACCGGCATCCTGACCGGGCAGTTCGACCGCCGGCTGACCCGCAAGAGCTACCTCGGCCGGCAGATCGAGGCCTCGACGATCCTGAGCTTCGCCTCGGCCACGCAGGCAGGGGTCATCGCCTGGGCGATCAGCGCCGCCCTCGGGCTGGAAACGGTGCCGCTGCTCGACCTGGTGGCGATCTCGTTGATCGGCGGGTTGCTGTCGTCGCTGGTGCTGTTCGGCGTGGTGATCTGGATGGCGTTGCGCTCCGACGCCGTCGGATTCAACCTCGATGACGTCGGCGCACCGATCATCACCGCGACCGGCGACCTGGTCACCCTCCCGGCGCTGCTGGTGGCGACCTTCGTGCTGGAGGTCCCGGTGCTGTCGACCTCGCTCGGGGCGCTCGGGATCGTGGTCGGCATCATCGCGGTGATCCTCGGTGTGCGCCAGGACGAGCCGACGATCCGACGGGTCGTGCGCGAGTCGCTGATCGTGCTCACGATCGCGGTCACCATCGACGTGCTCGCCGGAGTCGTCGTCGAGGCGCGCGCGGAGGAACAGTTCAGCGCGGCAGCGCTGCTGATCCTGATCCCCCCGTTCATCGCGAATTGTGGTTCGCTCGGGGGGATGCTCTCCAGTCGGCTCGGATCGAAGCTTCACGTGGGTTCTCTGGAGCCCCGAACCATCCCCGGCAAGCTCGCGGTACTCGATTTCTCGTTGACGGCGCTCCTGGCCTTCCTCGCCTTCACGGGCGTCGGTGTCGCCGGGTGGTTGGCGGCCTTCATCGTGCCGGGCGTCGAACCGCTGCCACTCGCCACCACGGTCGGGGTGGTCCTGCTCGCCGGGTTCTTCGCGCTGTTCATCCTCGCGCTCACGGCCTACTCCGCGGCCGTGACCTCGTTCCGCTTCGGCTTCGATCCCGACAACCACGGCATCCCCATCGTCACCGCCACCATGGACCTGACCGGGGTCCTGTGCCTGGTCGCCGCCATCTCGCTGATGCAGGCCTGAATCCGCCCCACGGCTACCGAACACCCACCGAACACCCGAATCCGATGCACGTTGGAGCTCGAACATGAGGAACCGCCGGACGGTCAAGGAGTTGCTCGTCGGGGCGAAGGATGCCGCCGAGCTGATGATCGATCTCGCCTATGCCGCGATCTTCTTCGGCGACGACGCGCTGGCCCGGGAGGTCCTGCGCCTCGAGGACCGGGTCGACGAGTTGTTGGTCGAACTGCGCGCCGTGTGCATGCTCGCGGCGCGCACGCGTGATGACGCCGATCAGCTCGCTGGGGTGCTGTCGATGGCGGTGTCGATCGAGGGCATCGCCGACTCGGCGGAGGACATCGCCAGGGTGGTGCTCAAGGACCTCGGGGTCCCGGCCGAACTGCGCGACGATCTACGGCACGCGACCGAGATCACCGCCCGGGTCAAGATCCGCGAGGAGAACCAGCTCGAGAGCGCCTCGCTGCGCGACCTCGAGCTTCCCGCCCGTACCGGCATGTGGGTGATCGCGATCCGCCGTGACGTCGACTGGGTCTACGGCCCGGACGGCGATGAGGTGCTGCGCGAGGGCGACGTGCTGTTCCTGCAGGGCCCTCGGGGAGGGGTCGACGAGGTCCGCCAGCTGGCCGGTGCGCCACCGCGGGAGCTCCCGGAGCCGGTGAAGCGGGGGAAGCTGTCCCACCTCGACCGCGCGGTCGACCTCGTCGTCGAGCTGAAGAACGTCTCGGAGGTCGCCGTCGGCCTCGCGTACTCCGCCATCCTGTTGCGCGACGTGTCGCTGGCCGGCGAGGTCAGCGTGATCGAGGACCAGTCCGACGAGCTGTTCCACCAACTCGAAGGATGGGTGCTGCGCGCCGCGAAGGAACTGGACGATCCCGAGGAGCTGCGGGGGATGCTCCACCTCGCGGCCGCCTCGGAGCGGATCGTGGACGCGGCCCAGTCCATGTGCCGGGTCATCGAGGACGACGGCCAGCCCCACCCGATCATCGCGGCGGCGCTCTCGGAGGCCGACGAGATCGTCGCCGAGGCGACCGTCGCCGCGGGCAGCCGGATCGACGGCCGGACCCTGGGTCAGCTCAAGCTGCACACCGAGACCGGGATGGAGGTCCTGGCCGTGCAACGTGGTGGACGGTGGGTCTATCGGCCGCGCCGGAACTACGGCCTGAAGGCCGGCGACCGTCTGCTCGCCATCGGGCCGGAGGAGGGCGCGCCACGGCTGCGTGAATGGAGCGGCGACGATCGCCCGGAGGGCGACGAGGGCTGGTTGGAGCCAGCCGACCTCGACGACTGACCGCGCCGGGTGCCGTGGGCGGTTCCGCCGGCTGACCGGCGCACTGCCCACGCGACCGGTCGCACAGCGACCGTTCGACGGTCGGCCGGCGAGAAACTACTTCGACGTCGAGATACCGTCGGTGACGGCGCTGCTCGGCGCCGTGACCGGGCGCCATGACGGCGCCCCCAGGACCTCGATGTGACCACGACCACCGCTGCCCGCCCGGGCCGCCCCACCCAGCTCGGCCGCGTCGAGTTCACGACGCTGCTGGCGATGGCGATCGCGCTGACCGCGCTCGGCATCGACCTGATGCTGCCGTTGTTCCCCGCCATGCGCAGCGACCTCGGTCTGCCGGAAGGGTCCACGGCCGTCGGCGGGCTCGTGACCACCTACTTCCTGGGTCTGGCCATCGGACAGTTGCTGTACGGGCCGCTCGCCGACCGGTTCGGACGCAAACCCGCGCTCTACCTCGGTTTCGGCATCTACGGCGTCGGGGCACTGGCCGCCGCGCTGTCGCCCACGCTGTCGTGGTTGTTGGTCGCCCGCTTCGTCTGGGGGTTCGGTGCCGCGGGCCCGCGGGTGATCACCCTGGCGATCGTGCGCGACACCTTCGACGGTGAACGCATGTCGCGAGCCATGTCGAGCATCATGGCGGTGTTCATCCTCGTGCCCGTGGTCGCACCCAGCCTCGGCGCCCTCGTCGGCGGGCTCATCGGCTGGCGCTGGTTGTTCGGGTTCTGCCTGCTGGCGAGCATCGCCGTGACGCTGTGGTCCCGGCGGCTGCCCGAGACCCTCGCCCCCGAGCACCGCCTGGAGCTGCGGTTCGGACGCATCGCCCGCGCCGCCAGGTTCGTCACCGGCAACCGCACCACCGTGGGCTACGCGCTGGCGCTCACGGTGCTCTACGGCTCGTTCATCTCGTGGCTCGGCAGCGCGGAGCTGGTCTTCAGCGAGGTCTTCGACCGCGCGGAGCTGTTCCCGGTGCTGTTCGGCGGGCTCGCCGCGGTGATGGGCATCGCGGTGTTCACCAACGGGCGCATCGTCGAGCGGATCGGTCTGCGTCGTCTGGGCCACGGGGTGCTGGTGGCCTACCTCCTCGCGGCATCGCTCCTGGTCGTGTTGGTCGTGGGTACCGGTGGTCGGCCCCCGATGTGGGCGTTCCTGCTCGCCATGGCCCCCGTGCTGTGCTCGCACGCGTTACTGATCCCCAACTTCAACACCATCGCGATGGAGCCGATGAAGGCGGTGGCCGGGACCGCGTCGGCGTTCATCGGCGCGGTCCAGATCGCGGGAGGCGCACTGCTGGGCGCACTGCTCGACCGCACCTTCGACGGCACGGTGCTCCCGCTGTCGCTCGGCTTCCTCGGCATGGCGGTGGTGGCGGCAGGGCTGATCGTCTGGGCCGAGCGCGGCCGGCTGTTCCGGCCGATGACCCCACCGGTCAACGAACCACCGCTGGTCTCGTCGTCGGCGGCCCGCTCACAGGTCGCCCGGTCCGGGGTCGCGGCGCCGTAGCGGGTCACGGGTTCGCGGTGCCCCGCCTCGTTCAGACGGGCGCCAGCACGTCGAGGACCCCCTGGAGATCCTTCTTGTAACGCCCAAGACGCGGCCGGTGCAGCACCGACAGACTCGCACGCGGTCCGCCCAGATCCTCACCGCGCGCCTGACCGCCACGCCCGACACCCGGCCAGTCCAGCGGGACATGCTGCCAGGCTTCGAGCACGGGCACGAGGTAGACCGGGGTGCCGTCCTTCAGCGTCAGCGATGCGGTCAACCCGTGGCGCAGCAGTTGGTCGTGGACATGGACGAGCACCTCCCTGGCCGGCTCGACCTGGGCGGCGTTGAGCCCGTAGAGCTCCAGGTCCGGAACGTCGAACCGGGCCGCTCCGTGCGTGCGGACCCAACGGGTTCCCTCGCCATCGACGACGGTCACGATGCCGTCGTCCTGGGCGACCGCCCCGACCGCGACCCGGTTCATCCAGGCCAGGTCCCGCTCGGTGGAGGCGGAGACGTCCCGCACCCCGACGACCTGGCCCTTCAGCTGGCGCGCGAGGGCCTGGAGCAGCTTCGCCTGACGCTGCATGCCGCCGGTCAACCCGTCCGAACCGAGGTAGGTCTCCGTGCGCAACAGTGGGACACCGTCGTCGCCCTCACGGACGGCCCGGACCACCGCCTTCTGCATGCGTCCACCCCAGTGCACCTCCTGGGCGAGCGCTCCCTCGTCGCGGACCGGCGACGCGCGGTCGATGTCCTTGAGCTGACCGGCGGCGCGCACCACCTCACCGACGTCGTCCACCGGAGCGTTCAGAACGAGTGCGATCTGCGAGGTGTACTTCTCGGCCATGGTGCGACGTACTCCGGTCGGGCGGCTCAGGGCAGGTGGTTCGCTCCCTGCCGAGGGTACGGAGCCGCCCCGGGACCAGACGGTCCACCGGACCGCGGTCGGTCTTACAGGTTGCGACCTCGCACTACAGGCCGAGGTCCCGAGCGATCAGCATGCGCTGCACCTCGGAGGTGCCCTCACCGATCTCCAGGATCTTCGCGTCCTGGTAGAAACGACCCACGCGCGTCTCGGTGGTGAACCCCATCCCGCCGAAGATCTGGGTCGCCTCACGTGCCGCGGTGACCGCCTGCTCCGAGGAGTACAGCTTCGCGATCGACGCCTCGCGCTTGTAGCCCTTGCCCGCCATCTTGCGCCAGCACGCGTAGCGGTACATCTGCCTCGCCGTCTGGGCGGCGACCTCCATGTCGGCGATCTTGAACGCGATGGCCTGGTTCGCGCCGATCGGCTTACCGAACGCCTCGCGCTCGCCGGCGTAGCGGACGCACTCGTCGATACAGCCCTGGATCATCCCGACCGCCAGCGCGGAGATCGCGATCCGTCCGTCGTCGAGGGTCTTGAGGAACTGCTTGAAGCCGGCTCCCCGCTCGCCGAGCGTGTTGGTCACGGGCACCCGGACCCCGTCGAAGGTCAGCTCGCGGGTGTCGGAGGCGTGCCAACCGACCTTGCGGTAGGGCTTGGCAAAGGCAAACCCCGGCGTGTCGACCGGGACGATGATCGAGGTCATCTCCCCCGCGCCGGTGAACGCGGTCACGGTGACGATCGAGGTCATGTCGGTACCGGCATTGGTGATGAACTGCTTGGTCCCGTCGATGACCCACTCATCACCTTCCTGCACGGCCTTGGTCCGGGTGGCGCCATAGACGTCCGAACCGCCGCCGGTCTCGGTCAGCCCGAACCCGCCGAGCTTCTCGCCACGGACCAGTTCCGGCAGCCAACGCTGCTTCTGGGCCTCGGTGCCGAACTCGTCCAAGGGTGCGGCGCCCAACCCGACGCCGGCCTCCAGGGTGATCCCCAGCGACTGATCGACCCGGCCGATCTCCTCGATCGCCAGACAGAAGGTCAGGTAATCGCCGTCCATGCCGCCGTACTCGGCCGCGAACGGGATACCGAACAGCCCCATCTCGCCCATCTGTCTCACGATCTCGATGGGGAACCGGCCCTCGGCGTTGAAGCTCGCCGCCTCCGGCGCGATCACCTCATCGGCGAACGCCGCCACCACGCGACGGAACTCCTCCTGCTCAGGCTCCAACTCGAACGACAGCGACATTCGCATCTCCCTCCCAAGGAGCCCGAAGCCTACTGCCGGAACGCGCCGCAGCCGATTCCCGGGCCCGGGCGAGCGAGGTCGCGCCACACCCCGGCCCCGCGCCACACCGCCGAGGTGACCTCACACGCCCGGGGTCGCGCACGGCGGTCATCCCTGACCGGCTCGCGCGACAGCGGACATCACGCGCGACGGCGGACATCACGGGCCAGGGCGGGCATCACGGGCGACGGGTTCTCGTCGATGGGGCCGGGCGCCTCAACTGCCGGCGGGACGCACGTGGGTGACGTCGCCGACCAGCACCTCGATGCGCTCCCGACCGGTGTCGACGACCAGCCGCCCACGATCGTCGACGCCGACGGCGGTGCCGCTCAACGGCTCCCCGCGCGGCAACTGCACGTCGACGTCGCTACCGATGGTCACACAACGCGTCCGGTAGGTAGCGAGCAGCGCCTGGGGATCCCGGGCGAGGACACCGAGGTGGCGGGTCAGCGCCGTGATCAGCGTTCCCAGCACCTCGGCGCGGTCGACCCGCGCGCCCACGGCCTCGGCCAGCGAGGTCCACCCGGCCGCCTCCCCCGCTCGCGCGACCCCACGCCAGTCGAGGTCCAGACCACAGCCGATCAGCAGCACATCCCGTCCGGCGACCGCGTGACGCTCGATCAGTATGCCCGCCGCCTTCCGACCCCCGAGCAGCACGTCGTTGGGCCACTTCAGTCCGACCTCGACCTCGCGACCGCCCGCGGCTCCGGCGGCGGCGAACGCGTCCGCGACCGCCAGTCCCGTCGCCAGCGACGTCAGCTCCGCGTTCTGGTCCGGTGCGCTCAGGGTCGCGGTCACCGCGAGGTTCGCCGGCCCCTCCGGGCCGTCCAGATCGTCGGTCCAGCTCCGACCAGCGCGGCCACGGCCGGCCGTCTGACGGTCGGCGACCACGACCAACCCGGGCTCCGCCATCTCGGCCAGTCGGCTGCGCGCCACGTCGTTGGTCGAACCCACCCGTTGGTGGTGCTCCAGCGGCCCGAACGTCGGGGAGGCGGCGAGAGCCGACCTCACCGCGGGTGCATCGGCCAGGGACTCGGCCTGGGCCATGCGCGAACTCCTGGCTCGGTCGACGACGCCGTTAGGATGGTGTTCCCGTGAGCACCTCAGCCTAGTTCTCCGGCGGGTCCGCGCTGCACGGGACGAGACCGGAGGGTCCAACCTGTGGCCGAAACCACGCAGCAGAAGCTGGCGGAGTTGGAGCGTCGTCGTGCCGAGGCGGCCGCTGGAGGTGGCGAGGAAGACATCGCCAAACAGCACGACCGGGGCAAGCTGACCGCCCGCGAGCGGATCGATCTGCTGCTGGACGAGGGGTCGTTCACCGAGACGGACGCCTTCGCGGTGCATCGGGCCTCCGGGTTCGGCCTGGAGGACAAGCGGATCCTGGGTGACGGGGTGGTCACCGGCTACGGGACCGTCGACGGTCGCCGGATCTGTGTGTTCAGCCAGGACTTCACCGCGTTCGGCGGGTCGCTCGGCGAGGTGTTCGCGGCCAAGGTCGTGAAGATCATGGACCTGGCCGAGACCATGGGCGTGCCCGTGGTGGGGCTGAACGACTCGGGCGGTGCCCGGATCCAGGAAGGGGTGGTCAGCCTCGGCGGCTACGGCGACATCTTCCTGCGCAACGTGCGCAGTTCCGGGGTGATCCCGCAGATCTCGGCGATCATGGGACCGTGCGCGGGTGGCGCGGTGTACTCCCCGGCGATCACCGACTTCGTGTTCATGGTCGAGACCACCTCGCACATGTTCATCACCGGGCCGAACGTCATCAAGACGGTGACCGGCGAGGACGTCACGATGGAGGACCTCGGCGGGGCGATGACCCACGCCGGCACCTCCGGGGTCGCGCACTTCGCGGCAGCCGACGAGGTCTCCTGCCTGGAGGACATCAAGTACCTGCTCGGCTTCCTGCCGGCCAACAACCTCGAGCTCCCTCCGGTGATGGACACCGGCGACGACGCGGAACGACTCGTTCCCGAGCTCGACACCTTCATGCCCGACAGTTCGAACATGCCCTACGACGTGCGCCAGATCGTCCAACTGGTGGTCGACGACGGCGAGTTCCTCGAGGTCCACGAGCACTTCGCCCGCAACCTGGTCGTCGGCCTCGCCCGCATCGAGGGCCACCCGGTCGGGATCGTGGGCAACCAGCCGGCGCACCTCGCCGGGGTGCTCGACATCGACTGCTCCGAGAAGGGCGCCCGGTTCGTGCGGTTCTGCGACGCGTTCAACATCCCCGTGCTCACGTTCGTGGACGTGCCCGGGTTCATGCCCGGCACCGACCAGGAGTACGGCGGGATCATCCGCCACGGTGCGAAGCTGCTGTACGCCTACGCGGAGGCGACCGTGCCGAAGCTGACCATCATCCTGCGCAAGGCCTACGGCGGCGCCTACGTCGTGATGGGCTCGAAGCACCTCGGGGCTGACGTCAACCTCGCCTGGCCGACCGCGGAGATCGCGGTCATGGGCGCCAAGGGGGCGGTGTCGATCCTGCACCGCCGGGAACTCGCCGTCGCCGACGACCCCGACGCCCTGCACGCGGAGTTCGAGGAAGGCTACGCCCGCGACCTCGCCAACCCGTGGCGGGCCGCAGAACGCGGGTACGTCGACGCGGTCATCGCGCCCTCCGAGACGCGCCGGGAGCTCGCCAAGGGCCTGCGCTTCACGGCGACCAAGCGCGAGCAACGACCGCCCCGCAAGCACGGGAACATCCCCCTATGAGCAGCAGCGAGAGCCTCGATCGAACGGTGGGCGGCGGCGAAGCCGGCGACCGAACCGTGAGCGCCGAGGTCGCGACGGCGCCGCCTCGGGTGCTGATCACCGGAGGCGGCCAGCCCGACGCACCGG
>PWLR01000117.1 GCA_003558435.1 Nitriliruptoraceae bacterium | reverse complement strand
TCATGTCCACGCCCTTGGCGAACACCGCCATCGCACCCAGCTGGTCGGCGTCCATCACGAACTTCTCGAAGCTCAGCGCGAGGCCACCCTCCAACCATCCGGCCGCATGGAGCACGAAGTTCACCCCGGCCATGACGGTCGGGATCAGGGTGTTCGCGCTCTCGTAGGCGGCCTGGGCGTCGGGCGCCTTGGACGCGGTCAACGACCCGCCCGAGCGGAACGGCACCCCCAGCCGACGGGCCAGGGCCGCGACGGTGTAGAGCACCAGTGCGGGCTCGGGCATCCCGAAGGTCGGGGCGCCGGTCTGCATCGACATCGAGCTCGCGAACGAACCCAGGACCACCGGGGCGCCGGGCTTGACCAGCTGCACGAAGGTCATGCCCGCCAGCGCCTCGGCCAACGTCTGGGCGGCGACGCCCGCGGCGGTGACCGGCGCCATCGCGCCCGCCAGCATGAACGGGGTCATGATGCAGGCCTGATCGTTCTCCGCGTACACCTGGGCCGCAGCCAGCATCGTCGCGTCCCACACCAGCGGGGAGGAGGCGTTGATGAGACTGATCATCGTGGTTCGCCCGGCGAGGTCGCCGCCGAAGCCGATGCGGGCCATCTCGACGCTGTCGGCCGCGCGCTCCCCCGCGGTGACCGAGCCCATGAACGGCTTGTCGCTGTAGCGCAGGTGGCTGTAGACCATGTCGAGATGGCGCTTGTTGACGGGCACGTCGACCGGTTCGCAGACCGTGCCGCCGGAGTGGTGCAGATGGGGTGAGAGGTAGGCGAGCTTGACCAGGTCCTGGAAGTCCCGCAGCGCGGCGTAGCGCCTCCCCCGGTCCAGATCGGTCACGAACGGCGAGCCGTAGTTGGGCGCGAACACCGTGGCGTCGCCACCGATCTGCACGCTGCGCTCCGGGTTGCGGGCGTGTTGGGTGAAGACCGACGGCGCGTTCCCGGACACGATCGCGCGACACATGCCGCGCGGGAAGCGGACCCGTTCACCCTCGATGTCGGCGCCCGCGTCCGCCAGCAACCGCAACGCCTCCGGGTACTCGCGGAACTCGACACCCACCTCCTCGAGGATCGTGTCGGCGTTGTGCTCGATCCGTTCGAGGCCCTCCTGGTTGAGTACCTCGTAGGGGGCCAGGGTGCGGGTCAGGAACGGCTCGTGCGCCGCGTTGCCCGCGGCGCGGCTGGCCTGCCGGGCGGCGCGCCCGCCACCTCGGCGTCCACGCGTCGGCTGGTCGGTCATGGTCGGTCCTTCATCTTCGGGGCTGGCTCGGGGCGGACTCGGGGGTCGTGGGCTGGCCGGGAACGGGTCGGGCGCCCTCGACCGGGTGCGAACGAGCCCGGCGGCGGCGTTGCGGGCCGGCGTCGGAGGCGACCGGGCGCGCCGGTAGGTCGACGACCTCCCCGAGGTGGGGTGACGGTGCGGTCAGGTGCGGGAAGGCGAGCGCGGCGACGAACAGCTCCTGGAAGCGCGGTTCGGTGGCCGTCTCGATCTTCGCGACGTCCCGGACCACCCGCTCCACCTCGGCCCGCTGCGCGCGGGAGAGCAGCGCCCGCACGGCACCCGACCCCGCCGCGTTGCCGACCGAGCGCACCGCCGCGACGGGGACGTCGGGCACCAGGCCGAGCACCATCGCGTGCACGGGGTCGATGTGGGCGCCGAACGCCCCGGCGAGCCGGACCTCGTCGACCGCGTCGATCCCGGCATGCTCCATCAGCAGGTCGATGCCGGCGCGCAGAGCGGCCTTGGCGAGCTGGATGGCGCGCACGTCGGCCTGGGTGATGCGCAGCTGCGGGCTGCCGCGGTGCAGGACGTAGCTGTGGGTGCGGCCCTCGGCGACGACCCGGTCGCTGCGTTCGGCCAGTTCCGGGCGGATCACCCCCTGGGCGTCGATCACGCCCGCGAGGAACAGCTCGCCGATCACCTCGACGATCCCCGACCCGCACACCCCGCTGATGCCGGTCGCGGCGGTCTCGGCGGCGAAGCCCGCTTCGTCCGACCAGAGCTCGGAACCGATCACCTTGAAGCGTGGCTCCAAGGTCTCGCGGTCGATGCGGACCCGCTCGACGGCGCCGGTGGTGGCGCGCTGGCCGCAGCTGATCTGGGCGCCCTCGAAGGCCGGGCCGGTGGGGCTCGAGGCGGCGAACAGACCGGCGTCGTTGCCGAGCACGATCTCCGCGTTGGTCCCGACGTCGACCAGCAGCTGCAGCGCGGGAGCGCGGTGAGGGCCCTCGGCCAGGATGACCGCGGCCGTGTCGGCCCCGACGTGCCCGGCGATGCACGGCAGCACGTAGACGCGCGCCGAGACGCAGTCGATGCCGATGTCGGACGCGCGGGCGTCGACCCGGTCGCTGGTGGCCAGGGTGAACGGCGCCTGGCCGAGCGGGGTCGGGTCGATGCCGAGCAGCAGGTGGTGCATGATCGGGTTCCCGACCACCACCACGTCCATCACCTTGCCCCGGTCGAGCCCGGCCTGCTCGAGGAGCTCGCCGATCAGTTCGTCGAGGGCGGTCCGCACGGCTCCGGTGAGTTGGAGGTCGCCTCCCGCGTTCATCATCACGTACGACACCCGGCTCATCAGGTCCTCGCCGAACCGGATCTGCGGGTTCATCCTCCCGGCGCTCGCGAGCACCTCGCCACTGGCGAGATCGCACAGGTGTCCGGCGATGGTGGTCGACCCGATGTCGATCGCGGCGCCGACGATCCGGTCGACGAACCCGGCCCAGGCCGCGACGATGTCCTCGCCGCGTAGCGCCACGGTCAGCCCGTCGTCGGCCAACGCGAGCGCGGCGTGCAATCGCGGGAGCACGGGCAGGCCGGCTCGCACGTCGCTGATGCCGAAGGTCTCCGACAGCGCCCGACGGATCCGGTCGACGACGCTGGTGCCCGTGTCGTCGGGTGCCAACTCGAGGTAGCGGAGTTCGATCGACGGGTCGATGGTCAGCCCGTCGAGACCGACCTCCTTGCGGACCACCTGACGGTGGATCTGGCTGGCCGACGGGACGTCGACGACCAGGTCGCCCTGCACCCTGGCGGCGCAGCCCAGTCGGTGGCCGGGGGCCAGCGGGCGCTTGCCCCGGTAGTGCAACTCGGTGGGCTCGGTGCCACTGACGTGATCGATGCCGACGGTGATCCCCCACTTCGGGAAGGCGCCCGTGCTCGGCGCCACCTGGCAGCGCCCGCAGATGCCCCGCCCCGCGCAGACCGAGTCGAGGTCGACCCCGAGTTCGCGTGCCGCCGCGAGGATGGTGGTGTCGTCGGCGACACGGCCACTCAGCCCCGACGGGGTGAACACGACGCGGTGCTCGCGCGGTGCCACGGCGGCCACCTCGTCGGCAGGCACCCCGGCCGGCATCCTCTAGCTCGCTGCCCGGGCGCGCCGGCCGCCGCGCTTGCGACCGCCCGGCTCACCCTCGACCGCGGGGACGCGGTGGGTCCTGATCCACGCGGCGCAGTTGGGGTCGTGACCGGCGAGGACGTCCGCGGCCAGCACCGCGGCCTTCACCTCGGGATGGAGCGGGCTCATGATCGCCGAGGTCATCCCGTGCGAGATCGCCATCGACAGGAACGTGCCGGTGACCTGGTGGCGGTTGGGGAGGCCGAAACTGACGTTGGAGGCACCGCAGGTGGTGTTGACCTGCAGTTCCTCGCGCAACCGTCGCACCAGTCTGAACACCTGCTGTCCGGCCGATCCCATCGCGCCGATCGGCATCACGAGCGGGTCGACCACGATGTCGGAGTAGTGGATGCCGTGGTCGGCCGCGCGGTTGACGATCTTGCGGGCCACCTCGAAGCGGACGTCGGGGTCCTCGGAGATGCCGGTCTCGTCGTTGGAGATGGCCACCACGGCGGCACCGTGGCGGGCGACCAACG
>PWLR01000271.1 GCA_003558435.1 Nitriliruptoraceae bacterium | reverse complement strand
GCGGCGTTCCTCCTGCCGGCCGTCCTCGAAACGCACGATCCAGGACACCTCGGTGAGTTCGTGCCGCTCGTGGTCGAGTCCGGTGGCCTCCGTGTCGATGAACACGAACCGGGTGCCGCGACGCTGCGCACGGGCACTGCCCTTGGCGGTGGTGTCCTCCGGGGGTGGGGAGGAGTTCGCCGGCGTGTTGGGCGTGTTCGACATGCTCGACCTTCGGCTGGCTTCGACTGGCTTCGGCGGGTGTGACGGACGGCTGCGAGGGTCCGGGTTGGGGGCGGGTCCGACCGGTGGGCGGGGTCCGGTGAGCGGCGCCGGGGGGCACGCTAGTGGTTCGTAGGTGGCCCGGACGAGGTTCGCAACTGCTCGGACGAGGACGAGCCCCCGGGGGGCCCGGGGGCTCGTGAGGGAACGGTGTGGCGGGCACCGCTCCGTGGACCGGCGGTGAGGTGGACACCGCGATCCCGTGGAGACGGCCACGGAACCGGGAGAGTGGTCCGGCGGCCGGTGAATCACGGTACGGACCGCAGGCGAACGGCGGATGACGGGCGGGTGCACGGCACCTGACATCGACGTGAGGTGCTCGATCAGGGATGGCCTCTGGCGCCGACCCGGGCACTGGAGCGGCGATGGGTCGTCGCGCCCGAACGCGCGTTCGGGTAGCCTCGCGGGACGGGTGGTGTCATTCTCCACAGCCCCCGGTACGACCACCGTCGCGATGTCGCACCCCGGCCATACGGTGGTCACCGAGCACCCGCACCCAACGACGCACCCAATGCCATCGACCCCGGGTCTCGACCCCGGGCCGATCGCTGAACAGCCTCTGGAGGCAACGTGGACAAGGACAAGGCCCTCGACCTGGCACTGGCCAACATCGAGAAACAGTTCGGCAAGGGATCCCTGATGCGTCTCGGCGATGCCGCCGCGGTCCAGGTTCCCGCCATCCCCAGCGGTGCGTTGTCGCTCGACATCGCGCTCGGCATCGGCGGGCTGCCGCGTGGACGCGTGGTCGAGATCTTCGGTCCGGAGTCCAGCGGGAAGACCACGGTCGCACTGCACGCGATCGCGGAGGCCCAGAAGCTCGGTGGTATCGCGGCCTTCATCGATGCGGAGCACGCGCTCGACCCGACCTACGCCCGGAACCTGGGTGTCGACATCAACGAGATGTTGGTGTCCCAGCCGGACAACGGGGAACAGGCGTTGGAGATCGCCGACATGCTCGTGCGTTCCGCCGCGGTCGACATCATCGTGATCGACTCGGTCGCCGCGCTGACTCCGCGCGCGGAGATCGAAGGCGAGATGGGCGACAGTCACGTCGGGCTCCAGGCACGGTTGATGTCCCAGGCCCTGCGCAAGCTCTCGGGCTCACTCAAACGCTCCAAAACCACCGCGGTGTTCATCAACCAGTTGCGCGAGAAGATCGGCGTGATGTTCGGCTCCCCGGAAACCACCCCTGGTGGCCGGGCGCTGAAGTTCTACAGCACGGTCCGCCTGGACGTGCGCCGGATCGAGACGCTCAAGGACGGCACCGACGCCGTGGGCAACCGCGTGCGCGTCAAGGTCGTGAAGAACAAGGTCGCTCCACCGTTCCGGCAGGCCGAGTTCGACATCATCTACGGCGAGGGCATCTCCAAGGAGGGCTCGCTGATCGACGTCGGGGTCGAGGAGGGCATCGTCCGCAAGGCGGGTGCTTGGTACACCTACGAGGGCGAACAGCTCGGACAGGGCAAGGAGAAGGCGCGCATGTTCCTCAAGGAGCACGTGGACATCGCCCTGGAGATCGAGAAGAAGGTCAAGGACAAGCTGGGCGTCAACCCGCTCGCCGCAGACGAGGTACCCCTGGATGATCTCGAGGACGCCAGGGAGGCTTGAGCGTGACCTCGTCCACGCCACCGAACCGCGCTTCCTCGCATGACGAGCCGGCTCCCGCGTTCAAGGACGCGGAAGCCTGGCTCGCCGAGCGGGGGATCGAGCGCGACCCCATCGATCTGACCGTCACACCGGAGCCCGGCACACCCGAGCCCGGCACACCCGAGCCCGGTACGCCGGATCCCGGTACGCCGGATCCCGAGCAGGTAGCGGATCCCGTCGCCGGCTCCCGGTCGGCTGACCCCCGACCGGGAGCGGCCGCGGTATCGCCATCTGCACACGAGTCCGCCCGGCAGGCCGGGGACGGGCCGGACGGGATCAGCGCACGCGATGCACGACGCCTGGCCGGACAGGCCGCGGCGGACTCGCAGCTCCAGCAGGACGAGGCCGCCCTGCCGGCGTCGGGATCGGGCGGGCTGGAGGACGACGTCGCCGAGGCGATCGTGTTCGTCCGCGCCTCGACCTCGGCGGCCCCGCAGGCCGAGGGACGGCTGCGCTCCAAACTCGCGGACCGCGGATGGTCGCCAGCGGTCGTCGACGCCACCCTCGAGCGGGCACGCCGGGAGCGCCTGGTCGATGATCCGGCCATGGCGGCGGCACTGGTGGCCGAGCGGCGGGCGAAGGGACACGCTGTGGCCCGTATCCGCCGGGATCTGCGCGAGCGTGGCTTCCACGACGGGGTCCTGGACGACGCCTTGGGCGAGGCGGAACGCGAGGACCCGGAAGCGGCGGCGTTCGCCGTCGCCCGGGACAAGGCGGCCGGGCTCACCGCCCTCACCGCGGAGACCGCTTTCCGACGGGTTGTCGGGTACGTCGCACGTCGCGGCTACCCGGAAGGCCTCGCCCGCAAGGTGGCTCGCGAAGCGGTCTTCGCCGCACGCGATGCGGAGCGCACCGCCGGGCACTGACCGGCTCGCGCGGGCGTCGCAGCAGCCTCTGGCCCGCGTCCCTCAGCTGGCTGGCGTCGATCGGCTGACCGAAGCCGAGTGGTGGTCCGGGTCGTGGTCGGTGGCCGACACCGCGTCACGCTCGGCTCGTCGTTCGTCGCTGCCGGTGGCGCGGGCACGCAGCTCGCGTCGACGCAGATCCGTCTCGGCCATCTGGATCCACCGGATGAAGCGACGGATCGCGATGGGCCCGTAGACGAACCCGGGAGGCACCCACATCAGGCCGCCGGCGAACTGCTGATCCTGCAACGCCGTCATCCCGCCGTAGCCGTCGTAGACGGCGAACAGCGATCGGCCGGCGAAGCTGAGCAGCGCACCCAGCACCGCGCCCTGGGCGATCATCGCACCCAGGCAGACCGTGGCGAGCGCCTGGGTGCGATGGTTGCGCCGGGCCGTCGCCCACACCTCGGACCAGAACCACACCGCGGTCGCCAGGAACGTCGCGTGTTCGAGCAGGTGCAGTCCGGCGTTCTCGACCGCGGCGTCGTAGAGGATCGGGGTGTGCCACAGCCACAGCGCCGCGATCTGGACGGCGGTCGCCAGGACCAACGGCGGCACACCGATCGTGCGTCGCCACCTGCGGGTCCGACGCGATGCGTGGGCGAGTGCCCGGCGGGGGGCGGCGGGTAACGCGATCCGCACGGTGCTCACCGGGGCACCGAACGCCAGCAGCGGCGCGGCGACGATGGTGATCATCAGGTGCTGGACCATGTGCGGCCAGAGCAGCACCTCGCTCCAGGCTGCCACGGGGCTGAGCTGTCCGAGGAGCACGACGCCGGCCCCGACGAGGAACGCGGCCGTGCGTCGCGGTCGGGCGAGCCCGCGGGCTGTCCGTGCGGCGGCGCCGCGCAGGTACAGCACGCTCAACCCGGTGACCATCGCGAGCGCCGGGAGGTCCAACACCCACGCCGACCACCACGGTCCGCTCGTCACGGCTCCGGCGATCACCAGCACGGGTCGAGGAACAGCACCGGTGTCCATTCGGCGATGGTCACCGCACCGAAGAACAGCGAGAACGACATACCCGTCCACCCGAGGAACACGTCGCGGCTGGCGCCGGGCTCGTCCGTCGCGTCACGTCCGGCACGCAACAGCTGCCAGCCCGATAGCCACGCTCGGGCGATGAGCACCACCATGGCCACGGTGAGCAGGTGATAGGGCCAGGTGGCGCCCAGCTCGCACATGCGGGGGATCAACCAGTACCCACCGCCGAGGTGGCATGCCCACCAGACCGGGCCGCCGAGCACGGCGTCGAGCCGGCGGATGTTGCCCCGGTGCTCCTGCTTCCCGGGACGCCCGGTCGTCAGCTGCTCACTCATCCGCCTTCTCCGGCCGCCGGTAGGTAGTGCACGAGCGCGAGCAGCACGGTGCTCGAGCCCAACACGAACCAGAGGTAGATGACCGCGTTGGTCAGTTCGAGGTGGCGGTGCTCGTCCACGAGACCGGCCACCGTCTGGGTCAGCACGGCGGCCAGGACGATCAGGCCGACGCCCATGAAGGTGATGACGAAGCCGGTCAGCGACCAGTACGCGGAGGTGTAGGCGTGCTCGTCCCAGCGGAAGCCCGCTCCGGCGAGACTCGCCACCAGCGCGATCACGGCTCCGGTCAGGGCGGCGGAACTCCACGCCAGACTGAGCGCGGCCAACCGGCGGCTCGCGGTCTTGATCCGCCACAGCGCGTAGGTGGCTCCCGCGGTCGCGACCGTGGTCAGTGCGATCGCCAGCCAGGCGGGTCCACGTCCGGGCACCTGGAACTCGTCGGGCGGCCAGGGCTCGGGACCGGTCTCGAGGTACAGCGCCGCGGTCGACAGTCCCGCGACGAGCATGGCCAGCACGATGACCGTGAGCCACAGCGCCCACGTACCCATCGCCGCACCACGCGGTGTGTCGGTGACGGGGTGAGCGGTCCGGGAGGTCTCGACGGCCATCACTCCACCCCCGGCCACAGCCAGGCCGTAGCGGCCACGGTCAGGGCGATCAGCCCCACGATGCCCAGCGCGACCGCGTCGAGGAGGACCCCGATGAGCCCGACCCCGAGACCGAGCGTCGCCCACAGGGGCCACAGCGAATGCCCCGGCAGGGTGACGATGTGGTCGGGTTTCGCGTCCAGCCCGGAGGTGGCCAGCGCCTGGCGCAGGCCGGTCTCCGGGCGATCGAGTTGACGCTGCCACGCCGGAGGATCGGGGTCCTCGCCGCCCTTGGCCCCGAGCACGGATTCGCCGTCCCAGAGCGGCTCGGGGCTGGCGACCTGCAGCCTGGACCGGAAGTTGTAGTTGGGGGCCGGGGACTCGGTCGCCCATTCCAGGCTCTCTGCCCCCCAGGGGTTGTCCGGGGTGTCGGGCTTGGGACCCAGATGCACGACGATCATGTTGATCGTGAAGATCAACATGCCGAGCCCCATGACGTAGGAGCCGGCGGTCGACAGCAGGTTCAGCCCGTTCCAGCCGAGGTCGGCCTCGTAGGTCCAGATGCGGCGGGTCATGCCCCACAGCCCCAGGGCGTGCTGGGGGAAGAAGGTGACGTTGAACCCCACGAAGATCAGTCCGAAGGCGATCTTGCCCCACCGCTCGTTCATCATGCGCCCGGTGAGCTTGGGCATCCAGAAGTGCAGGGCGCCCAGGATCGGCATCAGCGAGCCACCCACCAGCACGTAGTGCAGGTGGGCGACCACGAAGTAGGTGTCGTGGGCCTGCCAGTCGAAGGGCACCATCGCGACCATGACCCCGGTGATCCCCCCGGCCACGAAGATGATGACGAAGCCCACCACGTAGTACATCGCCGCGGTCCAGCGGAGCCGCCCCCACCACATGGTCCCGATGAACGACATGATGATCACGCCGGACGGGATCGCGATCATGAAGCTGGCGGCGGTGAACAGCGAGGTGGCCATCAGCGGGATGCCGGTGGCGTACATGTGGTGGACCCACAGGCCGAAGCTGAGGATCCCGATGGCCACCAGCGAGGCGATGAACGCGGTCCGGCCGGCCATCCGCCGCTGCGCGGACGCGGTCACGATGGCGGCCGCCATCCCGAGTGCGGGGATCAGCTGGATGTAGACCTCGGGGTGCCCGAACCACCAGAACAGGTGCTGCCACAACAGCGGATCGCCGCCGAACGCGGCGTCGTAGAATACGGTGCCGATCTTGCGGTCGAGTTCCAGCAGGATGGTGCCCGCCACCAGCGGTGGGAAGGCGAACAGGATCATCACCGACGCGACGAACCCGGACCACACGAAGATCGGGATCCGGCTCACCGACATCCCCGATGCCCGGAAGCGGGCCATCAGGGTGACGACCTCGATGGCGGCCGCGATACCGGCGATCTCCAGCATCGTCACGCCGAGCAACCAGAAGTCGAGGTTGAGTCCGGGGGCGAACTCGGCGCGGGTGAGCGGCACGTAAGCGAACCAGCCACTGTCCGGCACGGCGCCGACGACACCGCTCGACAGCAGGAACAGCCCGCCGAACAGGAACACCCAGTAGCCGAAGGCATTGAGCCGCGGCATCGGCATGTCCCGTGCCCCCAGCGCCAGGGGCCCCACGTAGATGGTGAAGCCCTCCAGCATCGGCACCACGAACAGGAACATCATGATGGTGCCGTGCATGGTGAACAGCTGGTTGAAGCCGTCCGGGCCCATGACGTCGTTGTTCGGCAACGCCAGCTGGGTGCGCATCAGCAGGGCCATGGCGCCGCCGAGGAGCAGGAAGAAGAAGGAGGTGAAGATGAAGCGGCGACCGACGGCCTTGTGGTTGCACTGGCCGAGCCATCCGACGAAGCCCGGCCGCGCCGCCCAGACGTAGTCGAGGAGTTCGGTGTCGGTGGGCCGTGAGGTCTCTGCGCTCATGGTCGCTCCTCGCTGCTCGGCCCGGTCACTGCAACGTCTCCAGGTAGTCCAAGAGGGCATCCAGCTCGTCGTCGTCGATGATGGTGGGCGGCATCGGGTTGCCCGGTTTCAGACCCCAGGGATCGATGATCAGCTCCCGCAGGTTGTCGCGGGTGTTGGGCACGATCCCCGCAGCCAACGTCCCCCGGGAGGCGAGGTTGGTGAGGTCGGGCCCGACCCGGGCGACCGAGGCGGTCCCATCGATCGCGTGGCAGGCCGCGCAACCCGCCTCGAAGTAGGCGCGCTCACCGGCGATGGCGGACTCGGTCTCGGGCGCGTCGGGCGGGCTCTGGTTGGCCAGGACCCAGTCGTCGTAGTCGTCTGGCTCCATGACCTCGACCCAGACCACCATCTGCGCGTGGGCGATCCCACAGAACTCGGCGCAGTTGCCCCGGAAACGGCCGGTCTGGGTCGGCACGAAGCTCTGCCAGTTCTCCTGACCCGGGATCATGTCGGTCTTGCCGTGCAGTGGCGGCAGCCAGAAGCTGTGGATCACGTCCTCGCTCAAGAGCCGGAAACGCACGGGACGGTCGACCGGGATGTTGATCTCGTTGGCGGTGACGATCCCCTCCTCGGGGTAGGACACCTCCCACCAGAACATGTGACCGGTCACGTCGACGACCAGTTCCCCCTCGCGTTCGACGTGGGCGGTCGTGGCCCCGACCCGGCCGTCGGCGATCAGCAGGACGAACAGGATGATCACGGGAACGATGATCCCGCCGATCCACAGCAGACGACTGCGCACCTTGGCGTCCCGTCGCGCCTCGGCATGACGGGCGGGGTCCGCGGCGACCATCGGTCCGTCGATCTCCGCGCCCGGCGGCTGTCGACCCGGGGCGCTCGCGGTGGCCAGTTCGGCCGGCTCGTCGTCGTGGGCGCGCCGCGAGCGCAGGATCGGCACCGCGAGCAGGATCATGACCACGATCCACACCACCGTGCCCATCCAGAAGCTGAGCGACCACAGCCAGTTCAGGTCGGCGGCCTGCGGGGTCGCAGGGTTCGTGGCCGAATCACGCACCTCCTCACCGCAGGCGGCGAGGAAGACCGCGATGGCCGCGTACGTCGCGAGCGGCCGCAACCGCGGGGCACGGGGGGCGCGACCGGCACGAGGTCGCCGGGTCATGTGGCCTCCTCAGTGGTTCGGCGTCGGGTCGGGACCTGCTCGTGACGTCGGGCGAGCCGGCGGCGGGAGGCGCGGACCGCCAGCGCAGCCAGCAGGAAGGGCAGCGTGATCAGCATGATGCGGAAGGTGAGCACCACCCCCTCCACGGGCACCGTCAGCCAGAACGCGAGCACGTCGACCGCTCCGCCGAAGGTGAACACCAGCGCGACCGTGGTCATGAACGTGACCGCGCCGGCGCGGAACGGGACATCCAACGGGTGGTCGAGCCGGTGGTGCTCGGCGTCGTCCTTCAGTACCCAGCGCTCCAGGAAGGGGTAGAGGGCCAGACCGCCGACCAGCAGGCTCGGGATGACCACCCCGGCGATCAACACGTTGGTGATCCGCACACCGAAGATCACGAACTCGATGGCGGGAACGATCCGTAGCCCACCGGTCAGGAAGAACAGCGGCCACGGTGGGTGGACGCTGTTGGTCGCCTCCGCGGTCAGGAACGGGCCCTCGAGTTCGAGGTCGGCCCACGGGATCAGGATCGACGCCAGCATCAGCAGCGCGACGAGCCCGGCGGTGAGGAACGCGAAGCGCGCGACCGCATCGGGCCACAGCGGGCGACCGACCGCGGTGATGGCCACGTCGACGTCGGGCCGCGGCTCGAGGGCCGGTCGGCGGTGGTGGACCTGCCAGAGGTGCCAGGCCGTGAGCGCGATGAACGCGGGCGGGAGCAGGAACAGGTGGGCGAACCACGACAGGAACAGGAAGCGGTCGCTCGGCAGGGCGCCGTCGAAGACCAGGGTCCCGAGCTGCTCGCCGACGAACGGCAGTGAGTACATGACCGCTTCGGCGATGCGCAGACTGGAACCCGACACCAGCCCGAAGGGCATGATCTCGCCGGTGTAGCTGAATCCCATCGCCACGAGCATCAGACCGACACCGGTGAGGTGCGTCGCCAGGCGGGGGCGGCGGAACGCCCCGGTCGCCAGCACGCGCAGCAGGTGGGCCACGAGCGAGAGCAACAGCAGGTGCGAGGCGGCGACGTGGATGCGCCGCAGCAGCAACCCACCGGGCATGTCCTCGCTGATGGTGATGATCGAGGCGAACGCTCCGGGCAGCGTCTGCCCGTCGTAGAGCTCGGAGCTGCCCTCGTAGACCGTCGGCTCGACGGTCGGCTGGTAGGCGAACGCGAGCAGGACACCCGTGGCGAACAGCACGAGGAAGGCCGCGATCGCGACGTGGCTGAGCAGCGCACCGACCCCGGTGGGCCAGAGGCTCGGTGGGTCGGCCCGCCGGCCGATGCGGCGATCGAGGTAGCCCGCGAGCGAGGCGATGGGCGAGCTCATACGTCGACCGTCCCGCCGACGGGGCCCGGGCGCGCGGTCAGGTCGCCGGTGGCGATGATGTGACCCTCGGGGGCCAGGCCGAGGGGGAGTTGGGGCAGCGGGGTCGAGGCCGGACCGGCGGTCGGCGTCGCCGCACGCCGGGCGTCGAAGGTGGCCTGGTGGCAGGGGCAGAACAGGGCCTGATCGACGTCGCGGTAGAGCGCCACGGCGCATCCCGCGTGGGTGCACAGCCGCGAGTAGGCGATCAGGGTCTCGTCGACCACACCGTCGAGCAGGGTCGGCGGTTCCGGGAGGTCCCGCAGGCGCAGCAGCATCACCGCGGCGCGTTCGGTTCCCTCGAAGCCCTCCGGCCACACCGTTACGACGCCGCCGAGCGGCACGTCGCCCGGCTGCAGACGGGTGCCGTCGATGGTCACCAGCGCGCTACCGGCGCTCCAGTCGCTGCCCGGTGGGGGCCTCGGGGCGAACCGTTGGAGGCCGAACAGGGCCAACAGCCCCCCGACCACGACGGCGATCCCTCCGACGACCAGGTGGCGTCGCTTGACCAGCACGGGGACATCGAACCCGGAGGTGTCCGGGCGCGCGAAGGCACGCTCACCGGCGTCCTGGGTCACCACGACGTGGTGGAGCGCGACACAGACGGCGAGCGCGACCAACAGACCGACGGTGCCGAGCACCTCGACCCCGGCCCCACCGAACCACAGCACCATCAGCACGATCAGACCGACGCCGGCGGCCCCGAGCCAGCCGTAGACCCACAGCGGGCGGAAGTCCTCACGCCGTGGGCTCGGCCCCGTCGGCTCGGTGGGCCGACGGCCAGGGGACTCGGTCGGAAGGGATCCGCTCACGACTCGTTCTCCGGGCTCGATTCGAGGTCAGGGCGGGGTTGGAACGGCGGCGCGGTGTGGAAACCCTCCGGGTCGTAGGACGACCACCGTCGTGCTCGCGCCACCACCAGCACCACGACGCCGGCGGCGAGCGCGAGCGCCACCGCGAACATGCCCCCGGTCAGCTGGTCGACCTCGCGCACCCCGGCGGCGGTTCGTGGCGTGGCCGCCACGATGTCGAGGTAGCCGATCATGTCGTCGATGTCGGTGTCGCTGATCACCGCGGCATCGAACGCGGGCATCTCGAAGGGGCCGACGCGGGTGGCCTGGTGGATGGCCACACCGTCGAGGTCCACCAGCGGTGGCACCCACACGTTCGCACCCGAGATCCCGCCGCCCGCGGCCGCCCCGTGGCAGGCGGCGCAGTTGCGCACGTAGATCTCCTGACCGCGCGAGGCGTCCCCGGAGCTGACGGTGACGATCTCGCCCGGCAGATCGAACGCCTCGGCCACGTAGAACGACATCGCTTCACGATCGGCGTCGCTCAACTCGTCGGCGCGCACGCCGACGGACGGTTCGGCGATCGGCATGCGCCCGGTCCGCACGGTGAGATCGACGTAGGCCAGATCGAGCCCCCGGATCGTCGGCCCCGCCAGCACGCCCTCGCCGGTGCGGCCCTCACCCCTCGTCCCGTGGCACGCGGCGCAGTTGGCTTGGTAGACCTCGCCCCCCCGGACGAAGAGCTCCTGGTCGTCGACGGCGTCCTGGGCAGCGACCGGCGGGCCGCCGGACACGGCCGCGAGGCCCGTGAGTGCCGCGATCAGCAGCGCCACGCGTAGATCCCGGCCCCACGAGCGCCCGCTCGTGGCCTGCTGACCCTGCCTGCCCCGCCGTGTACTGATCGTGCGCTCCCAGAGCCGGGGGACGGGTCCTCCGACAGGGCCGGAGATCGTCCTGATGTTGGTATCGGACCGTGCTTGAGCCGTGCGCTTCGGACCCTGCATGTCCTCATGAGCAGATCGCAAGGGACCAATGATCATTCGCCTGGGGATGCCGGCATCCGGACGCCTGTCCTTCCGTTCAGTGCGTCCAGTCCAGCGGGATCCCGCCCGACGGCGATGGCGACGGCGACGGCGGCGACGGCGACGACGACGCGACCGGGCTCGCGCTGCGCTGAGCTAGCCTGTCCGGGACATCACCACGGAGCGCACATGGATCTGCTGCAGTCCTGGATCGTGGTCGGGGTACCCGGCCTGGTGTTCGCGGCCGGGCTGTTCGTCGGCCGTTCGCGCACCCGGGCGCTGATCGGCTACGGCGTCCTGCTCGCCCTGATGGGCTACTTCTTCACCGTCCCCGGTGGTGGGCTGTCCGCGGCAGCGGTCGGGCTCGTGGGCGTGTTGTTCGTCGCGACCGGTCGCGGCACGAACCTTGACACCCGCTACGAGGAACACCACGAACAGCGCCGTCAGTACACGGTGGCTCGCGACGAGACCTGATCCCGGCCGGCCGCCGGCCGGCTGTTCGGGTCGCGTACCCTGACGCCGCCGTGCATCCCGATCACAGGTGAGCCGCTCCGTGTCCCGGAACTACTACATCCGCACCTTCGGGTGCCAGATGAACGAGCACGACTCCGGACGCGCCGCGGGGATGCTCGAGACGCTCGGGTACCGCCCGGTCGCCTCGGAGACCGAGGCCGACCTGGTGCTGCTCAACACCTGTGCGGTCCGGGAGAACGCCGACAACCGCCTCTACGGCACGCTCGGTCACCTCAAGTCGCTCAAGGACGACAAGCGGGCGGCCGGCGGGGATCTCACGATCGTGGTCGGAGGGTGTCTGGCGCAGAAGGACGGCGCCACCGTGGCTGACAAGGCTCCCTGGGTCGATGTGGTCTATGGCACCCACAACCTCCCCGACCTGCCGGCGTTGTTGGCCCAGGCCGACTCGGCCGCCATCCCGGTCGTGGAGTTGATCGAGCAGTTGGAGACCTTCCCGTCGGCGTTGCCGGCCAAGCGGTCGGTCCGGCACCACGCCTGGGTGTCGATCGCCGTCGGTTGCAACAACGCCTGCACCTTCTGCATCGTGCCGAGCCTGCGCGGCCCGGAACGCTCGCGCCGCATCGGCGAGATCGTCGAGGAGGTCCGCGCGCTCGTGGCCGACGACGTGGTCGAGGTCACACTGCTCGGCCAGAACGTGAACTCCTACGGACGTGATCTCGCCGGCGCGAGCCAGTTCGCACCGCTGTTGCGTGAACTCGGGACCATCGCAGGGCTCGAACGCGTCCGCTTCACCTCGCCCCATCCCCGGGACTTCACCGAGGAGGTGCTCGTGGCGATGGCGGAGACCCCCAACGTGATGCCGCACCTGCACCTACCCCTGCAATCGGGCTCCGATCGGGTCCTACGCTCGATGCGGCGTTCCTACCGCCGGCGCCGCTACCTCGCCCTGGTGGAGCGCACCCGCGAACTGCTGCCCGATGCGGCGCTGACCACCGACATCATCGTCGGGTTCCCCGGCGAGACCGAGGAGGACTTCCAGGCGACGCTCGAGGTGGTCGCGCAGGTCGGTTTCGACCAGGCCTTCACCTTCCAGTACTCCCCGCGTCCGGGGACCCCCGCCGCCGAGCGGGAGGACGAGTTCATCTCCGCGGAGGTCATGGGGCAGCGGTACAAGCGGCTCGAGGACCTGGTCCGGGAGCAGTCGCGCGCGGTCCACCAGGGCCTGGTCGGCTCCACCCAGGAACTGCTGATCGAGTCGCCGTCGAAGACCGACGCCTCACGCTGGTCGGGACGCACCCGCGGCAACCACCTGGTCCACCTTCCGGCACCCCACCAGGTGCCGGGTGAGCGTCCGGCGTTCGCTCCGGGCGATCTGGTGACCGCCATCGTCGTGGAGGCGGCCACCAACTACGCGGTGGCGGGCCCGGCCACATCGGTGCGGCACACGGAGGCTGGCCGCGCCGCTGCGGAGGCCATGGCCCGGGGCGAAGGGTGGCAGCGCGGGGGCAGCCTCGACGCGCCCACCGTGGGGCATCGACCCGGTCCCGGAGCCAGCCTCCCCGTCCTGTCGGTCAGCTGACCACGGTCCGGGGACGGGCGTGAGCCGAGCAGGGCCTTCGGGCCCGCTTTGTGCTGCGGACGGGGAGTGAGCGCGCAACGTCCCATCCCGGGCGTGCGCCGCCGCGACGCCGGTCCGAAGGCCGGTGTTCGGACGAACGCGAAGTGCGATGGGGCGGACCACCGCACCGGCGAAGCGGTCGGACGAGGGCCCGCCGACCGTCCGCCGCCGATCCGGCGGTCGGGCCGGGACGTGTGCGGACGCGGACGGCACATCGCCACCAACCCCTCCACCGCTCGGAAGGCCACCCAGTGCTCTGGAACCTCGAGAACATCGTCGAGTTCACCCCCGCACAGTTCGACCTCATGTCGACCGTTCTGACCATCGGCTATGCCGCGCACTTCGCTGGTCTCGCGTACTTCATCCTCGCCCGCAAGAACGTCGCACCGCGGTACCGGTCGATGACGACCATGTCCGTCGTGGTGATGCTGTCGGCCGCACTGCTGCTGCTCCGCCTCGACATCTCGCTCGGGCAGGCGTTCGACTTCGACGCGGCCTCCGGCATGTACGTCCTCGGCGACAGCACCTACAACCACGGGTACCGGTACCTCAACTGGCTGATCGACGTCCCGCTGCTGCTCACACAGAGCTTCTTCGTGCTCAACATCGCCAAGAAGGACCTGTTCGGTTACCGCCTGAAGCTCGGGGGCGCTGGCGCCCTGATGGTCATCCTGGGCTACATCGGTCAGTTCTACGAGGTGGTCGACCCGCTCGGCGCCCTGCTGATCTGGGGTATCGCGGCCACCATCCCGTTCATCTACTTCACGGCGATCTTCTGGCGTCTGACCGGTGACTCGCTCGGCTACCTGCCGGCCGAGGCCGCCGCCACCATGAAGAACATCCGCTACCTGTTCATGTTCTCCTGGAACCTCTACATCGTCGCCTACGTGGTCCCGATGCTCGGTGACTTCGGCCAGAGCGCCGAGGGCGCCGTCACGCGCACCTACCTGTTCACCATCGCCGACGTGCTCTCGAAGATCATCTACGGGATCCTGCTCGGCAAGGTCGCCACGATCCGCTCCGTCGCGGAGGGTTACCCGGTCGACGGCTACGAGCCGGCGGTCGAAGCCGACGTCACGGCGTCCTAGCCCACGCACCGCCAGATCTCGACGCGCACGTCCATGGTGGCGGCCCCGGCACTCGGGGCCGCCACCGGCGTGTCACATCCGCACCGCCACGGGTCGGCGGCGTAGGAAGTAGCGTCGGGGGGCGCACGGGATCCCGGACCCGAGACGCTGGAGGTCAGGATGTCGCTCAGCGTGGTGATGGTGCCCGCCCACCATGATCGGACCGCCGGTACCCAGCTGGCGGCGGCGACCCACCGGGTCCTGGCGAAGATGGCCGAGGCACCCACGTTGGTGATCCTGTCCACGGGCAGCGAGCCGCTGGTCGAGGACGTGACCGCCCTCGCTCTGGACGACCGGCGGATCGCGGTCGCCGGGGCCCCCGAACTGGTCGAGGCCATCGTCGAGCGGGGCCAGGTTCCGCGCGTACAGGCCGCGGCACTGGGCGGTCGAGCGGCGGCGCTCGCCGCAACCATCCACGCGGCGCGGCCGCACGCACGGATCGTGGGGGTGACGATCCCCGGTTTGGCCGACCTCGCCGCCATCGAGGGTGCGACCGCAGCGTTGCGCGGGTCCCTGACGGCCGTGGCTGACGTGGTCCTGGTGGTCCGGGGCGAGGTGGCTTCCGACGACCATCAGGCACTGACGCGACTGCGCACCGCGCTGGCCGACCACGACACCGCCAGCCTCGCGGCCCTGGCCTCGGAGCACCCGGATCTGGCTGGCGTGCTCGCGCCGGTGCGTCTCGCGCTCGGCATCGCGCGCGACCGGTCCGAACGGTTCGAGCTCCATGCGGAGCTGCTGGTGGCGGGTGTGCTGTACGTCGTGGGTTCGGCGGCGTGACCGTGGCAGCCATCGTCGGCCCGACCGCGTCGGGCAAGTCGTCGGCGGCCCTGCAGGTCCTCCAGGCACGGCTCGGGGCAGGGGAGTCGATCGAGGTGGTCGCCGTGGACGCCTTCACGGTCTACCGCGGCATGGATCTCGGGACCGCGAAGCCGACCCCGACGGAGCGTGCCCGGGTCCGCCACCACCTGATCGACGTCCTGGACCCGGATCAGGAACTCACGGTGGCCGCGTTCCAGCGCGCGGCCAGAGACGCGATCACCGGCGTGTTGGAACGGGGAGCCACGCCGCTACTGGTCGGCGGGTCCGGGTTGTACTGGCGGGCGGTGGTCGACGACCTCCGGTTCCCACCGACCGACGCCGGGCTCCGCGCCGGGTTGGAGGCCCGGTGGTCCGGTGACCACGTCGGGGCCCATGCGGAGCTCGCGAGACGCGATCCGGAAGCCGCGCGGGGCATCGCTCCGGAGAACCTGCGCCGGGTGGTGCGTGCGCTCGAGGTGATCGAGTTGACCGGCGAGCGGTTCTCGTCCTACCGCACGGCCTGGGACCGCTACGACAGCGTGTGGCCGGGACTGCGGGTGGGCTACCTCGAGCCACCCGCCGCGGTGCTCCGCGAGCGCATCCGTCTCCGCGCGGAGCAGATGGTCGCCGACGGGCTCGTCGAGGAGGCACGCAGCCTGCGAGAAGCCGGTCCGCTGTCACGAACGGCAGCACAGGCGATCGGCTACGCGGAGGCGTTCGCCGTCCTGGACGGCACCGCCGAGGGCTCGGAGCTGGCCTCGGCGATCGCCACACGGACCTGGCGCTACGCGAAGCGTCAGCGGTCGTGGTTCCGCGCCGATCCGCGCTGCGTGCGCGCTGACGCCGATGCGGTGGTCGCGGCGCTGGGAGCAGCCGGGTGACAGCGACGGTCAGGGGTGCCCTTCGGGCCGCTCGCCCCGTACCCTCCAGGGATGGACTTCACCCTCGCCCACGGCACGGCCAACGATTTCGTCGTGCTCGCCGACCTCGATGACCGCCTCGAGCTGTCAGCGGTCCTGGCGCGGGCGCTGACCGACCGGCGACGTGGGCTGGGTGCCGACGGGGTGCTGCGCCTCGGTGCGCCGCGCACGGCCGGGGCCGACGTGTTCATGGACCACCGCAACGCGGACGGGACCACCGCCCGGATGTGTGGCAACGGGGTGCGTGTGGTGGCCAAGCACCTGCTCGATCATGGGCTGCTCGGGGCGGCGGATCCCGATGTGGTCCGGGTCGGGACCCGCAGCGGCGTCAAGGCGGTCCGGGTGGTCGCGCGTCACCCCGACGGAACGGTCGCCGAGGTGGCGGTCGACATGGGTGCCCCCGAGCTGAACCCGGCCCAGGTGCCGTTCCGTGCCGACGACGTCGACGCCGTCATGCACCGTGTGGCCCTCGATGACGCCGCGCTCATCGCCCAGCTCGGCAAGGACACCGTCGAGTTCGCCGTGGTGTCCATGGGCACCCCGCATGCGGTGGTGAGCGTCGACGACGTCGCCACCGCTCCGGTCGCGGGCCTCGGGGCCTGGCTGGGGGCTCACGACCGCTTCCCGGAGGGCGTCAACGTCGGCTTCGCGCAGGTCCTCGGTCGCGACGCGATCCGCCTGCGGGTCAACGAACGTGGCGTCGGCGAGACCGCCGCCTGTGGAACCGGCGCATGTGGCGCGGTGGTCGCGTTACAGCGCCGAGGACTGGTGGACGTCGAGGTGGCCGTTCACCTGCCCGGAGGGACGCTGACCGTCCGGCACACCGCCGGTGGCACCGTCATGATGACCGGCCCGGCGGTCGAGGTCGCACACGGCGTCCTCGATCCGTCATGGGCGTCCGCGGTGCGCCGCGGTGAGCTGGAGGTCGAGACACCCTGAACACCCCTGAAGAGCACAAGGATGCCCACGGTCGGGATGCCACCGGCCCCGCCCCGGACGATGGCCCGGTGGTCTCCGAGCCGGACGGGACGATCCGCGTCTCACGCGCCGAGGAGCGTCGCCGACGACGTGACGTCATCGAGGAGGGCGCCCCCCGCGAGGGCGTCGACATCATCCGTCGGGTGGAGCGCGCCGTGATCGTCGGTGTGCAGCTCCCGGGCCGGACCACCGCCGAGGTGGAGGCGTCACTCGACGAGTTGGAGCGGCTGCTCGACACCGCCGGCGGGGTGGTCGTGGAGCGCGTCGTGCAGCGCCGCGAAGCGCCGGACGCCGCCACGTTCATCGGCCGCGGCAAGGTCGACGAACTGCGTCACCTCGTCGCCGCGGTCGGCGCCGATGCGGTGGTGTTCGACGACGACCTCGCACCCGCTCAGCAGCGCACGCTGGAAGAGGGCATCCGCCAGAAGGTGCTCGATCGCACCATCGTGATCCTCGACATCTTCGCGCAACACGCCACGTCGCGCGAAGGCAAGGCCCAGGTCGAGCTCGCCCAGCTCGGCTACCTCCTGCCGCGTCTGCGTGGGTGGGGGGCCGCGCTGTCGAGACAGGCAGGTGGTCGCACCGCCGGAGGCGCCGGGATCGGTGGACGTGGTCCCGGTGAGACCCAGCTCGAGGTCGATCGTCGCCGCATCATGCGCCGGATCTCCAAGTTGCAACGCGACCTCAAGGACTTCGGGCGCATCCGCGAGACCAAGTCGAACGAACGCGACCGCAACCACGTCCAGGTCGCGGCGCTGGTCGGTTACACCAACGCCGGGAAGTCGTCGCTGCTCAACGCCATCACCGGTTCGCACGTGAAGGTCGAGGACCGGTTGTTCGCCACGTTGGATCCGACGGTGCGACGTCTGCCACTGCAGGATGGCCGCGACGTGGTCCTGACCGACACGGTCGGTTTCGTGCGCAAGCTGCCCCATGGGCTCGTCGAGGCGTTCAAGTCGACGCTCGAGGAGTCCGTCCGCGCCGACCTGCTCCTGCACGTCATCGACGCCTCGCATCCGGATGCCGAGGCGCACATCGTGGCCGTCCACGAGGTCCTGGAGGAGATCGGCGCCGATCAGCTACCGGAGCAGTTGGTGTTGAACAAGGCGGACGCGACCGATGCGGCCACCGTGGACGCGTTGGCTCGTCGCGTGCAGGTCGAACTGGGTGCCGACCCCGTGGTGGTGTCGGCCGTCACCGGTCAGGGGGTCGACGAACTCGTCGAGCGCATCATGCTCCGCCTGCCGAGCGTCCGGGTCCGGGTCGAGGGACACGTCCCCTACCGCCGCCAGGACCTGGTCGCGCTCGCCCACCGACGGGGCACGGTCGTCGAGGAAGCACACACCGACACGGGAACCCAGCTCGTCGCCGACGTCGACCAGGATGCCGCACTCGAGATGCGTGCCTTCCTCGATGCCGACCCGTTCGCCGCGGAGCCAGAGGCCTGGGAACGCTGAGGTCCCCACCCCGCTGGCCGGGGGACAACCGCCGACGGGTCGTGGACCCGTGACCTAAGATGTGACGAGGAGTGGTACAGCGACCGTGCACCGGTGGGGGCGGGGGTGGAGGACCAGGATCGTCGGTTGATCGCGCTGGCGCGCGCGGGACGACGTTTCGCCGAGTGCTCGGAGCTCGCCGAGTTGCTGTCACTGGCCGCCGACCTCGCGCTCGAGAACCTCCAGGCGGACTCGGCCTCCGTAGCCCGGTTGGAACACGACCGCGGCTTGCTCCGCGTCGTGCACAACGTCGGTGCACTCGCAGCCTGGGAGGAACCCCACCCCCTCGAGGAAACCTACGCGTTGTCGGATTTCCCGTTGCTCGCATCGACGGTGGAGTCGGCGGCGACCTGGTTCGGCGATCTGGAGGACCCGCAGACGGGCGAGTCCCACCATGAACTCCTCCGCGCGATGGGCATGCACTCGTCCATCTCGCTCCCACTCGTCGTGGGCTCCACCGTCTGGGGCGAGATCGGCGCCGCCCGCACGGCCAGTCGTTCGAGCTTCAGTCCCGGTGACACCGCGGTGGGCGAGGCCTTCTGCGGACTGCTGGCGGCGTCCATCACCCGGATCGTCGAGCGCGACACGCTGCAGGCGCTGGCGTTCAACGACGCGCTGACGGGACTCGGTAACCGCCGGGCCATCGATGACCGGCTCGAGCGACTGTTCGCCGACGCGGACCAACACCGTTGCGTGGCGGTGGTCCTGTGCGACGTGGATGGGCTCAAACGCATCAACGACCTGCACGGCCACGACGCCGGCGACCGGGTGTTGCGGGAGGTCTCGGTGCTGTTGAGCCGGGCGGCGGGCACCCACCCGGGCACCCTGGCGGCCCGGCTCGGGGGCGACGAGTTCTGCCTCCTGCTCGAGGGCGTGTCCGAGCCGGTCGCACGCGCGATCAGTGACGAGCTGGTCTCGGCCTCGAGTGCGTTGTCGCTCGGCGCGAGACTTTCCGCCGGTTGGGCCCGCACCGTCGGTCGCCCGGGGGGCGCGCTGACGGCGACACAGGCCGCGCGGGCGGTGCTGCGTCTCGCCGATGCCTCGCAGTACCGCACGAAGCGCTCGGGACGGATGGAGGGGACCACCTCGGCGGCTCCCGACCAGGGCGCGGTGACGGCGCTGCGGCAGCGGGGTCTCGACACGGTGCTCGACGATCTGGCCCGGGCACCGGGCGACGCCTGCGCACGGCTCGGCCACGTCGCGGCGGGCCTGGCCGACGAGATCGGTGCATGCGCGTGGTGGGTGTCGCGCAGCGTCGACGGGCACGCCTCCGAGGTCATCAGCTACGGAGGGGCGAACCGGCGACCGGACCGCGACGTCGACCAGGTGGTCTCCGGAGCGAGCTTCGACCTGGCCGAGTACCCGGCGACCCGGGCGGCGCTGGAGGGAGGGGGCTTCCACGCCACGATCTCGGAGGGGGATGTGGCGGAGCAGCGCTTCCTGGCCGCTCATGGCTACGACGAGATCATCGCCGCGGGTAGCCGGCAGGACCTGCGCACGGCATGGCTGGTCGAGCTCGTGGGCGATGCGCTCAGCCCACCCCTCGGTCATGCGCTGCCGCTGCTGCGCAGCCTGGTGGAGCTGGCCGTCGTGGGGCGTGCCGCGCCCATGGGGACGGCTCCTACCGGCTACGACGGAAGTTCTGCGTGATCCACATCGTGCCTTCGGGGTCGAGGTGCACCCCGATCCCGAGCTGGTCGACGTTCGGGTCGAGCAGGTTCGCGCGGTGCCCGGGAGAGGCGAGCAGGCCTTCGTGCAGTTCGAGGGTCAATCGCTCGACGGGATCGCCGGGCAGCCAGACGCGGTAGGCCTCGCCGTAGGCGACGTTCTCGGTGACCAGTTCCCAACAACACAGTTGATCGCCGAACGCGGGGTTGTGCTCCATCGTCGCCGTGGCCGCCATCTCCGCCGACCAGGTCTCGGCGACACGGGCGATGTCCTCGGCGGGCATCAGCGGTGTCAGGTCGTTGGCGAGGCGTTCTTCGTTGATCCATCCGAGCATCGTCGCCGCGGCGCTTCGGTTCGGGCCGACCGGGCCCGGCGTCGTGGGGTTCATGACCAGCGCGAAGACCAGGCACAGCGCGAGACCGGCCACCAGCACCGCCAGCCACCGCGATCCTCGGTCGGTCGCGCGCCGTTCGTCGGTATCGGCCACCCGCCCCTCCGAGGTCATTGCAGGGGAGCGTCGGCTGCAGGAGAACCGGCCCCGCCGACCTATCGGCAGCAGCGGGGGTTTCCTTCAGTTCGCACGCTCGGCGCACCCGGGCGTGCCGGGCGTGACCGTCCACCAGCGTTCAGCGCACCGAGCGCATGACCGTGACGACCTTGCCCATGACCCGGGCGTCCTGCTCGGAGTTGACCGGGATGGGTTCGTAGGTCGCGTTGGCGGGATCGAGGAACACCTCTCCCGTACGGGTCCGACGGAAGTACTTCACCGTCGCCTCACCCTCGATCAGCACGGCGCACATCTCGCCCTGTTCCACCGATGGTTGTTCACGGACCACCACGAGGTCACCGTCGAGCACGCCGGCGTCGATCATCGAGTCGCCACGCACCTTCAACATGAACAACTGCCCGTCGCCGACCAGGCCCTTGGGTAGGGCGAAGACCGACTCCACATGCTCCTCGGCCAGGATCGGACCACCGGCAGCGATCTCACCCACCAGCGGGATGTTGCGCGAGGGGCCGGGCCGCATCCCGAGCGAGGTCTCCGGGTCCCGGCCCAGTTCCAACGCGCGGGGCTTGGTGGGATCCCGCTTGAGGTAGCCCTTGATCTCGAGTGATTCGAGTTGTGCGTGGACCGACGACGGCGACTTGAGACCGACCGCGTCGCCGATCTCGCGTACCGCAGGGGGATAACCGTGCGCCTCGACGTGCGCGTGGATCATCTCCAGGATGGCGCGTTGGCGCTCTGTGAGCGGCCCGCCCGCACGCGGCCGGTTCGCGGCCTGCTCGGTCCCGGGCTGCTCGTGTCCGGGCTGGCCGGAGGTGGCCGGAACGGACGAGGGCTGCTCTGGCGAGGGCACGGCTACCTCCACGTCGGTCTGGGTCTTGCCGGGTCGTGCCGGTCCGGTGCCGGCACGACCCGGTCCCGAACGAGCGTTCGTGGTCGCCACGCTAGCAGGGGTGCCTCGCGGGTGCGAACATCCGTTCGTATCGACGGTTGACGTGGGAACACCTGTTCGCTTCACTCCACTCGAACGCCCGTTCGCCGAATGACCGTCCAGGTCGATCGGTCGTAACGTCCGAGGCTGACCCTGAACCCGACCCCGCGCCGAACCCGGAACCACGATCCAGGTGGCGACGCGGCCAAGCAGCTCGCACGGAAGCGCACGCAGCAGGGCCACGTCGGTTGTCGGGCCGTCCACGGCCACCCGAGACGATCTTCCCGGAGGAACCCACATGAGCGCCACCCTCACCGCCCCGCCGCACGCTGACGGGCTCACGGCGACCGCCGGCATCCCGACCCCGTCGACCTATCGTCGCCGTCGGGCCAAGGTTCTGGCCGGCCTGGTGCTGGTGGTCTTCGCGCTGACGGTGGTTATCGGTCGCGCCGGGGCGGAAGCCGAACTGGCCGATCCCGTGGCCGGACATGTGGTGGTGTCGCCGGGTGAGACCCTGTGGGACATCGCGGTCGAGACCGCGCCGGAAGGGGTCGACACCCGTAGGCAGCTCGAGTCGTTGCGCGAACTCAACGGTCTGCAGGGCGGTCACCTGGATGCCTGGGCCGTGGTGCTGATCCCGGCGCGTTGACCGGAGGACGCGTCGCCCGGAGGACCCATCGAGCTACGGGAGTGGAACCGATCCTGCGATCATGGGGCTTTCGGGGGCGCATCCTTGGCCAGGCTGGAGAGTTCCAGCTCGAAGTCCTCGGCCTTCTGGAAGTCCTTGTACACCGAGGCATAGCGCACGTAGGCGACCGGATCGAGATCGCGGAGCTGGAGCAGGACCTGTAGGCCGACGGTCTCGGAGCCGACCTCACGGGCACCTTCGGCCCGCACGGCACGTTCGACCGCAGCAGCGGCGCGTTCCAGTTCCTCGGCAGGCACCCGCCCCTTCGCGGCGCGAGCCATGCCGTCGTGGACCTTCTGACGGTCGAAGGGACGCAGAGCTCCCGAGCGCTTGCGGACCAGCAACTCGGGCAACTCGACCCGTTCGAAGGTGGTGAAGCGCAGGCCGCAGGCATGACATTCGCGCCGCCGGCGGACGGCGTCGCCCGTGGTGGCAGGGCGCGAGTCGACGACGCGATCGTCATCGGCGCCACATCCGGGACAACGCACGACCAGGTCTCCTGGTTGCTGGGGTGCGAACGGTACGAAGCTGGGTGCGAGTTTACGAGCACCTCCGTGCGTTCCGGGGGCGCGTGCTGCGGTGGCTGCCGCTGGCGCGACGGTCCGGGCGGGGGTCACGGGTAGGTGACGCCCACCTGGCGGCGGATCTCGTCGAGCGCTTCCATGACCTCGATCGTTGCGGCGTGGGGGATGATGCGGCTCTCCACGAGGCCCTCGTCGAGGCACCGGTCCACCTCACGGACCTCCCAGCGGTAGCCGAGGTCGTGTCCCACGGCCTCCCCGTGCTCCAGGGTGTCCGAGCGGAGCCGTCGGGAGATCCCGGGCGAGTGGTGCAGTTCCGAGCGCACCCGCAGGCTGCCCGCTGGCCCGGCGACGGTGGCTTCGATGCCGGTGTCGGCGACGAACGAACAGCTCCAGGACGACAGGCCGCCGTCGTGTTGCATGGCGACCGCGACCTGTGCATCGACCCCGGTCGCGGCGAGCTCACCCACCGCCACGATCTTGGTGGGAGCACCGAGTATCGCGATCGCGAAGGTCAACGGGTAGATGCCCACGTCGAGTAGGGCGCCGCCGCCGAGTTCGCGCGAGAACCAGCGGCGGTCCGTCTCCGCGGTGGCGACGATGCCGAAATCGGCCTGCACCAGCCGCGGCGGGCCGATCTCCCCGGCGGCGATGCGACGTTGCAGGTCGAGGAAGCCCGGTTGGAGCTTCATCCACATCGCTTCCATGACGAACACGCCGTGTTCGCGCGCGAGTTCGAGCAGTTCCCGGGTGCGCGGCAGATCGAGCGCGAACGGCTTCTCCGCCAGGACCGGGAGCCCGGCCTCGATGCAGGCGCGCACATCGAGGTGATGGCGCTCGTTGGTGGTGGCGACGTAGACCACCTCGACGTCCGCGTCCGCGGTCAGCTCGTGATGCCGGCCGTAGTGGCGAGCGATGCCGTGTTCGGCGGCGAAGGCCTCCGCACGGTCGGCCGATGCCGAGGACACGGCGACCACGGTGCCGCCCTCGGCGGTGATGGCCTCCGTCAGCGCCGCGGCGATCCCACCGGTTCCCATGATGCCCCAGCGTCTGCTCACCTGATATCCGTTCCCGCTCGACGGACCGTCGTCCGTTTGGCGACGATGCTCGACCGGACACTAGGTTGCCCGTCATGACGACGCTGCTGCCTGCCGGTCCCCCCGACCTCGGACTCCAACTGTCGGCGGACGCGACCGTGTCCCCCGACGGTTGGCTCGTGCGTGAGTTGTACGCCACCCCAGGCCTCGACGGCCCGCCGGGGATCCTGCAGGGCGGCTTCTCGGCAGGGGTGTGTGTGCCGATCGCGCGCGCCGCGGATCCCCATCGCGCACCGTTGACCTCGCTCAACGTGCGGCTCCATGCCCCGACGCCGTTGGGACGCAACCTCCAGGCGCGCGTACGGGCGTCCGATGCGGCAGGACGCTACGAGGTCGAGACACGCGACGGCGACACGCTGCTTGTCAGCGGCGAGGTTGAGCTCGCGGGGCACGAGACGTCGGCGCGCGCCTTCGACCTGTTGGAGCTCGGCACGGTGCCGGCGCCACCCCCGACGCCGCAACACGCGTTCCCCACGTGCTGGGTCTGTGGGCCCGACCCGACGCACCCGCTCGGTCAGCGCCTGCATCCGCGCCACCACGGCGAGGACGCGATCGCGATCCCGTGGGTCGCGGATGATGTCCTGGGCGATGCGCGGGGGATGATCGACCCCCTCGTGGTCTCCGCGGTGCTCGATTGCCCGACGGTGTGGGCGTCGATCGGCCATGTGCGCTCGCTGGGTCACCGCGGTGCGCTACTCGCCGGCTATCAGCTGACGGTGTTCCATGACGCGCCGGTCATGGAGGTCCTGCGTACCGTGGCGCGTTTCGACGGTGCGGAGGGACGCAAGATCCGAGCGCGTGGGGCACTCGTCGACGACGAGGGCGTCACCTACGCGGTGTCCTCCGCGCTCCACATCAGTGTGGCCGAGGTTCCCACGGCCTGAGTTCGGTTCGGGGCCGGGCACCTGCCGACGTCGCTGCTCGAGCTCACGAACGTCGGGTCATCCCTCGGTCCGTTCCTCGGTGCGTTGCTGGATCAGGACCCGGCGCCCGTGGTTGCCGTCGTCGTCCGACCACTGGTCGAGCAGTTCGAGGCGACCGTCCTCGCGCCGTTGGAAGCGGGCACGCCCGCGCCCGAGCGTCTCCTGGACGCGGCCGCGATGCTCCTGGCCGTGGACGAAGCGGTAGCGCAGCAGGTCGCCGGTCAGGATCCCGCCCAGTTCGCCGTCGACGATCTCGCGGCCCTCGTAGCGGCCGATGACCCGCTTGCCATCCTGCAGGAACCTCAGCAACAGCCCCGGTTGCGACGGCCCCTCGGAGGTCTCCTCGATCGTGAAGTTCAGCCCGTGCAGGTCGTAGGCCTGACCCTCGGCGCGATGGCGTCCGGCCTCCCAGTCGGCCCGCGTCAGCGCGTAGCCCCACTCGGAGGCGAACCGACCGTCGGCCTGCTCGAAGGCGTCACGGTAACGAGCCTCCATCCGGAAGCCCGCGGCGTTGAACACGCGCTGCATCGGCACGTTGTGCTCGTGGGCGCGACCGGTGAACCGCACGAGTTCGTCGCTGGCCTGGAAGTGGTGGTCGGCGAGTTGGCGCAGCACCTCACGTCCCACCCCCCGGCCTCGTACCGCCGGACCGATGCGGATCGACATCTCCGCGTCACGCGTCTCCATGCCGGTGACCAGGGCGAAGCCGTGGGGCTGGCCATCGACCATCACCGCCCAGCCCCACCGGTCATCCGATGCCCAGGAGCCCTCGTCGAGCTCCGCCGCGAGCTTGTCGACCTCCCAACCGTGGCTGCGGGCCAGCGCCGTGGCCGCCACACGATCGATGTCGACGACCCATGGGGCGTCATCGGACACCAGGACCCTCAGACGGACCTCGGGGCTGCGGCGTTCTGGCGACACGTTGGATCTCCGGGGTCAGGGGGCGTCGATGGGGATCGAGGATGCGGCGCTGCGGGCTCGACCTGGTGGGCGCGAGCTGTCCCGAAGCAACTTCGGTTCCGCGCATGTGGACGCCAAGGTGCGGGCAGGGTGCCAGACCGCGACGATCGCCGTCGGGGTCGGATGGCCCTGGCGACCAGTGAGGTCCGCGCGGTTCGGCCACGCCGCCCGGTTAGGGTTGCGCGTGGTTCGTACCGACGACGAGGGAGAGGGTACGTGGAGCTGGTGGGACGTCCGGCAACGGAGCTGGCAGCGGCGGTGCGCGCCGGGGAGACCACGGCCACCGAGGTGGTCCGGGCCCACCTCGACCACCTGGCCGAGGTGGAGCACCGTCTGGGGGCCTTCGTGTCGACCCGGCGGCGGGCCGCGCTCGGCGAAGCCGCCGTGGTGGACGCACGCGACGACCGGTTCGCGCTGCCGCTGGCGGGTGTCCCGATCGCGATCAAGGACGTGGTCGACGTCTCGGGCGAGCCGACCCGCTACGGCTCGCGCGCCACCTCGAAGGATCCGGCGTCGCACGATCATCCGATCGTCAAGCGGCTGCGCAAAGCCGGTGCGGTGGTCATCGGCAAGACCCGGTGCCCGGAGCTGTCGCTCTGGGGGACCAGCGACGACCTCGATGGGACCGCGGTCAGCCCGTGGGATCCGACCCGGTCCGCCGGCGGCTCGTCGGGAGGCTCTGGTGGTGCGGTCGCTGCCGGCATCGTGCCGCTGGCGCTCGGCTCCGACGGGTTGGGGTCGGTACGCATCCCGGCGGCCGCATGCGGGGCGGTCGGCATCGAGCCCGGCACGGACGTGGCCGGGGTCGAACTCGGCGGTCAGCCGCATTGGTTCGGGATGAGCCGGTTCGGTCCGATCGCCACCACGGTCGCCGACGCGGCGCTGATGCTGGATGTCATAGCTGGCTCGACGACACTGCGAGACGTTCGCCCCGTCGAACGCGAGCTCAACGTGGCGGTGTCGTGGAAGGCCGCCGCGCCCGGGGTGGTCGTCACCTCGGCGTGGCGCGAAGCCGCGATCGAGGCCGGACGCCTGCTGAACCATGCGGGCCACGCGGTCGTCCACGAGGATCCGCCCTACGACCGACAGATGGTGCAGGCGTGCATCGCCCGCTGGACCCAGGGGGCCGGTGCGGACGTGGCGGCGCTCGACCTCGACGTGGACGAACTGCAACCGAGGACCCGCGCGCACCTGGGCGCGGGGGAGCGGCTCGCCAAGGTCGCGCCGGTGCGCGAGGAGGATGCGCTCCGCTGGCGCGAGCGGGTCGCGCCGTTCTTCGAGGATTACGACGTGCTGATCACGCCGGCGTTCGCACGGACCCAACCGGCGGCCGGCGCATGGCACACCAAGCCGTGGGCGGCGAACATCGCCGCGAACCTCTCCACCTACCCGTTCTTCGCGGCCTGGAACCTCGCCGACCTGCCGGCGGCGGTCGTGCCGCTGTGGGAGGACGGGGGACGCCCGTTGTCGGTCCAGATCGTGGCCGGACCGGGCCGGGAGGCGTTGGTGCTGTCCGTCGCGGCGCAGCTCGAAGCACTGGTGCCGTGGAGCCGTCACGCCCCCGGGTGGGGGATCGACGCCTGATCTCCGGTTCGAGGGCGCCGGATGGTCAGCCGCCCGCGCCCGGTCGGTCCGGGACGGGCGGATCATCGGCAGCCGCGTCGCCGGCGGCGTCGGACGGTCGGCGCGCCGCATCGGTCGCCTTGGTCGCGTCGGTAGCGGTGCCGTTGCCCGAGCCTGCGGAACGGTCGACTCGGCGCAGCGGGATCTTCAGGTCCGCCGTCCGTAGCGCGAGGTCGTCCTCGTCGTCGTCGCCCTCGTGTTCGTGCTCGCTCGCGCGCCCGTCCCGGGTGGCCTCCCCGGACCGTTCGTCGAACGACGCATGCTCGTCGCCCTCGGGTTCTGCGGTGGCGATCGGGGCGCTGACCGCGACGGTCGTCTCCGACTCCTCGGCGCGTTCGTGGGTACGGGTGCGTTGCCGCGAGCGGCGCTGGCGCGGTGGTTTGCCCTCGCGGCGTCGGGCGGCGGCCCGCAGTTGGGTGTCGGCCGGGAACTGCACCCGCACGGTCTCCGGGTCGACCCCCGGACCGCCGATCGGCGACGGGCCTGCGACCCCTCCCCGGATCGCGATCTCGTGACGCAACCGCAGCTCGTTGCCGACGGCGGCCGCCACGGCGGCGACCGGAACCGCGAGGAACGCTCCGACCACACCGATCAGAACGGCACCGCCGGTCAACACCGCCAGGATCACCACCGGATGCAAGGCCACCGCGCGGCGCATGATGGTGGGTTGCAGGACGTTGGACTCGACCTGTTGGACCACCAGTACGAGTCCACCGACGATCAGCGCCGCGGTGAGTCCCCCCACGCTGGTGCCACCGGGTAGTTCGGCGCCGCTGGCCAGCGCGACCAGCACGGCCAGCAACCCGGTGACGGTGGCACCGATGACGGGGATGAACCCGCCGAAGAAGATCAAGACCGCCAGTGGCAGGTACGCCGGGATACCCAGGATGAACAAGCCGATGCCGATACCGAGCGCATCGATCAACGCGACCAGCGCGGTCCCGCGCACGAACCCCGACAGCGCCACCCACCCCCGCGCGCCCGCGGCGCGCGCGGTGTCGCTGTGGTGGGCGGGTACGAGTCCGATGCACCATGCGACGATCTGCTCGCCGTCCTTGACGAAGAAGAACAGCAGCACGATCGCGAGTGCCAGCGCCGCGATGCCCTGTCCGATCGCGACCGCGAGGGTGCCGACCTGACTCGCGATCGTCCCGGCCTGGTCCTCGAGGGTCATGAGCGCCTGGTTGAACAGTTCCTCGAGTTCCGTGCGGTCGTAGCCGATCGGCCCCTCCTCGAGCCACATGAGCACCGAGTCGACCCCCTCGGCGATGCTGGGCTGCAGTTCACGGCCCTGCTCGATGAACGTCGGGGTCAGCAGTGCCCCGACGCCGACGACCGAGCCGATCCCGCCGATGACCACCAGGAACGCGGCGGCGAGCCGGGGCAGACCGAGGCGTTCGAGCCGTCGGGCCGGAGGGACACAGATCGTTGCCAGGATGAGCGCGAGGATGATCGGCAACGAGACGAGGTAGAGGCGGGTCAACGCGAAGATGACGGCGGCGATGCCGACGGCGATGACCAGGGCGCGCCAGGTGTACTGCACCGCGGTGTCGAGCCAGGTGGGCACGCGCTCGTCGTGTGCCTTGCCGACCGCCACGTGATCGGCCAGCGCTTCGGAGACCGGGATCCCGGTCTCCTTCGGCTCTTGGGAGCGTTCGTCGGCGTTCTCGTCCTCTGCCGTCGACCGTTGTTCGTTGCCCATCGGTGCCTCCGCCGCGGTCCACGCCACCGCACGGTGCGATCACACCGTCCGGGCCCCTACCTGCCTGCCAGAGCGTCCAACGATGCTAGAGCACCGGGGCTCAGGTGAGCGGGACCGTTCCCTACCCATAGACCACCACACCGGCCCGGAGCCACCGCGTGGGTCGGGCGCGCGCGGTGCTGGACCCCCGTGCCTGCTGAACGGACATGTTCGCGCGCGGTGCGCGCTGCTTGCCGATAGCGAGCGGTGGAGCAGGCTGTGGACAACATGGTCATCAGTTGGGGAGAACCTGCGTTCAACCGGGGGACATCGTGTGGGAACACTACATGTAGTGTCTAGGTCGTTCGTCTCACCACCACCGGTTGTGACGAGGGTTGGTTGGGCGCGCATCACCTGCTTGCGTAGCGTCCCCGGTGGAGGTTCAGTGCTCCAACGACTTCCACTCGTGTAATTCCCTTCGAGTGAGTCGTCAGCGGAGCGAGACGTACCCCCATCCCACCGTCACGACGCTGGCCCGTGAGGGCCGCCGGGCGCGAACACAGGAGCACCGAATCCATGGCTGACACCACCCGCGCCAACGACCCGACGGTCGTCAACGGCCTCCCCGAGGCGACCCGCACGACCGGCGATCGCGCCAGCGACCCGTTGCGCGTGGTCGAGGCCGGCGATGGTCACGGTCTGAAGCTCGAGCGCTTCTTCACCCGTGCCGGCGTCCACCCCTACGACGAGCTCGCCTGGGAGTCCCGCGACGCGGTGCTGACCAACTGGCGCGATCAGACGGTCTCCTTCGAGCAGCGTGGCGTCGAGTTCCCGACGTCCTGGTCGATGATGGCCACCCAGATCGTCTCGCAGAAGTACTTCCGCGGCACCCTCGGCACCCCGGAACGCGAGTACTCGGTCAAGCAGATGATCGACCGTGTCGCCGACACGATCACCGCATGGGGGATCGACGGCGGGTACTTCGCCGACGAGGACTCCGCCGAGGTCTTCGAGGCCGAACTCAAGCACCTGCTCGTCCACCAGAAGGCCGCGTTCAACTCGCCGGTGTGGTTCAACGTCGGGGTCGAGGACGAGCCCCAGTGCTCCGCCTGCTTCATCCTGTCGGTCGAGGACACGATGAGCTCGATCCTCAACTGGTACGTGGAGGAGGGCACGATCTTCAAGGGCGGCTCGGGCGCCGGCATCAACCTGTCCTCGATCCGCTCGTCGAAGGAGACGCTCAAGGGCGGCGGTGAGGCCTCCGGCCCCGTGTCGTTCATGCGCGGCGCGGATGCGTCCGCCGGCACGATCAAGTCGGGGGGCAAGACCCGTCGCGCAGCCAAGATGGTCATCCTCAACGTCGACCACCCGGACATCGAGGAGTTCCTCTGGACCAAGGCGAAGGAGGAGAAGAAGATCCGTGTGCTGCGCGAGGCCGGGTTCGACATGGACCTCGACGGCGACGACTACGCCTCGATCCAGTACCAGAACGCCAACAACTCGGTGCGCGTCACCGACGAGTTCATGGAGGCCTACGAGGCTGGCACGACCTACCCGGTGCGGGCGGTGACCACCGGTGAGGTCATCGAGTACAAGGACGCGCGCGACATCATGCGCCAGATCTCGGAAGCCTCGTGGTCGTGTGCCGACCCCGGCATGCAGTACGACACCACGATCAACGACTGGCACACCTCGCCCGAGTCGGGCCGCATCAACGGCTCCAACCCGTGCAGTGAGTACATGCACCTGGATGACTCCGCCTGCAACCTCGCGAGCCTCAACCTCAAGAAGTTCTACGACTACGACGAGGCACGGTTCGACGTCGAGGCCTACAAGCGGGCGGTCGAGATCATCTTCACCGCTCAGGAGATCATCGTCGGGTACTCGTCCTACCCGGTCGAGTCGATCGGCAAGAACGCGATCGATTTCCGTGAGCTCGGTCTCGGCTACGCCAACCTCGGAGGGCTCCTGATGTCGATCGGGTTGCCCTACGACTCCGACGAAGGCCGTGCGTGGTGTGGTGCGTTGACGGCGCTGATGACCGGTCACGCCTACCGCACCTCGGCCGAGCTCGCGAAGGTCAAGGGCGCCCACAACGGGTACGCGAAGAACGCGACCTCGATGTTGCGGGTCATCGGCAAGCACCGTGACGCCGTCGACGCGATCGACCCGCGTCCGGTCGCCGACGACCTGCTGGCCGCGGCTCGCACCTCCTGGGACGAGGCGCTGGAACTCGGTGAGGAGTACGGCTACCGCAACTCGCAGGCCACCGTGCTGGCACCGACCGGCACCATCGGGCTGATGATGGACTGCGACACCACCGGCATCGAGCCCGATCTCGGCCTGGTCAAGATGAAGAAGATGGTCGGCGGCGCGTCGATCGAGATCGTCAACCAGACGGTCCCACGCGCCCTCGAGCACCTCGGCTACGAGCCCGAGCAGGTCGAGGCGATCATCGCCTACATCGCCGAGAACAAGAACATCCACGGTGCACCGGCATTGAAGCCCGAGCACACCCGGGTCTTCCAGTGCGCGATGGGTGACGACGCCATCCACTACATGGGTCACACCAAGATGATGGCCGCCGCGCAGCCGTTCATCTCCGGCGCGATCTCCAAGACGGTCAACCTGCCCGAGGAGGCGACGGTCGCCGATGTCGAGCAGCTGCACCTCGATGCCTGGAAGCTCGGGATCAAGGCGATCGCGATCTACCGCGACAACTGCAAGGTCGCGCAACCGCTCAGCGTGTCGAAGAAGGCCGTCGACCCGGTCGCCGAGCCGGCAGCACCCGCCGTCGCTGCGGTCCCGATGCGGCGCAAGCTGCCCAAGACCCGCCCGTCGCAGACGATCTCGTTCCGGGTCGGCGAGGCCAAGGGCTACATCACCACCGGCGAGTACCCGGGGGACGGTGTCGGTGAGCTGTTCGTGAAGCTCGGCAAGCAGGGCTCGACGCTGTCGGGACTGTTGGACGCGTTCGCGATCTCCATGTCGATCGGCCTGCAGTACGGCGTGCCGCTCGAGGCCTACGTCAGCAAGTTCATGAACATGCGCTTCGAGCCGGCCGGCATGACCGACGATGACGAGGTCCGTTTCGCGACGTCGATCGTCGACTTCCTCGCCCGCAAGGTGGCGCTGGAGTACCTGCCCTACGACAAGCGCGAGGCGCTGGGGATCTACTCGATCGACGAGCGCACCCGCATGGTCGACGAGGGCTACGGCGACGTGCAGCCGGCGGTGCCGACCGCGCCGACCGCGGAGCAGGTCACCAGGGCCGAGCCGCTACAGGCCGAGCGGAGCATGTCGATGCCGGTCGATCACGACTCACCGATGTGCTTCGACTGCGGGATCAAGATGCAGCGTGCCGGTGCCTGCCACGTCTGTGAGTCCTGCGGCACCACGAGCGGCTGTTCGTGATTGGCAGGTTGCAACGGAGTTAGAGCGCGGAATCGCAGCTTTTCTAGAGCGAAGTTGCACCCGAGTTAGAGCGAAGTTGCACGACTTCTGGAGTGCCTGCGCATCGGGCACGCGGCCAACCGGACCGACCGCAGGACACGGCACGACGAGGGGGGAGGCGCGACATGCGCCTCCCCCTTTTTGTCGGCCAACCGCTGCAGCTGGGCGGCGGGGGAGACCCAGACGTCGGGTTGGCCGCGAGTTGCCGGGTGGGTGTCAGGTGGCCGTGGTGCTGGTGGGTCCACGGGTGCCGCGATGGGCCGTGGACATCTCGCGGCGGCGCTGTTCACACCTGGCCATGGATCCCGGTGACGTGTGGGCCGTCGCGATGTAGCCTTCCATCACCATGAGCCACCGCACCCAGATCACGCTGACCGACGAGCAATACGCGCTGCTGCGCGCCGAATCCGAGCAGACCGGTCTCGGGCTCGCTGAACTGGTGCGCCGGGCTGTCGATACGTCCTACGGCCCGATCGGTCGCGAGGAGCGCCTCGCCGCGCTCGAAGCGGGTTTCGGTGCGTGGACCGATGAGGCCCACGACGAGGACGGCGCGGCCTATGTCGAGCGCATCCGGCCGGGGATGGCCAAGCGTCTCGCCGACGCCAACGGGTGACGGTCCTGCTGGACACCTCCGTGGTCATCGACCTGCTGCGGGGCAACCGGGCTGCGCTCGACGCCGTGCGCGGCGCGGTGGAGGCCGGGCACGACCTGGCGGCCTCGGTCGTGGTCAAGGTCGAGGTCCTGGCTGGCATGCGTCCCCACGAGGAGCAACCAACGCGGCGGCTGCTGGACGGCATCTCATGGATCGCGGTCGATGACCTCATCGCCGAGGGGGCAGGCATGTTCGCCAGCCAGTACGCCCGGTCGCATAGCGGCATCGACCCGATGGACTACATCATCGCGGCGACCGCCCACGTCATCGGTGCCCCCGAGGATGCGGGCGCTGCGTTGTGGACCCGCAACGTCAGGCACTTCCCCATGTTCACGGACCTCGCGTCGCCCTACTGAGGTGTGCTCGTCGAGTCCGACGGTCGGGGCGGTTCAGGTGCTCGCCGTGACCCAGGGAAGCGCTCCGTCGACCGTCTGCCGTGGGTGCCTGAACCGACCTGGAACCGACGCGGCCTTCGCGCCGTCCTACGACAGCACCGACCAGGGAGAACGGGATGATCAGGATGTTGCTGGCCGTGGTCGCGGCAGCAGGCTTGGTCCTGGCCGGATGCGGTGCAGCCTCCGGGCCGACGCCGGACGCGGGTGCCGGGCTCGAGGTGGTCGAGACCGAACGAGGCCCGGTCGCTCTCGACGGGTACGGGTCCACGCTGGTCGGCACGAGTGAGCTCCTCATCGACCTCCCCTCGTGCAACGGCGATCCGGTGCTCGACGCGCTCGAGGAGGACGGTGACGAGATCCGAATCCGGGTGGTCACCACGCTGGTCGTCAGCGACATTGATGCCGCCTGTGCCGATGTCGTCGAGGTCCCGCTCGAGAGGCCACTCGCCGACCGGACCGTCATCGATCTCGTCTCTGGCACGGCGATCGACATCGTCAGGTACCGGGAGCCGGGCGTCGAGTTCGACTGCTTCGACGCGGACTTCCCCCTCGAGCCCACCTTCCCTACGCCCGAGGCAGCATTGGCCGACGCGGTCGCCAACCAATCCCAGGAAGTCGAGCCGCCCGACGACATGGCCGAGTACCGACGCGTCGAGCGCGGCCAGACCGTCGTCGACTTCGAATACCGGGTGAGCGATGAGAGCTTCCACACGTGGGGGATGATCCGCGACGACGAACTGTGGGGGATGGTGTCGCTGGGAGGTTGCAGTCCCACCGGTTGAGGAATGAGATCGGCGGCGTGGCGTCGGGTCGGAGCCCGGGTCGGTTCGAGGTCAACCAACCCGGTCATGGGATCCGGGGCAGACGTGTCCAACTTGGACTCCAACTTGGATGCAGCTTTCCAGTGAAAATGGCAGGAGGATGCACGGTCTTCCCGCTGACACCCCCGGGTCTTGCAGGGATCTGACAGAGGATCCTGCAGCGGTGTCAGTGGGCGTTCACACTGACACGAGATGCCGGCCGGAAGACCGAACGGCGCCCTCCATGCGAGGGCGCCGTTCCTCTTGGCCGTCGCTGGTCGTGACCCGCATGCTCGCAACAGCTACGGCACGCCCCAGACGTCGAGGTGTCGCGGCCAGGGAGCGCACCGGGTGCCCGCGGTCAGATCGGCTCGACGTGACACCTCGGCGTCGCGACCGATCGTTGTGAGGCGCCGCTTCGTTCGGGCACCGTGGCGACACCTGGCGAGAGGATGAGAGGAGTGCTCGCCTCAACACTCCCGGCGTCGGTCGATGATCCTGGTTGTCCGCCGGTGAGCCACCCGTAGAGCCCTCGGGGTGTGCGGCGGTGAACGGTCTGATCACGGGCTTCGGCGCGCCTTCCATAGCTCGAGAGCGGCCCGGCAGCGGTTGCCGGTCATGGCGGGATCGGTGACCTCGGTCGAGATCCCGTGGCCGGTGCGGGAACGGCCCGGCACCTGGTGGACCTGATCGAGCCGTCGTGTCGGAGCTCATCGGTGATACGTCGTAGCGCCTCGCAGGCATCACCCCACGAGTTGGCGCGCATCGCAAGCTCCATCCGCAGCCGCCGACCTGAACGGGCGACGGGATCGAGCCAATCGGCCACGAAACGGCCTCCACCCACACGCGAGGACCTGTACGACGAGCGATGGCGGACAGCTGCCACGCACGCACCCACCGTCCGCTACAACGCACGGCAGAACGTGCGCTCATGGACGCACATCGGCCGCCAAGCCACAGCGAGCGCGACAGGACATGGTCCTTGTCGTTCAATGCGGACAGGGCCGGTAGCGATCCACCTCGACCAGGTTCTGAAGGCCATGTATCCCCACGCATCCCACCACTTCCGAGGGCCGTCCCGGCCTTCACGGCCCGATCGGCTTCTACGACCACGACAGCTTCCTCGTGGAGTCTGCCGTCGGGTTCTTGCTCCCGGCCCTGCGTGAAGGGTCGGTGGCCGTCGCGGCGCTCACCGGCGATCACCAGAGCGCGGTGGAGCGGGCACTGGCCCGTGCCGGCATCGACGTGGAGGTGGCCCGTACCCGCGGGGACTACGTACCGGTCGATTCCGAACAGCTCGCCGAGACGTGGGTGACCGGTGGCGAGGTCGACGTCGAACGCTTCGAGGCCGCCACACGCGAGCTGTTGCAGGGCGCGGCCGGCCGTCCCGGCGAGACCCGCGTCTGTGGTGATCTGGCCACGGTGTTGTGGGACGCGGGCGAGGTCGAGGCCGTCCTCACCCTCGAGCACCTCTGGAGCCACATCCGCGACGCACCGGCGTTCGAGATGCTGTGTCTGTACTCGACCTCCGTGATCGACAGCGCCCCGATCGATGCCTTCTCGGCCGCGTGCGCGCTCCACTCGAGGATCGAGCCGATCGAGAGCTACCGGCCGCTTCTCGCCTCCGACAGCGACCGGGCCATCGTCCTGCTCGACGCCCAGGAGCAGTCCCACCGCCGCGACCACGAGACGCTCAGCGAACGCGGACGGGAGCTCCAGTCGGACCTCGACCAGCTCGTGCGAGAAGTCGGCGAACAGCAGCAGCAGTTCGCTGAGGCGATCGCCAGCCGCGACGTGATCGGTCGAGCGAAGGGCATCCTCATGGCCCGATCGCGCATCGATGACGACACGGCGTTCGCGATGCTGCGTGACGCCTCCGGCCGCAGCCACCGCAAACTCCACACCGTCGCCCAAACCGTCGTCGACCAACAGCTCCGGCGCAACTGACCGACCCGCCCCGCGTTCGAGCGTGGGTTCCTCGAGCGGCGTTCAGCGGCTCGCCCGCGAGGACCGTCACGGTCGCTGCAACAACGTCGAAGACCGCCGGGGCGTGGTGGATGAACCGGCCGACCGCGGCGGGCAGCGGGTGAGGGACGGGGTCGGAGCCGACCTCGCGAGCCGACGGATGCCGTGCCACCTCGTCCTCACGGCACACGGCGTGCACACCTTCCAACAAGTTGGCGCCTCACGATCGTGAGCACCGTCACGAAGCCGCGATCCTCGAGAACACCAAGGCATCTGTGCGTCGCGACCCGAACGACAGCAACGACCGCAGGCGCCCTTCGAACTCGAACCCGCATCGGCGAAGCACGGCGACCGATGCGAGGTTGCCGGGCTCGACCCAGGCTTCGACCCTGGCGAGGCCCGCCGGTCCCAGCGCCCACGAGGCCATCAGTTCCACGGCTCGCGATGCGTAGCCCTGGTCCCGCGCCGCCGGGATCAGCCAGAACCCGATGCCCCCGACTCCCGGCTGTGGGCGGAGCAGCAGCACGATGCATCCGACGGCCCGGTCGGTGCCGACCTCGGCGATCGCGAGCGACCATCCCTGGCCGCTGGTCATCCGCCGATGTTGCCTGGCGATCCACTCCTGGCCCGCGGCAACGGTGAACGACGCCGGAACCGTGGTGCTCTGCGGTATCCGTCCGTCATCGCTGGCGGCCTCGACACACGGAAGATCGGCGAGCACCCTACGAGCTCCCGAGCGGGGACGAACGCTCGACGTGCGTCCCGCCGTACCGGCGCGGGCCTTCTCGCCCAGCCGCCTTCCGGCACGGCCAGGATGACCGGAGGCAGCGGTGAGTCGCGTCGACGGACGCCGCAGCCCGGTGCTCGCGCGTGCACGGTGCTCGCCGGTGAGGTACGACCCCGGATCGATCGGGCCTTGGCGAGGTGGGACCAACGGGCCCCGATCAACGGGGCCGAATGCATCTGCCTGCCCGTATCGCCTGTTGGCACGGTGATGGTGTGCTACCGCCGCCGACGCACCAGGAGCCGTCGTGGGACCGTCCCGCCGCCATGACGTGGTCGTGATCGGCGGTGGTGTGGTCGGCATCACGCTGGCCCGGGCACTGTCCCGCTACCAGCTGGACATCGTGGTCCTCGAGCGTGATGCCGAGGTCGGTTTCGGGGTGAGCAAAGCCAACAGCGGCATCATCCATTCGGGGATCCATGCGGACCCGAAGACGATGAAGGGCCAGCTGGAGTGGCCCGGCAACGAGGGGTGGCTGCGGCTGCGGGACGACCTCGGGTTCGGCTTCGCGCAGGTGGGAGAACTGCTCGTCGCCCTCTCGGACGGCGAGCTTCGCACGGTCGAACACCTGCACGACCAGGGTGAGCGCAAGGGGGTCCCCGGTCTGCAGCGGTGGGACGTGGATCGCATCCGTAAGCACCAACCGAACCTGTCCCGTGACATCATCGCCGCGCTGTGGGCGCCGACGGCGGGCGTCATCAACCCCTACGAGGCGGTGCTGCTGATCGCGGACAACGCGGCCGCCAACGGGGTCGAGATCGCGACCGAGCAGCCGGTCATCGCGATCGACCCGCCCGATCCCCATGAACCGGACGGGCCCCTCACGGTGCGCACCCCGACCCGCACGCTGGTGACGCGGTACGTCGTCAACGCCGCGGGGCTACGGGCGGACGAGGTGGCGCGGATGGCGGGCGTGGGGACCTTCACCATCACCGGGCGCAAAGGCGAGGAGTACCTGCTCGACAAGCGTCTGGCGGGCCTGGTGACCTCGGTGATCTTCCCGTGTCCGACCCCGACCTCGAAGGGCACGCTCGTCATCCCGACCTTCGACGGCACGATCATGGTGGGCCCCACCGCCGAGGCCACCGACGACAAGGACGACACCGCGACCACGCCCGAGGGCGCGCAGGCGGTCTTCGCGGCAGCGCGGCGGCTGGTCCCGGTCATCAGCCAGCGGGATGTGATCGCCGAGTTCGCCGGGGTCCGGGCCGTCGCCGAAGGCGACGACTTCATCCTGGGGCCGACCGCACGGCGTGGGTTCATCAACGCTGCGGGGATCCAGTCGCCGGGGTTGACCGCCGCGCCCGCCATCGCCGATCATCTCGTCGAGGTCCTGCGCGACGAAGGCCTCGAGCTGCGAGAGCGTTCGGACTGGCGCCGCCGGGCCGAGCACCCGGTGCGGTTCTCGGTCCTCTCGACCCAGGAGCAGGAGGAGCTGGCGGCGCAGCAGCCGGACTTCGCGAAGCTGGTCTGCCGCTGCGAGCTGGTGACCAAGGCCGAAGTTCTCGACGCGATCGATCGGGGTGCTCGCACGCTGGATGGCGTGAAGTTCCGCACGCGCGCAGGGATGGGCCGGTGCCAGGGTGGGTTCTGCACGTGGGGTTGCCTGGAGCTGCTGGCCGAGCGCCGGGGGATCCCGATCACCGAGGTGACCAAGCGTGGGGGGGCGTCCTGGATCCTGCGCGACCGCGAGGACGCGCACGCCGCGCCGACTCCGGGGAGCTGACCGACGATGCCCATCACCGGACACCCCCGCCACCTGCAGGACGGATACGACGTGGTCGTCGTCGGTACCGGCCCGGCCGGGATGGCGGCGGCGCTCGGCGCCCGTGACCAGGGGGCGGACCGGATCCTGCTGGTGGATCGCGACGCCGATCCCGGCGGCATCCTGCTGCAGTGCATCCACTCCGGGTTCGGCCTGCATGCCTTCGACGAGGAGATCACCGGGCCCGAGTACGCCCAGCGCTATCTCGAGCAGGTCTTGGAACACGACATCGATGTACTCACCGATGCCTACGTGATGGACATCAGCCCCGAGCGTCGGATCAAGTTGATGTCGCCGACGGTCGGGATCACCGGTCTTGACGCCCGCTCGGTCGTGCTGGCCACGGGCGCGCGGGAACGCACCCGTGGGGCCATCCACATACCGGGCGACCGTCCCTCCGGGGTGATGACCGCCGGGCTGGCCCAGCGGATGGTCAACCTCGATGGCTACCTCCCCGGACGCCGGGTGGCGATCCTCGGGTCGGGTGACATCGGCCTGATCATGGCCCGCCGACTGGCGCTCGAAGGTGTCGAGGTCGTCGGGGTCTTCGAACTGCTTCCCCATCCGAGCGGACTGATGCGCAACGTCGTGCAGTGCCTCGATGACTTCGGCATCCCCCTGCACCTGTCGACCACCGTGGTGGGGATCCACGGCCGCCATCGGTTGGAGCGGGTCACCGTGGCACCCGTCGACGACGACCTCGAACCGCTCCTCGCACGTTCGTGGGACCTGGACGTCGACACGCTGCTGCTGTCGATCGGTCTGATCCCGGACGCCGAGCTCGCGCGGGAGCTGGGCGTGCTGTTCGACCCGGTCACGGGTGGGCCGGTCGTCAGCGGCATCATGGAGACCAGCCTCCCCGGGGTGTTCGCCTCCGGCAACGTCGTCCATGTCAACGACCTCGCCGACTGGGTCAGCCGTGAGTCGCGCGTCGCGGGTGAGTGGGCCGGCGCACTGGCCTCGGGTGCCCGCAGACCGGCCGAGGATGTGCGTCTGATCCCCGGCGACAACGTCGCCTACGTCGTCCCGCACACCATCTCGCGCGACGGGACCCATACCGTGTCGTTCCGGGTGCGGCAGCCGATCTACGCTCCGACGCTGTTGCGGGTCGGTGAGGTGCACCAGCGCAAGGTGCGAGCGGTCGTGCCGGCGGAGATGGTCACGCTCAAGCTCGCTCCCCAGATGCTCGAGGGGTGGACCGGCGCGGTGCTGCGCATCGACGCGGTGCCCGCCGAGGCGGTGGTCCGATGAACGACCGGCAACCCACGGCGACGGGCGACGACCGGTCGACCCATGTCTATCTGTGCACCGGTTGCCCGCTCGGTTGCCGGCTGGAGGTCGACGCGGTCGACGATGACGTCGTGGAGGTTCGGGGCTTCAGTTGCCGCAAGGGCGAGCGTTACGGCCGGCAGGAGCACCTCGATCCACGACGGCCGCTGTCGACGACGATCTGGATCGAGGGCGCAGCCATCCGGCGCGTCCCGGTGCGCACCGCCGCGCCGATCCCGCGCGATCAGCTCCTGGCGGCCGTCGAGGCCCTACGCGGCCTGAGGATCGCGGCACCCGTGCGCCGCGGCGAGGTGGCCGTGGCCGACCTCCTCGGAACCGGGATCGATGTCATCGTCACACGCGACCTTCCGGCGGTCCGTCGACGCGGCCAGACCACAGCGGACTGAGCCACCATCGCGCTCGGGGTGACGGACCCCGGTCAGCTACGCCCGACGATCTCGTGGAGGGTGACGTCGTGGTCGGCAGCGATGAGTTCGGCGGCCTTCTCGCCGATCATGATGCACGCCGCGTTGGTGTTGCCGCTGACCACCGACGGCATGACGCTCGCGTCGGCCACCCGCAGGTTGGCGGTACCGCGCACGCGCAGGTCAGCGTCGACGACGCTCCCGATCCGGCACGTCGAGGTCTCGTGGTAGACCGTCAGCGCATAGTGCCGGGCCAGGTCCTCGAGCAGTTCGTCGCTGGGGACGTCACCGGAGCGGTGCCCGTGTGTCGCCGCGAGCGTCGGTGGGACGAGCATGGTGCCGAGGCCCGCGCCCGGCCAGTGGTCGACGATCTCGAGTGCTCGTCGCATGGTCGCGATCATGACCGCGACGTCGTGGGGGTCGTCGAAGTAGTTGAGGCGGATCACCGGGGCGTCGGTCGGCTCGGCGCTGGCGAGGGTGACCTCGCCCTCGGAACGCGGTTGGACCGGGTTGGGTAGCACGACGACGACCTCGGCGTCGGGAGCGAGCGCGACGGCCGGGTCCTCGAAGAACTCGTCGGGGTCCATGCGGAAGATGACCCTCCAGATCTCCGGGGTGTAGCCGCAGACGAGGAAGCCGACCTGGGCGTCATGGGTGTGCTCGTCACCGAGGCCGGTGTTGAAGAACGCGACGGCGTCGTAGAGCGATGACGACGGTAGGCCCGTGCCCGTGGTCGCCCACTCGATCAGCTGGCGCTCGGCCTCGGCCTTCAACCCGGCGAGCTCGGGTGGCAGGTCGGCGTCGTCGGCCGGGTCGGCCGGCAGCGGTCCGGCTGGGGCGCGCAGCGCGTCGGGCCCGAGCGAGATCGCGACCTCCGTCATCGAGACCCCGACCCCCGGCGCCGGGAAGAACAGGCCGGTGTGCAGATGGTCCTTGAGGTGCTTGCCGACGTCGGGCAGATCGTGCACGCAGTCCACGCCGACCGCCGACAGTTCGTCGCGCGGGCCCACCCCCGACAGCAGCAGCAGGTGGGGCGAGCCGATCGCGCCGGCGCTCAGCACGACCTCCTTGGTCGCCGTCACGGTGTGGATGGTGCCGTCGGCGGTGTGGTATTCGACCCCGGTGGCGGTGAGGCCATCGCCCCCGCCATCGAACAGGATCCGTCGGACGTGGGCGTGGGTGATGACGGTGAGGTTGTCGCGGCCCATCGCCGGCTCGAGGAAGGCATGGAAGGTCGATGACCGCTTGCCGTCCTTGGTGGTCGTCTGGAACAGCGACGCGACGCCGTCGGGACCCCCGCGGTCGCGGCCGTTGTAGTCACCGGTGGGGATGCCGGCAGCCGCCGCGGCGGACACGAACTGCTGGGCGGCACCGATCACCGGGGTGCGTACCGACACCCCGAGGGGCCCCTCGGTGTTGTGCGCGTCCGCATCGACGACGATGTCGCCACTGGGCTGGATGCCCTCGCTCTTCTTGAAGTACGGCAGGACGTCGTCGTAGGCCCAGCCGGTGGCCCCTCCATCCGCCCACGCGTCGAAGTCCCCCGGGTGCCCGCGGACGTACGCCATGTAGTTGAGGCCCGAGGTTCCGCCGAGCATCTTGCCGCGCGGCACCATCATCCGCCCGTCGGTCAGACCGCGACCCGCCCCGCCGGCGTCGGCGGTGTACATCCAGTCGGTCGTGGGGTTGAGCTGCAAGCTCGACACGGCAGCCGGCATCAGTTCCTCGGGCGGCGGCGGCCCGCCGGCTTCGAGCAGTGCCACCCGCACGGCGGGATCCTCCGTCAGCCGGGCGGCGATCACCGCGCCGGCCGATCCTCCCCCGATGATGATGATGTCGAACGAACGGTCAAGCTGATCGGGCATGACGGCATGGCCTTCCCTGGGCTCATCCCGACGATGACCGCGTCGGGTGCTCGTCGTCCTATCAGCATCCCGCGCGGCGGGCAAGGATGGTGACCGAGTGGCTGAGTCGCGTGGGACCGATCGGGCTCGGGTGTGACGAGGTCATGGACCCCGGTCGTTCCGCGCCCGCCTGCGCGGGCCCGGAACCACCCCATCGGCCTTTCGCGGGGCTCGGTCGCCTGGCAAGCTGGCAGGGTCCCGCGGCGGATCGAGCGCCACGGCCTTCTTCGCCGGCAGGGACGACTCAGGGCACGATCCTGCGTAGCCGTGGTGAGAGGCTGGCGAATGGACGCGTCCGACCTAGCTGCCGACGTATCCGCGAGCGACCTCGAGGTGGGTGACCCCGAGGCCCTGGAGGAACTGGCGGCCTCGGCACGTGGCTGGCACAGCATCCAACTGGCGGTGCTCGGGTTCATCGGCTTCTGCGGGGTCTTCTGGGACGGCAACGGCGTCGCTTCCCCGGGATGGCTGCAGTGGCTGCCGGGGATCCTGGTGGTGCTGGCCCTACTGCTCGCCCTGACGGCGATCTATCTGGTCGGGCGCGTGGCGTACCCGTTCCGCGGCCCCGCACAGAACGCCCCCGACGAGGTCCGTCGAGCGGTGGGTACACGCCGCCGCCGGCTGCGCACCGGCATCGGACTCACCTACGTGGCGATGACGGCCCTGGTCGTGGCGACCCTGTCTGGCTGGTTCCCGACCAACACGGAGGCGGACACCGATGTGGCTGCGGCGGTCGTGATGGACGTCGAAGGCCGATCGTGGTGCGGCGAACTCGCCGAAGCGCCAGGTGACGAGCTCCGGTTGGACACGGCCGAGGGTGAGGTCACGCTCTCGCCCCAGCGCCTGGCGCTGGTTCACCCGGTCGCGGCGTGTTGAGGTGTCGGACATGGTGCGTGTGTTCCTCGCCGGAGACGTGATGCTCGGTCGCGGCGTCGATCAGATCCTGCCGAACCCGGGTGACCCCAGGCTCTGGGAGGGCTACGTCGAAGATGCGAACGGCTACGTGCGTCTCGCGGAGCAGGCCAACGGCCCGATCCACCCGCCGGTCGAGGTCTCGTGGCCGTGGGGTGACGCCCTCGAAGCCCTGCGCGTGGCGGCTCCCGACGTGCGGGTCCTCAACCTCGAGACCAGCGTCACCCGTCATGACGATGTCGCTGCGGACAAGGGTGTGCACTACCGCATGAACCCCGACAACCTCGGCGCTCTGACGATCGTTGGGCCGGATGTCTGCACGCTCGCCAACAACCACGTGCTCGATTTCGGTCGTGGCGGGCTCGAGGAGACCCTGGACGTGCTCGTCGATGCGGGGATCCAGCCCGTGGGTGCAGGCCGCGACCTGGTCGAGGCGCAGCGACCCGCGGTCGTGGAACGCCACGATGGTGGCCGGGTACTCGTGTTCGCCATGGGAGCGTCGAGCAGCGGGATCCCGTCGGACTGGGCCGCCACTCCGGGCCGGTCCGGTGTCGAGCTGGTGTCCGAGCCTCTGCGCGCCGCAGCTCCAGCGGTCGTCGATCGGATCCGCGCGTCGAAGCAACGGGGTGACCTGGTCGTCGTCTCGATCCATTGGGGCTCGAACTGGGGCTACGGGGTCGATCACGACCAGGTGGCCCTCGCCCATGCGTTGATCGATGGAGGTGTGGATGTCGTGCACGGGCACTCGTCACATCATCCCCGGCCGATCGAGATCTATCGGGGTCGGCTCATCCTGTACGGCTGCGGTGATCTGATCAACGACTACGAGGGCATCGCCGGACACGAGCCCTACCGCGACGATCTCCGGCTGCTGTACCTCGTCGACCTCGACCCGGGCAGCGGTGAGACGGCCGGCATGCGGATGATCCCGATGCAGGCGCGCCGCCTGCGGCTCGAGCACGCATCGGCCACCGATGCCGAGTGGCTGCGCTCGGTCCTCGACCGCACCAGCCGCGACCGGGGCGTGCGGGTCGTGCTCGGCGAGGGCAACGAACTCGCGCTCCAGCGGTGACCCGTGGCCCTCAGGTGGCGATGTCGGGGTAGGGGAGTTCGTAGTGCGAGAGTCGCCGCGCGTACTCGAGCTGGAAGCCGAGTGGTTCCTCGTAGGACCGCTCGAACATCGCGATGAAGAGGGTGAGCGTGAGGAACGGGTGCGCACCCATCCCGAACAGGGTCGGGTAGTCGTGCCCGATCAGTTCGGGGTCGCGGTCCACCGGGGACCGCAGCTTGTTCAGCAGGTACTTGCTTATGCCGGTACTCCGAGGCCGCGCGTGTCATGGGCCTGCGCGCGCCACCCGCGCCGGTGTGTGGGGGGCGACCAACGACAGCAGCATCCAACTGATGTGTGACAACGGTTCCGTGACCCGACAACCCCTACCAGTACACCGACTGGGACGGCGGCCGCGGCGCCAAGGAGGTCGCGCCGAACGTGTGAGGCTGCGACCCCTCGCCCGTCGCCCGCCGTCCACCATGAGCTTCCACGGTTCCCGGCCAACAGGACGTGGCGAACGGCACATCGCGGCGCCGGGCGACCGATGATCGGCCTCCGATTGCGGTAGTCGACGAGTGCGGTCGTCGAGAGAGGTCAGCGTCGTGGCCGGTACGGAGGTGCATTGCGGGGGGACCGTGTCCACGCCAGGGCGTCGGCGGAAGGGCTACCGGTCGGCTGCGGTCATCGGCGCGTTGGCGCTCGCGGCCGCGGCGTGTGCCGGCGGACCGGGAGGCGAGACCACGGCCGATGCCGAGCTGGTCTGGGCGATCGGCGGTCCCGGCGCGCAGCCCGGCGGCACGTTCCAGCTCATCACGGAGATGTGGAACGAGGAGAACCCCGACACGCCGGTGACCATCGACATCCTCCCCGAGGACGCCGACGAGCAACGGGTCCAGCAGAGCCTCGTGCTCAACGCGGGGACCGCGGAGTTCGACGTGCTGGCGATGGACGTGATCTGGACCGGCGAGTACGCCGCGAACGACTGGATCGTCGACTGGGAGGCCCAAAGGGGGCAGATCGAGGAGGGCATCCTCGACGGGCCCCTGGAGTCCGCGCAGTACGAGGGGCAGCTCTGGGCGGTGCCGTTCAGCTCCAACGCGTCGTTCCTGTACTACCGCACCGACCTCGTCGACGAGCCCCCGGCCACCTGGGACGAACTGGCGGAGGTGGGTCTCGAGGCCGGTGAGGAGGCCGGGATCGCCCCCCTGGTCGCCCAGGGAGCCAGCTACGAGGGGTTCGTGGTGAACTTCCTCGAGTACTACTGGAGTGCCGGAGGCGAGCTCTACAACGAGGACAACACCGAGGTGCTATGGCCCTCGGGCGACGCGGCCCAGACGGCACTGGACTTCATGCGCGAATCGTTCGACGCCGGCGTCTACGGCCCCGGCTTCAACACCGCGATGGAGGAGGAGGCCCGTAACGAGTTCCAGTCCGGCAACGCGGTGTTCATGCGCCAGTGGCCGTACGCCTACGAGTTGATCCTGCAGGACGATGACAGCCCGATCCGTGACGACTTCGAGATCGCCCCGCTGCCGACCTTCGACGGCGACGGGACCATCTCTGCTCTGGGGGGCTACAACAACGCGGTCAGCGCCTTCTCCGAGAACGAAGAGGCGGCGCGTGAGTTCGTGCTCTGGCTCTCCACCACCCCCGAGGTCCAGCAGTTCATGGGGGAGCGCGCCGACCCGCCGGTGTTGGCCGAGGCCTACGACGCGCTCGACGACGACCCCGTGATGTCCCTGCTGGGAGACGTGCTTCCCGATTCGCGCGCGCGACCGCCGATCCCGCAGTACACGGCCGTCTCCGACGTGATGCAGCGCGAGCTGTTCGCGGCCTACCAGGGCGACACCGATCCCGATGCCGCGATCGAGGCCGTGGGCGACGCCCTGCAGGATGCCATCGGGTCCTGACGGGAGGCCCTTGACCGGTCCCGGTCGTCGCGCATACTTGACCTCGAACGTGGGAGGCGCCGACGTGGGACGATGCTTGATCGTCGCGAACCAGACCCTGGGCGGAGATGCGCTCGACGGCGTGGTGCAGGCACGGATCGACGAGGGGGTCGGTTCGTTCTTCGTGCTGGTGCCGATGATCCCACCCACGGAGGAGTCCTCCGTGTGGAGGTTCGGCTTCTCGACGGAGGCGAACCCGGTCTCCGGGGGACGCCGATCACCGGTCGAACAGGACCTGCAGCGACGGGAAGCGAGGTTCGAAGCCCAGTTCGAGGCCCGTCGGCGGGCCTCGAAGCGGTTGGAGAAGATGATCGCGACGATCACCTCGGCTGGGGCCCGGGCCTCGGGCCAGGTGGGCGATCCGGACCCGGTCGCGGCCGTGCGTCGGGTGCTGGAGGACCGAGCGTTCGACGAGGTGATCGTGTCCACCCTGCCCGCGGGACTCTCGCGGTGGCTGAAGCTCGACCTTCCCAACCGCGTCGCGCGCATGTCACGGGCGCCGGTGACCACCGTCGAGGCCGCGGCCGCCGACGCCTGACGCGGCCTCCGGTACCCGGCGGCGGGACGCCTCTGCGGCGAGCGGTCCCGGTCAGCCGAGTTGCTGCTGTGCCCGGGCGAGGATCTCGACCACCTCGACACCGAACCGGACGTCACAGGGGTGCGGTGTGCCGTCCACGGCCCGCTGGAGCGCCTCGGCGGCGTGGTGGAACGACTCGACCGCGTCGACACCGTGGTCGTCGGGGACCTGCTCCCATCCGGGCTCGCCGAACACGGCGAACTCGGTGCGCGCCGCTGCGGGTGGTGCATCGAGCGACAGCAGCAGGCTGCTCGCCCCGCCTCCCTGGTGGTGGAGTGCCAACTGCACGCTGTCGCGGGGTCCGCGGATCCCGGTGACCTGATCGACCGGTCCGAGCACCGGCAGGATCAGCGACAGCGCGTGCGGCCCCACATCCCAGAGCCCGCCGTGTTCGTGACGCCACGGCGAGTCGGCGAACGGGCCGTCGGTACCCAACACGGCCGCCAACACCGTCGAGCGTGCTCCCCACCAGCCGCCGTCGGCCCGCACCCGGTCGAGCCAACTCGCCACCGCCGGCACGAACCGGGAGGTGAAGAACACCACGGAGGCGACCCCGTTGGTCTCCGCTGCCGAGGCGACCGCCCGGGCGGTGTCGATCTCGAGTGCCACCGGCTTCTCGAGGAGGAGATGGCAGCCAGCCGATGCGGCCTGCACCGCGAGCGGTGCCTGCACGTGCGGCGGTACGGCGAAGGCGACCGCGTCGACCTCGGCGAACATCGCGGCGGGGGAGGGGTAGGCGAGCACGTCGTGACGTGCCGCCAGCTCGGTCGCCTTCGCGGGGTCGCGGCCCCAGACGCCCACGAGATCGGTGTTCGCGCCCGTGTCGAGGGCGTGCGTGTGGACCTCACGGGCCCAGAAGCCGGTACCGACCACGCCGTAACGCATGTGAACCATCTCCGGGTCGGTGAGGCGTGACGACCGCGCCCTCATCCTCGCAGGTGCTGGCCGCCTACGTCAGCGCCCGGTCGCTCCCGCCACCGGAACCCGGGCGAACGGACAAGCGCTCGGGGGTGAGCGAATCGACCGGAGGCGGTGGGGCAGGCAGCAGCTCGCTCGCCAGGTCGCGAAGCACGCCCTGGGGCCGCTCCGGGTGGTGTGAGCGCAGCGCGGCGCCGAGGTCGCTGGCATGCTGCCAGCGCTGCTCCGGGTCGCACCGTGTGGCCTTCTCCACGATGCGCGACAACCGCTTCGAGATCGACGACCACCCACGTCGCAGGGCCGGAAGATCCTCCGAGGTCCGCCGTTCGACCGCCTGCAGCAGGTCATCGGCGTCGCCGAACGGCCGATGGCCCGTGGCCAGCTCCCACAGCATCAACCCCAGCGCATAGACGTCCGTCCGTTCGTCGCTGGGGTGGCCCTCGAGCTGTTCCGGTGCGAGGTACAGCGATCCTTCGACGAGCCCCAGGGCGGGCGTGGCCGCGCCGTCGGCCAGCAGCCGGGCGTCGCCGAGCCCGAGGATCTTCAGCCGGCCGTCGTGGGTGACCCGCACGTTCTCCGGGGCGAGGTCCCGGTGGGCGACCCCGGCCGCATGGATGTCCGCGACCCCGTCGGCCAGTTGCATACCGACCGCCGTGACCGCTTCGGGCGGCAGCGGCGCCAGCCGGTCATGGAGTTCCCGCAGACTCGGCCCCTCGACGAGTTCACCCACCAACACGGTGCCGAGATCGTCCTCGAACGCGTCGTAGAGGTGCGCCACGTTGTCGTGCCGCAAGGTCGCGGCCACGGTCAACAACTGCTCCAGACGTGATCGGTGACCCGGCGGCTCGGTCTCCGGTGGTGCGAGGATGCGGATGGCGACCGGCCGGTGCAGTTGCTCGTCGTACGCCCGCCACACCGACTTGCCGCCGCCCCGGGCGATCAGGCTCTGGCACCGCCACCGCTCGCGGAGGACGAAGGGATGCTCGCTCGGATCGCTCGCCATCACTGCCTCGAGTCACGGGTCGGATGCCGCGAGCGACTCCGGGTGTGCGGCGACGGATCGACGCGTGCCTCTCGCGCGGACGGGGGCGAAGGCTAGCGACGGCGCCCGTCCCGGCACCTGGTCGTCCGACCAGCGTCCGGGGGTGGGGCGGCCCGGGACGGACCGGTACGACCGGCCCTGATGATTGGGGACCGTTTCCCCCTGTGCGACGCGGGGAGTGTCGCCACCTTGGGATGACCGCGACCACCGCACGATCGGCAGCCGGTGGTCTCTACCCCAGAAAGGCCTCACCGATGAGTGAAGTCACTGATCGCTCCGCAGTCACCGAACCGGTGGTCCGCTCCGAGACGGGCCGCAAGATCCTCGCCGCGCTCCGGATCGTGATCGGGTTCAACTTCTTCTGGTCGTTCCTCGACAAGTTGCTCGGCCTGAACTACAACACCGCGGCGGAGAGCGCCTGGATCCAGGGCGGGAGCCCGACCCAGGGTTACCTGATGGGTGCCTCCGACGGCTGGCTGGGTCCGGTGTGGGAGGCCGTGGCCGGCAGCGTCGTGATCGACACCTTGTTCATGCTCGCGCTGCTCGGGTTGGGTGTGGCGGCGCTGACCGGCGCCGGACTGCGGATCGCCGCGGTCGCCGGTGTGCTGCTGTCGGTCGGCTTCTACCTCTCGCAGTTGCCGCTCGAGGCCGGCGCGGCCACCAACCCGGTCACGACCTCCCACTGGTACTACTTCCTGCTGTTCCTGCTGTTCCCCTTCCTGGACGCCGGACGCACCTGGGGTGTGGCCAACATCTGGGAGCGCTTCTCGATCGTGCAGAAGAACCCCTGGTTGCGCTGACCCCTCGCCAGACGCAGCGCACCGCCGCGCGACCCACCGCCGGCCCCGTCGACCGGGGCCGGCGGACCGGTGTACGGGTCAGGCGGTGGCCGGCTGGGTGATCTCCATCGACAGTTCGACCCCGCCACTGAGGGTCTGATGGACCACGCAGTAGCGCTCGGTGAGTTTGGACAAGGTCGCGAGGGCCTCGGCGTCGGCATCCGTGTCGAGGTGGAAGGTGGTCCGGATGGAGCGGAAGCCGACCGCTGCCTCACGATCGACGCCCAGCGTGCCCCGGAAGTCGAGGTCGCCCTCGGCGTGCACGCGTCCCGATCGGATCGTGATGTCGAGGGCCGTCGCAACGGCGCGCAGGGTCACCCCCGCGCAGGCCACCAAGGCCTCCAGAAGCATGTCGCCGGAGCACGCGGACAGACCGTCGCCCCCGGTCGCGGGGTGCAGACCCGCCTCGACCAGCGCCTTGCCGGTGGTGACCGAACACGTCAGCCCCTCACCCGAGAGATCGCCGGTGGCCTCGAGTTTGACCACGGCTTGCTCCGGGTCCGCGCGGTAACGGTCCTTGAGCGGTGCCTGGATCCCGCGTAGTTCGTCACTCTTCACGTCATGCCCTTTCGTGGCTGAGCGAGTCGACGCTACAACCTCGTCACACGGGGGGGCGACCGGAGCCCGTGGGCGTAGCCGCGGCGCCCACGCAGGCAGACGATGGAGCCGATCGCTCAGGTGCGGCTCATGGAACGACCGTCACCGGGACGCCGGAGATCTGGGTCAGCTCGGAGGGCACGCTGCCGAACAGTGCCCGGCGCAGGCGGCTCTCTCCCGTGCGGCCGACCGCGATGTGGGTGGCGTCGTGCTCACGGGCCAGGCTGCAGAGCAGTTGGGCGCGGTCGCCGTGGCGGGCCACCGTGGAGAAAGCGACCGTGTCGCCGACGATCGCTGCCGCGGGTTCGAGCACCTGCTCGCGGGCGGCGGCGAGTTCCTCCTGGCGACGTCGGTGACGGACCTCGTTCTCCTCGGGGGTGTTGAACGAGTACGGCGACCACGGGATCACGTGGGCGAGGACGAGCTCGGCATCGGTGGCCACCGCGAGGTCGCGTGCGAACACCACGGCTCGCCGGGCCGAGTCGCTGCAGTCGACACCCACGAGGACCGACCTCACAGCGTGCTCCGTTCCGCCTCCGGCTGGGGAAGCCGATCGAGATCCTGTCCGCGTCGGACACGCGACCGTAGGCCGGTGTCGCGCGGCGGCACAAGGGCGAACGAACCATGGCCTCGAAGCCGCCGATGCTGCGGGTACCCGTCGTCGCCGGTCGCCTTCGCGAGGAGCCCGAGCCCCCGGCAATGGCATCCGGAGGGCTCGGTGATCGATGGAGGCGGACGAGGCGGTGCACGCGGGGCGTGCCTTTCGGGTGCATCCGCGCCTATGGTCACGCTCGGCCAGGTCGGCCCAGGACCGGATCCGGGAGGCGCCATGCTCGCCACGTCCGACGCCACGCTGTTCGTGGGGCGGGAACGCGCCGAGGGAGAACGGCGTGTGGCCGCCACCCCGGACTCGGTGCGGCGGCAGGTCGGTCACGGCCTGCACGTGTTGATCGAACACGGCGCCGGCCAGGCCGCCGGGTTCCCCGACCACGACTACGAGGAGTCCGGTGCCACACTCGTGGATGCCGCCGCCGTCGCCGACGCTTCGCTGGTCGCACGGGTCGTCGCACCGTCGGCGGAGGAGCTCGCCGCGTTCGCCTCCGGCACCGTCCTGCTGTCGTTCATGGCCCCCCACCGCAACCTCGAGGTGGTGGCGGCGCTGGCGGAGCGGGGGGTCAGCACCCTGGCGATGGACCTGGTGCCGCGTATCACCCGGGCGCAGGCGATCGACGCGCTGTCCAGCCAGGCCAACGTCGCCGGCTACCGCGCGGTCATCGAGGCGGCGTACGCGCTCGACAAGTACTTCCCGCTGTTCATGACCGCGGCCGGCACGATCCGTCCGGCCAGGATGGTCGTGCTCGGCGCCGGTGTCGCCGGCCTGCAGGCGGTGGCGACCGCCAAGCGGCTGGGTGCGGTCGTGCACGTCTCCGACATCCGGGCGGCCGCCAGGGAGGAGGTCGCCTCGCTCGGCGCCACGTTCATCGAGGTCCCCGACGAGGAGGACGCCACCGGCGAAGGCGGGTACGCCAAGGAGGTCGGCGCCAGCTTCCTCGAACGGCAGCGCGCGCTGCTGACCGAGTATCTCAGCCAGGCGCACGCGGTGATCACCACCGCGCAGATCCCCGGCCGCCCCGCCCCGGAGCTGATCACCCGGGAGATGGTCGAGGCCATGACGCCCGGGTCGGTGGTGATCGACCTGGCCGCCGCGGACGGGGGGAACTGCGCGCTCACCGAAGTCGGGCAGGTGATCGAGCACGGCGGCGTGCGGATCATCCCGGGCAGCGGCTTCCCGTCGGCGATGGCGGGCGAGGCCAGTGCCCTGTACGCGCGGAACATCGCCGCGTTCTGCGAGTTGCTCGTCGACGACGAACGCCACGTGACCCTCGACCTCGACGACGAGATCATCGCGGGCGCGCTGCTCACCCACGAGGGCCTCGTGACCAAGCCCCAGATCGCCGAGAAGGTCGCCGAGCTGCTCGGCGGGAAGGACGCCTGATGGGTCCGCTGCTGGTGAGCGTGTACGTGTTCGTGCTGGCCGGGTTCCTCGGCTTCGAGCTGATCAACAAGGTGCCGCCGACGTTGCACACCCCGCTGATGTCCGGGGCGAACGCGATGTCGGGGATCACGGTGATCGGTGCGCTGACGCTGGTGACCGTCGCCGCGGTGACCACCAGCGTCGTACTCGGTGTCCTGGCGTTGATCCTGGCGACCATCAACGTGGTCGGTGGGTTCCTGGTGACCGACCGGATGCTGTCGACCTTCGGGGGTCGCAAGTGATCGCCACCGAGGTGACCGCCGTGCTGGCCCTGGGCTCGATCGCGCTGTTCGTGATCGGCCTCAAGCGATTGTCCCGCGTGCGGACCGCTCGCAGCGGTAACGCCCTGATGGCCGCCGGGATGCTGCTCGCGATCCTCATCACGCTGCTCGAGATCGGGTTGGTCGACTACCGCTGGATCGCCGGCGGCCTGCTGATCGGCGGTGGGATCGGCTACGCCATCGTCGCGCGGGCGCAGGCGACCCAGATGCCCGAGATCGTGGCCCGGTTCAACGGCTTCGGTGGCGCCTCCTCGGCGTTGGTCGCCCTGTCGCTGTTCTGGGCCGAGGTGGTGGAGGCCGCCGGCGGTGCCACGGCCGCGGCCACCCTGGGCGCAGCGTCGGCCGGGACCCTGGTGCTGTCGGTGCTGATCGGGGCGGTCACCCTCTCGGGCAGCGTGCTGGCGGAGCTGAAGCTGCGTGGGACCCTGAGCGGGACGCCGAGGATCCCGATCCGCGGACCGCTGATGGGGCTGCTGGTCCTCGGCGGGGCCGCCCTCGGCGGCGTGGCGGCGTTCGCCATCGAGGACGCGTTCGTGGCGGCCGGACTGGTCATCGGGCTGGTGGTGGCCAGTGCGCTGGTGGGGATCGTGCTGGTGGTGCCCATCGGCGGGGCGGACATGCCGGTGGTGATCAGCCTGCTGAACTCGCTGTCGGGGCTGGCCGCCGCAGCGACCGGCTTCGCACTGGGCAACGAGTTGCTGATCATCGCGGGGACGATCGTGGGAGCTGCCGGGTTGATCCTGACCCAGATCATGTGCGTGGCGATGAACCGGTCGCTGGTCAACGTGCTGATCGGCGGCTTCAGCGGCGGTGCCGCCGAACACGGCGAGTACGGCCACGTCGTGTCCGCCGATCCGGAGTCCGCCGCGATGGTCCTGGAGGCCGCGCAGACGGTCATCATCGTGCCGGGCTACGGACTGGCCGCCGCCCGGGCGCAGAACGCGGTGCACGAGTTGGCCAAGGCACTCGAACGGCAGGGTTCGCAGGTGCGCTTCGCCATCCACCCGGTCGCCGGCCGGATGCCGGGACACATGAACGTGGTGTTGGCCGAGGCCGAGGTGCCCTACGAGATGCTCCGCGAGATGAGCGAGATCAACCAGGATTTCGCCGAGACGGACGTGGTCGTGGTGGTCGGTGCCAACGACGTGGTGAACCCGGCCGCCCGGACCGAACCGGGCAGTCCGATCGCAGGGATGCCGATCCTGGACGTCGGCAACGCCCGGCGGGTGTTCGTGATCAAGCGCAGCCTGTCGCCGGGGTACGCCGGGATCAAGAACAGCCTGTTCGAGCAGGAGAACACCGTGATGCTCTACGGCGACGCCAAGGTCGTCCTGGACCAGCTCGCCGGGGAGCTGGCGGCCAACGCGTAGGGAGCTCGGCGCGGCGGTCGGTGACCGGCGCGTTCCCGCGGCGGCGCCTGGGTCCCCTGCCGCCACCCTGGGGTCGTGTGGCCCCGCAGGTCGGGCCCTTGGCACCTCGGCGTGGGCCGGATGCCCACGTAGCGTCAGGCACGTGATCGGTGGACGTGCTGGGCCCCGTGCGGGCCCGCCCCCCCCGTGACGCCCCCGGGAGGGATGATCATGCGACACGAACCCGCCGACGAGGTGGTGGCCGGCACCACCACGGGAGCGACCGAGGCATCGGCGGCCGAGGCCGCCAAGACCCGCACGGGCACCGAACCGCCCGAGAGGGCGGCGCTCTGGCGCTGGCTCGTGCCGCCCCTGATCGGGCTGGCCATCTTCCTCACCCCCGCACCCGAGGCGGTCGAGCCCCAGGGCTGGACGCTGCTCGCGGTGTTCGTGGCGACGATCGTCGCGATCATCGCCAAGCCGCTGCCGATGGGTGCGATCGCGTTCATCGGGCTGACCATCGCCACGGTGCTGGGGGTGTTCGAACTCGACGAGGCGCTGTCGGGTTTCGCCAACACCACCATCTGGCTGATCGTGATCGCGTTCCTGATCTCGCGCGCCGTGATCAAGACCGGGCTCGGTACCAGGATCGCCTACCTGTTCGTGCGCCTGCTGGGGAAGAAGACCCTCGGCCTGGCCTACGGGCTCGCGGCCACGGACCTGATCATCGCGCCCGCCACGCCGTCCAACACCGCCCGGGCCGGCGGCATCATCTTCCCCGTCGCCCGGTCCCTGGCCGGGGCCTACGACAGCGAGCCGGATGACGGGGCCGAGCGGATGGGTTCGTTCCTCATGGCATCGGCGTTCCAGGTCAACGCCGTGACCTCGGCCATGTTCCTGACCGCCATGGCCGCCAACCCGTTGATCGTCGAGCTCGCGGCGATCGAGGGGATCGACATCACCTGGGGTCAATGGGCCCTCGCCGCCAGCGTGCCGGGGCTGCTCGCCCTGGCCACGATCCCGTTCATCATGTTCAAGCTGATCCGGCCGACCGTCACCGAGACGCCGGCCGCCACCGAGATCGCGCAGGCGAAGCTCACCGAGTTGGGCCGGCTGCAGCTGATGGAGAAGATCACCCTCGGCGTGTTCGTGCTCCTGATCGGTCTGTGGATCTTCGGCGACGCCGCGTTCGGTATCGGTGCCACCCTGGCGGCGATGATCGGTCTGGGGGTACTGCTGCTGACGACCGTGCTGAGCTGGGACGACGTGAAGCGCGAACACGCCGCCTGGGACACGCTCGTGTGGTTCGCCGTACTGGTGACGATGGCCTCGTTCCTCAACACCTACGGCGTCATCGGCTGGATCAGCGGATCGATCGAAGGCGTCACCGGCGGCATGGGCTGGCCGTTGGCGTTGAGCATCCTGGTGCTCTCCTACCTCTACATCCACTACTTCTTCGCGTCCAACACCGCACACGTGACCGCGCTGTACCCGACGTTCCTGATCGCCGCGCTGGCGACCGGTGCCCCGCCGTTGCTGGCCGCGTTCCTGCTCGCCTTCGCCTCGAACATCATGGGCGGACTCACGCAGTACTCGACCGGGCCGGCGCCGGTGCTGTTCGGAGCGGGTTACAACCCGCTGGCCAAGTGGTGGCAGTACGGGTTCGTGGCCAGCGTCGTCAACGTCGCCATCTTCGGCGTCGTCGGGGCGCTGTGGATGGCGTTGATCGGCATCTACTGACGGCTCCGGGGTTGGCGACGTCCGCGCCGTCGGCCCCGGTCCCCACCTACGGTTGTCTCATCGCTTCACGAAGGATCGTCCATGTCGATCGACCTCGATCAGCGCCGAGCCATCGGTGACGAGATCCACGGTGCCGCTCCCACCGGCGATGTGAAGACCCTGTGGGAGGAGCACCTGCTGAACCTGCGGCTGGTCAACCCCGCGAACCGACGCAAGTTCAAGGTCATCGTGGTGGGGACGGGTCTCGCGGGTGCCGGAGCCGCCTCCACCCTCTCGGAGCTCGGCTACCAGGTCGAGGCGTTCACCCTCCACGACGCGCCCCGTCGCGCCCACAGCGTCGCGGCGCAGGGGGGTATCAACGCCGCCAAGGCCTACAAAGCCGACGGTGACTCCGTGGATCGACTGTTCCGGGACACGGTCAAGGGCGGGGACTTCCGCTCACGCGAGGCCGACGTGCACCGTCTGGCCGAGCTCTCCGTCCGCGTCATCGATCACCTGACGGCGCTCGGGGTCCCCTTCGCCCGGGAGTACGGCGGACAGATCGCCACGCGGTCGTTCGGCGGCGTGCAGGTGTCCCGAACCTTCTACGCCCGGGGTCAGACCGGCCAGCAGCTGCAGCTGGCCGGTTCCCAGCAGCTGCTCAAGGAGGTCGGCGCCGGACGGACCACCCTGCACACCCGGGTCGAGATGCTGGACCTGATCGTGGCCGACGGCCGCGCCGTCGGCATCGTGGTGCGTGACATGATCACCGGTGAGATCCGCCCGGTCACGGCGCATGCCGTGATCCTGGCCACCGGTGGCTACGGCAACGTCTACTTCAAGAGCACGCTGGCCAAGTCCTCGAACGTCACCGCCACGTGGCGGGCCCACAAGCGTGGCGCGCTGTTCGGCAACCCGTGTTTCGTGCAGTTCCACCCGACCTCGTTGCCACTGTCCAACGAATGGCAGTCGAAGACCACGCTGATGAGCGAATCGCTGCGCAACGACGGTCGGGTCTGGGTACCGAAGCAACCGGGCGACGATCGGGCTCCCGGGGACATCCCCGAGCAGGACCGGGACTACTACCTCGAGCGGATGTACCCGGCGTTCGGCAACCTCGCGCCACGCGACATCTCGTCGCGGGCGGCCAAGCTGCAGCTCGATGCAGGCAAGGGCGTGGGCCCCCTGCGCAACGGGGTCTACCTCGACTTCGCGGACGCGATCGAGCGGCTGGGTCGGGCGACGATGGAGGAGCGGTACGGCAACCTGTTCGAGCTCTACATCGATGCGACGGGCGAGGACCCCCTGACCACCCCGATGCGCATCGCGCCCGGCCCCCACTTCGTGATGGGTGGGTTGTGGACCGACTACAACCAGATGAGCAACGTGCCCGGCCTGTTCGTCGGGGGCGAGGCCAGCTTCAACTACCACGGCGCGAACCGGCTCGGTGCCAACTCGTTGCTGAGCGCCTCGGTGGACGGCTGGTTCGTCATCCCGTGGACGGTCGCGGACTACCTCGCCCCACGGCTCGGTACCGAGGTGCTCGGCCACGACCACCCCGACGTCGTGGCCGCGGTCGCCGACGCACGGGCGCGGGTGGAACGGCTGCTGGCGGTCGGCGGGACCACGGCTCCCGACCACTACCACAAGGAGCTCGGGCAGCTGCTGACCGACCACGTCGGCGTCGAGCGACACGCCGAGGGGCTCGCGAAGGGCCAGGACGCCATCCGCGAGCTGCGCGAGGACTTCTGGCGCAACGTGCGCGTCGTCGGTCACGGCGCGCAGCTCAACCAGGAGCTCGAACGCGCCGGCCGGCTGGCCGACTACCTCGAGCTCGCCGAGCTGATGGCTCTGGACGCTCTCGACCGCGACGAGTCCGCCGGTGCGCACTTCCGATCCGAACACCAGACCAGCGAGGGTGAGGCGATGCGCGACGACGAGCACTGGACCTCGGGCTCCGCCTGGGCCACCGCTGGTGACGACGGACGTCCGGTCCGTCACAGCGAGCCCCTCACGTTCGAGGCCGTCCCACTCGCGACCAGGAGCTACAAGTGATGCGACTCATCCTCGACGTCTGGCGTCAGGACGACGCCGCCTCGCCCGGTCGGTTCGAGCGCTACGAGGTGGCCGAGGCGACCCCCGAGATGAGCCTGCTCGAACTGCTCGACATGCTCAACGCGCAGCTCGTCACCGAGGGACGCGACCCGATCGCGTTCGACCACGACTGCCGGGAGGGCATCTGCGGTTCGTGCGGGGTGATGATCGACGGCCGGCCCCATGGACCGGTCGATTCCACCCCGGCGTGTCTGCAGCGGGTGCGGAACTACGCAGCGGGCGACATCGTCACCATCGAGCCCTTCCGGGCGGGTGCCTTCCCCGTGATCCGCGACCTCGTCGTGGACCGTTCCTCGCTCGACCGCATCATCACCGCCGGTGGCTACATCTCCACGGCGACCAACGCCGCGCCCGAGGCGCTGACGCTGCCGGTCAACAAGCACCAGGCGGAAGCGGCGATGGATCATGCCGCCTGCATCGGGTGCGGTGCGTGCGTGGCGGCGTGTCCCAACGGCGCGGCCCAGCTGTTCGCGGGCGCCAAGGTGGCCCACCTCGCCGAGCTGCCGCAAGGGCAGGTCGAGCGCTACGAACGGGTCCGCTCCATGGTCACCACGATGGAGGACATGTTCGGTTCCTGCACCAACTACGGTGAGTGCGTGCCGGCCTGCCCCGCGGGCATCGAGCTCGACGTGATCGCCCACCTCAACCGCGACTTCCGTCGGGCGGTGATCCACGAACGCCGCGGTGAGCAACCGAGGCGTGACGACGTACCGTGGTTGGCTCGCTTGCGCTCCGGCCCATGGCTGCAGTCGGACCCGGATGATCGGCCGACCGACGACCGGGACGCCGACGCCTGACCAGCCGGTCGTCGGCACCCCGACCCGTGGCGGGCCAAGCACCCTCGTCAGCTCGCCGGGCCCACCACCGGGCTTCGGGCGACCGTGCTCCGCATGCGAGCATGCCGGCCACGGATACGGTCGCCGGAGAGCGCCGAGAGGACCCGCACGTGACCGAACAGAACGCCTGGGCCCGCATGGTCGAGCAGGACCCGGAACACTCGTCCCGGTACGCCGAGCGGTTCCGGGCGATGCGCGCGGCGGGTGACGACCTCGCCGGCGAGGCCCGGATGGTCGATGCGATGGTGCCGCGCGCTTCACGCATCCTCGATGCCGGCTGCGGCCCCGGTCGGGTCGGCGGGTGGCTCCACGGCGTCGGCCACACGGTCGTCGGTGTGGATCTCGATGGCGTGCTGATCGCCGCCGCCGAACAGGATCATCCCGGCCCGAGGTGGCTCGTGGGCGATCTCGCCGAGCTCGACCTACCGGAGCGGGGGATCGCCGAGCCGTTCGACGTCATCGTGTGCGCCGGCAACGTCGTGGCCTTCCTGGCTCCGAGCTCCCGGGTCCCGGTGTTGGAGCGTCTACGCGAGCACCTGGCGGTCGGCGGCCGGCTCGTGATCGGGTTCGGGACCGGGCGTGACTATGCGTTCGAGACCTTCCTCGACGATGCCGCCTCCGCCGGATTACGCCACGACGTCCTGCTGTCCAGTTGGCATCTGCACCCGTTCGACGACCGCGCGACGTTCCTGGTCGCGATCCTCGTGGCGGACCGCGACCGCCACGAGGATCGCGCCGTCCGTTGATCCGCACGGATCGCCCCGCTCCGGCCGTTCGACCACCTCGGGGGATGGCGAACGTCGATCCCAGGCGGAAGGGTGGTGGTCCGATTGGAGAGGCCACGGGGCAGCGGCCGCCTCGCTGGCTGAGAGGTCGGATATGAGCATCAGTCAGTGGACGACGATCCTCCGGTCACGCCGGAGGCCCGGCCTTCCTGCGGTCATCGTCGTCGTGTTGCTCGCATCGCTGACGGTCACGCTCCTTGGACCTGCCGCCGCCGACACCGAACCGGACGAGGCCACGGGGGAGCATCCCGGGCTGAGCCAGCAGGTGGATGCCGGCTGGCACCTCGACCGGATCTCCCAACGCGAGCCACCGTTCACCGGCACCTACGACTACCGCTACACCGGCGACGGCGTGCGCGTCTACGTCCTCGACACGGGCACGCGGGTGACCCACGAGGATTTCGAGGGGCGCTACGTCGATGGCTACGACGCCCTCGGCCAGGCTGCCCCGCACGAGGACCTGGAGGGTCACGGCACGGAGGTCGCCTCCGCTGCAGCGGGGACCGAGCACGGTGTGGCGAAGGGCGCCACGGTCGTTTCGGTGCGGGTACTCGATCCTTCGGACGGCAGCCGGCAGCCGGAGTTCGAGCCGTTCATCGGCGCGCTCGACTGGATCTTGGAGACCCATCCCGACGACGGCACCCGCGGCGTGTTGAACGTCTCGCTGGACGGGTACCTCTACGAGGATCAGCCGGCGGAGGCCGAGGCGCTGGAATCCAAGCTCGAAGAGTTGATGGCGGCCGGCCTGGTCGTGGTGTGGGCCGCCGACACCCGGGGTGAGGCAGACGTGCTGTTCGCGCCGGAACGGATGGAGGACGTCCTGGTCGTCGGTGCGACCACGCGGGACGACCGACTGCTCCCGGGATCGAACTTCGGAGAGGAAGTCGCTCTCTACGCACCCGGCGAGGAGCTGACCCTGGCCTCGAACGGTTCGGACACGGAGACCGACGAGAAGCTCGGGACCTCGTTCGCGGCGCCGATCGTGGCCGGGGCGGCCGCGCTGGTCTTGGAGGAGGACCCGTCCGCGAGTGTCGCCGAGGTCCGCCGCACCTTGCTCGACCGCGCGACCGAGGGGGCCATCGCCGACCTTCCGGAGGGGCACAACCGGTTGGTCTACACCCTCCCCGTGCCCGACCGGCTGCCGATGGTCGTGCCGCTGGCGTTGTCGGCGCTGTTGCTGGGCCTGTTGTGGTGGGGATACCGACGCCGGAGCAGCGGGCGGGGGTACGACGATGCGCTCTCCGAACGGTCACGGACTTCCTCGCGGGCCTGAAGGACGCCGACCGTCCGGACCGAGGTGTCGTCCGGAGACCTCCGATGCTCGGTCTGCCCCGGTCTGCCTCGGTCACCCGCCGAGGTCGTCGACGGGGGGCGCTTGCGGTGTCGGGATCGGGACCATCGCTACGGTTGCCCGACGACGGGGAGCGGTCACATGGAAGAAGCGGTGGGACGGTTCGGTTCGCGGACGGAGGCCGAGATGGCCCGTGACCTGCTCGCCGGCGGGGGGATCCCGGCGCGGGTGCGGGCCGACGATGTCGGGGCGCTGCACCCGGAACTCGGTCAGGTCGGCTCCCAGAGCGGCATCACGCTGATGGTCGGCGAGCAGGATGTCGAGGAGGCACGTGAGTTCCTCGCGGCCTATGCGGCGGAGGTCGCCGGGGATGGCTCCACACCGGATCCCGCCGGGGATCGAGCCGACGCGGACCCGGTGGGAGCATCCGAGCGTCCGGGCAGGCGCTACGCGGTGCTGATCGCCATCGGGGTCATCGTCGGAGGGTTGCTCATGGCGTTCGGGATCGACGTGCTCGCCGCGTGGCGGTGACCCATGCACCGGTGCAACCCCGGCCATGTGCCGTGGGTGCCGCCCGCCCGGTCGTGAGGAGAGCCGCGTAGGCTTCGGCCCATGCCCACCGCCGTCGTCACCGGAGCGTCACGCGGGATCGGGCGCGCCATCGCACGCATGTTGGCGATCGAGGGCTACGACCTGTGTCTCGCCGCCCGCTCGCACGACGAACTCGACCGACTGTCGGACGAGCTGCTCGAGGTCTCGAGCAGGATCGACGTCGCGACCTTCGGCCTCGACGTCACCGATGCGGTCCAGGTGCGCGCGACCGCCCGGGCGATCGGTGATCACCTCGGCGCGGTCGACGTGCTGATCGTCAACGCCGGTATCGGGGCCTTCGGCGCCATGGCGGACTTCGACCTCGACACCTTCGATCGGCTCTTCGCGGTCAACGTACGTGGGGTGATGCTCACCCTCCAGGCCTTCACCCCGGCGTTGCAGGCGGCCGGCTCCGGCCTGGCGGTCGTGGTGTCCTCGGACGTCTCGACGCGGGTGTTCCCCGGGGGCGGTCCGTACTGCGCGACCAAGCATGCGGTCCGCGCATTGGCCCGGACCTACCAACAGGAGCACCCCGAGCTGCGCGTGCTCGAGCTCCGCCCCGGTGCGACCGACACCTTCTTCGCGGACACCGACGAGGGTGATGCCGGTCCCGGCCACCTCACCGCTGACGAGGTGGCAGCGGCGCTCCGCGGAGTGCTTCGGCTGCCGGTGCACGTCCGGCCGGAGGAACTCGTCGTGCGGTCCACCGCGCAGACGCCCGAGTTCTGAGCCGCGGGTATCCGCCGTACGACCGGGTCCCCCGGTCACCGAGGCCGGCGGCTCGGGACCTTCGGCCGCCCCGGCCGTGACCTCCTCCGGTGGGCGCGTACCCATCGGAAGACCACGATGTGACGAGTGACCGTCCTGCACCGGCGCCGTCGGTGCACGGTGTGTCGACGACCACGGTCGCGAGGAGCACATGATGAGAGCTGCTGTCGTGCCAGGGTTCGGCGAACCCCTCCAGATCGAAGACCGACCCATCCCGTCCCCCGGACCCCACCAGGTCCTGGTCCGGATGGAGGCATCGGGACTGTGCCATACCGACATCCACGCGTGGCGGGGCGACTGGCCGGTCAAGCCGACGCCGCCGTTCGTCCCCGGCCATGAGGGGATCGGCATCATCGAGGCGGTGGGGCCGGACGTCACCCGGGTCGCCGAGGGGGACCGGGTCGCGATCCCGTGGCTCGGGACCGCCTGCGGAACCTGCGAGCACTGCGTCGGCGGGTGGGAGACCCTCTGCGAGGCGCAGCAGAACTCCGGCTACTCCGTGGACGGCGCCTATGCGGAGTACGCGTTGGCCGACAGCCGCTACGTCGGCATCGTCCCGGAGGGCGTGGATCCGCGCGATGCGGCGCCGCTCAGCTGCGCAGGCGTCACCACCTACAAGGCGGTCAAGGTCGCGGGTACCCGTCCCTCGGACCTCGTCGCGGTGTTCGGCATCGGTGGGCTCGGTCACCTCGCGATGCAGTACGCACGGATCGCCGGCGCCACCGTCGTGGCCGTCGACGTGGTCGAGAGCAAGCTGGAACTCGCGAAGAAGTTGGGTGCCGAGCACACGGTCAACGCGGCCGAGCAGGACCCGGTCGAGTTCATCCAGGCGCTCGGAGGTGCCGACCAGGCCATCTGCCTGGCCGCGTCACCGCGCGTGTTCGAGCAGTCCTTCGCCTCGCTCAAGCGTGGCGGGACGCTGTCCATGGTCGCCCTGCCGGCCGACAACGACATGACGCTGCCGATCTTCGAGACGGTACTGAAGGGCATCACCGTCCGGGGCTCGATCGTCGGGACACGCAACGACCTCCAGGAGGTGTTCGAGCTGCACGCGCAGGGCCGCACGACGGTCGAGTACGAGACCCGGGACCTCGCAACGGTGAACGAGGACTTCGCCTCGGTCGAGGCCGGCGAGGTCCCCGGCCGACTGGTGTTCGCCTTCTGACCCGGGTGCTCCGCCCGCTCGATCTGGGTGCCGATGGCGTGGCCGACCGCGCCATCGGGCAAGCTGTGCACACCAGGCGGCGGGCGGAGCACCGTGACGCGTCGAGCACCCGCCCCGGTGACGACCGGGAGCGCACCGATGGACACACCACTTCACGCCGCAGGACGCGCCTGGGCCGAGAGCCCCCAGGGGCCGCGCCACCTGGCGGTGCTGCGAACCCTGGCCGATGTCGCGGTACCGAGTGTGGCGCCGCCACGTAGCGGTGGCGGGGATCCGGTGTTCTGGGCCCGGCGGGCCTCCGACCTCGACGTGGCCGAGGCCGTGGCCGGCGCCATCGCGACCCGGCTCCAACCAGCCGACGCGGCCGGGCTCACCGAACTGTTGGGCGTGCTCGGCAAACTGCAGGTGCACCGCCTGCCGGGTCCGGCTCGTGACGCGCTGCTCACGACGCTGCGCAGGGCCTCCGCGGACGCCGCCAAGGGCCTCGACGGGCTCCGGGCGCTCAGCCTGATGATGTTCTACGGCCTTCCCGATACCGATGGCACCAACCCGAACTGGCCGGTGATCGGGTATCCCGGCCCACCCGTGGTCACCGATCCTCCGGCCCGCACCTTGAGGTCCGAGCCGGTCACCGCCGGCACGGACACGGTCTGGGAGGCCGACGTCTGCGTCGTCGGATCCGGTGCCGGCGGCGGGGTCATCGCCGCGGAGTTGGCCCAGGCCGGCATGGAGGTGGTGGTGCTCGAGGCCGGTGGCCATGCGGAGACCGCGGACTTCCCGCCCTTCGAGTTGGAGGCCATGGCGCAGCTGTACTGGCGGGGTGGGTACACCGCGACCGCGGACGGCAACGTCACGATGGTCGCGGGCGCCACGCTCGGCGGCGGTACGACCGTGAACTGGACCAACTGTGTCCCGCCGCCGGCACACGTACGGCAGATCTGGGAGCAGCAGCACGGACTCGACGGCCTGGCCGGCGAGGACTTCGATGCCCACCTCGCTGCCGTCGCCGAGCGCATCTCGGCGACCGATGCCTGTAGCGACCGCAACGGTCCCAACCAGCGACTGGTGGACGGTGCGGAGGCGCTCGGCTGGTCGTGGAAGGTCGCGACCCGCAACACCGATCCGGCGAGCTACGTCCCGGACGCGGCCGGGCACCTCGGTTTCGGGGACGCCACGGGCAGCAAGCAGGGAGGGATCGCGACCTACCTGCTCGATGCGGCCGAGGCGGGAGCCCGGATGGTGACCGGCGCACACGCCGATCGGGTACTGAGCGCCGGGGGTCGCGCGACCGGGGTCGTGGCGACGGTGACGGACGCCGCGGGTGCGACCGGCACTCTGACCGTGCATGCGCCACGCGTGGTGGTCGCCTGCGGGGCGCTCGAGACCCCGGCGCTGCTGCTGCGGTCGGGGATCGGGGGTCCGGCGGTCGGCGAGCACCTGCACCTGCACCCCGTCACGGCGCTGGCCGCGTTCTATCCCGACGACCAGCGGGTGTGGTGGGGGCCACCCCAGACGGTCGTGGTCGACGAGTTCGCGAGCCGGCGCGACGGTCACGGGATCCTGCTGGAGGCCTCGCAGTTCGGGACCGCGCTGTCGGCGGCGACGCTGCCGTGGCGCTCGGGCCGCGCCCACAAACTGCTGATGGGGCGGTGGGCACGTGCGGCGCCGGCGCTCGGGCTGCTGCGTGACCGTGGGTCGGGTCGGGTCGCGATCGACGATGCCGGTGAGGCGGTGGTGACCTATCCGCTCGACGACGAGTTCGATGTCGAGCTGTTGCAGGAGGCGATCGGGACGGTCGCCGAGCTGCAGCGCGCCGCCGGCGCCACGGCGATCCTCGACCTTGGACCCGGTGGTGCGATGTGGCGCCGGGGCGACGACCTGGAGCGGTTCGTGACCCGGCTCCGCGAGCGTCGTCCCGGTGCCGGCGGATCGCCGTTGTTCAGCGCCCATCAGATGAGCAGCGCGCGGATGGGTACCGACCCCGCGACGAGCGTGGCCGACCCGACCGGGCAGCTCCACGATGTCGCCGGGGTCTTCATCGGTGACACCAGTGGGTTCCCGACCGCGGTCGGTTCGAACCCGATGCTCACCTGCCTGGCGCTGGCGCGCCGCACCGCCCACGCGATCCTCGCACGCGAGCCGGCGGGGGACGCGCCCGCCCGCAGCGATGCCGCCAGCCACCCCGGTGCCGAGACGGCGCCCACGGCCTGAGCCCGAGGGGGACACGTTGGACCGCCTGCGCACGCCCGACGCGGCCTTCCGCGAACTGCCCGACCACCCGTTCGCGCCCGTCTACCTCGAGGTGCGCGACCCCGACGGCGATGCGCCGTTGCGGATGCACCATCTCGACGAGGGTCATCCGGACGGACGAACCGTGGTGCTGCTGCACGGCGAACCGACCTGGAGCTATCTCTACCGACACGTCATCCCACCCCTGGTGGCAGCCGGATGCCGGGTGGTCGCGCCGGATCTGATCGGGTTCGGACGCTCGGACAAGCCGACCGAGCAGGACGATCACACCTACGCGCGTCACGTGACCTGGCTGGCCGAGGCGCTGTTCGAACAGCTCGAGCTGACCGGGGTGGTGCTCGGTTGTCAGGACTGGGGCGGGCTGCTCGGGCTGCGGTTGGTCGCCGAACAGCCGGACCGTTTCGCCGGGGTCGTGGTGTCGAACACGGGCCTACCGGCCGGCGATCGGGACATGAGCGACGAGTTCCTGGCATGGCAACGGGCCGCGCGCACGATGCCGGACTTCCCGGTCGGCCGGATCGTCGACGGTGGGTCGTTGCGCACCCTGCCTCCCGAGGTCGTCGCCGCCTACGACTCGCCGTTCCCCGACCCGAGCCACCAGGCCGGGCCGCGGGTGTTGCCGAGCCTGGTGCCGATCACTCCCGACGACCCGGCCGCGACCGACAACCGGCGCGCGTGGGAAGCGCTCGCGAGGTTCGACCGTCCGTTCCTGACGGCGTTCACCGATCAGGATCCGCTGACCCGCGGTGGCGATCGGCTGATGCGCGCACGCATCCCGGGCGCCATGGACCAACCGCACCGCACCATCGAGGGCGCCGGCCACTTCGTCCAGGAGGACGCGCCGGAAGCGCTGGCCGCGGCGATCCTGGCTGTCGTCGGGCGCTCGAGCTGAGACGGAGCGCCACCGGCCACACCCGCGAACACGATCGGCGACGTGCTACGACCTTTCGACCACGGTGTGTGCACTGACCCCATCGAGTTGGGTCGTATGGTTCATGCGTCCTACGAGGGGCACCGTAGGGCACCCATCTGGTGTTCCTGCGTCCCCCCCGAGGCGGCCGTTCGCTCCCGGACGGCCAACGAGCAACCTGGAGATCATCATGACCAAGCACCTGCGCACGTCCGTCGCCGCGTTCGCCACCCTCGCGGTGGTGCTCGTCGGCTGCGAGACCGACGACACCGCGGACACCAACGACGTCGACACCGAAACCCTCGACGACGGTGCGGACACCGACGCGGACATGGACGCCGACATGGACGACGACGCCGACATGGACGCGGACGCCGACATGGACGACGACGCCGACATGGACGACGACGCCGACATGGACGCCGACGTGGACGACGACGAGACCGAGGGCTGAGCCCTTCCCCTCGTTGACGTCGGAGGCCGGTGCGCACGTGCACCGGCCTCGGTCATGTTCCCTTGGACCGCCCCGATGGGCCGCCCGGCCACCGTCCCTGGCAGGCGGCCCACGAGCACGCGGCATCCGGAGCCGTCCGTACCCGGCGGTGACCGCCGGTTGTCACCGGGGGTCACCGCGCACGTGGCCGACGACGCGTCGACGCCGTAGGCCTCGACGCGACCGCGACGGTCACGCTCCGAGGGGGAGGGTCAAGCGGAACTCGCTGCCGACCCGTTCGGCGGCTTGGACGGTGATGTCGCCGGCATGCGCCCGGGCGAGTCCGCGGGAGATGAACAGCCCGAGCCCGGCACCCGGCGACGTGGTCTGGCCGCGATGGAACTTCTCGAAGATCCTGTCGGTGTCACCCGGGGTGACACCGCCGCCGTGGTTGCGCACCACCACCTCGGCGTGGTCGCCGGCACGGCGCGCGGTCACCTCGATGGCGGCACCGCTCTCGCTGTACTTGCTCGCGTTGGAGAGCAGGTTGAACACGATCTCCCGGGCCGCGGTCGCATCCGCCCAGACCGGTGGGATCTCGTCGATGGTGACCGTGACGGGATGGTCATCCAGGATCATCTGCCGGAGATCCCCGACCGATTCCTCGACCAACTGACCGAGATCGATCATCGCCCGTGAGAGCTCGACCCTCCCGGCATCGATGTCGCGAGCGAGGCCGACACGGCGCAGCAGCAACTCGGCGAGTTGGGTGTTGCGCCGGATCATCTGCAGCAACGCCCGGTGCTCTTCTGGCGGGGTGTCGGCGTCATCGTCGAGGGCGAGTCCGGCGGCGCCGTTGATGATGGCCAACGGCGTCGCGAGCTCGTGGGCGATGATGGCGCCGAACTCCTCCAACAGGGACGGATCGGCACCGAAGTCCGGCTGGCCCCTCACCGGGGAGCCGGTCGTGGACGGGTTGTTCATGTGAGGGCCCTGTCTCGTCAAGGCAGTCGCCAACCATACAAGAAGCGCCGGCAAGAGATGCGCGCCCGTCCGATCGGGTCGCGAGGTCGCCCGCAAGGTGCTCGACGCCGGTGATCTGCTGTGGCCGAGGGCGTCCGCGGGCCCGCGGTGCTGATCGGTTCGTCGGGATCGCGCGACGCGCCCGGGGCCGAGGTAACCTACGGAGGTCAGGCGTTCAACAAGATGGGTGCTTGGCGTCGCCACCGAGGGAGGCACGCCACATGATCCGGACCCGACTCGCTCGCCCCGTCCAACGGGAGCAGGCCTGTGCGATCTGTGCTTCCCCGATCGCGACCGCGACCTCGCTGTGTTCTCGGGACTGCCTGCTCAGCGCACGCGACGAACTCGAGGCCAACACCGCCGAGCGGGGCCGGGCAGACCTGGACGCGGCGAAGCGCACCGCGATGGCCGAACGCCACTCCGAACTCACTGCCGCGGTCATCGGCTGGTGCCCGTGACGCGAGCCGCGTAGGTCGTTGCCTCCGCGAGGCTGGCCCCGGGGCTGTTCCGACGGTCGCCGGCCTGCTCGGGGGAACCATCACCGCACGGAGAGGTAGGCCGGGTCCTCGAGGATGATCTGCAGCACCCCGTCGCGGTCACGGACCCGACCCTGCACGCACACCTCCCGGCCCTCCCAGGCGGGTCCCGGGCGGACATCGAACCGCTCGCTCACCTGCTCGTAGATCACGATGTCGAACCGTTCGTCGTCGGGGTGGGCGTTGCCGAGGTTCAGGAAGCTCGGCGCCCCGCCGGCCTCCGGCGCGGCCCCGACCTGGACCACCACACCGGTCACGGCCGTGCGCTGCCCCGCGCGCAGCGACGTGTCGTCCCAGGCCACCGGGTCCTGACAGGTGGGCACCGGGCCGTCGCCCAGACCACCGACACCACCGATGCGCGACAACCCGAAGGCGACCACCACGACCACCGCCAGTGCGGTGCCGGCGAACAGGCGGAGGCGGTCGCGATCCATGGGTGTCAACGTACGGGACCGCTGGGTCTGCGGGGTCGCGTCGGCAGCCCGGAGTTCAGCCGTCGGCCCCGTCGGCCCCGTCGGCCCCGGCGGGCTCGCGACGGCGTCGCAGCAGCGTGACCAGCACGAGCGCGAGGGCCGCCACCACACCGGTCACGCGGGCAGGGGTGAACACCGTGTCGCGAGGCTCGCTCAGCAGGTGGTAACGCGCGTCGGCCCCGACGCCGGTACCGGTCGCTGCCGCGCGCTCGTCGAGTTCGCGCAGCAGCGCGAGGTCGCGTTGGGCCTCGCGGTTGTCGCCGTCGAGCTGTCCGACCAGTTCGGCGAGCCCGTCGTCGGCGACCAACTCGAGGCCTTCGGTCAGCGCCCCGGCGCCGCCCGCCAACCCGGCGATACCTGCGAGCAACTCCCCTCCGAGCTCGTCCAACTCGCCGAACGTGTCGATCCCGAGCTCGGCGATCAGTTCGTCCGGTTGCAGCTCCAGCGCGTTGATCAGCGCGTCGCCGTCCGGCGGTCGCAGATCCCCGAGCAGGGCTTCCGGGCTCAGGGCGGCGGTGTCGAACGCCTCGGTGAGGTCCAGGTCGAGCTCCTCCAACAGATCGTCGAACTCCGGCGGCGCGAGGTCGTCCAACGCACCGGCCAACAGCACGGCGAGGTCCTCCGGCGCCGGTGCCAGCCCCGCCACCAACCGCTCGGCGACGTCGGGACCGAGCAACCCGCTCACGTCCACGGTCTCCAGCAAGGGCGCGGGATCGACGTCGCCGAGCAGTTCCGTGAGGTCGGGCAACTCGTCGATCAAGGGTGCCAGCAGGGCTCCGGTGTCGAGGTCCAGCACCTCGAGGAGCGCCGCGGCGTCGAGGTCGAGCTCGGTGAGCGCCGCGCCCACCAGCTCGGTCAGCTCGGGTGGGTCGAACGCCCCCACGAGCTCGCTCGTCAGCGCCCGGACGTCGAGGTCGAGGGCGGTCGCCAGCTCCTCGAACGGGAGCTCGTCGAAGCGGACCCCGGCGAGACGTCCGGCAGCGCGCTCCTGGAAGCTGGCCACGGCCGGGGCCAGCTCGAGAGTCGCGTCGTCGAGGAGCCGGTCGATCCTCCCCAGCGGGTCCGGGGCGGCGCGCAGTTCCTGGAGCAGTTCCTCGACCGGGCCGCGCACACCGCCGACGCCGGTGCGCAACCTCGCGAGACCATGGCCGAGCTCGTCGAGGTCCTTCCGGATCGTCTCCGCCAGGGGCCCCTCGGTGCCGGGGCGGCTGGTCGCGAGCGTCTCGGCGAACTCCTCCAGCTCATCGGCCAGCCGGGGCAGCTCGGCGGCGAGCGCCGCGTACGCCGCGTCCGATCGCTCGCGGGCGTCCGCGACGTCGTCTCCGAGCTCGCCGATGGCCAGCTCCGCCGCGCCGAGCGCGTCCGCGACCGGCTCCAGCGGCGCAGCATCTCCCGCGAGTTCGAGCTTCGCGTCGGCGAGTGCCCGTCCCGCCTCTGCGAGCCGGTCCACGCTCGTGCGCACCGTGCGGTCGAGGTCGTCGAACACGGCATCGTCTGCCGAGCCCATCACCCCGGAGGTGGCCCGCAAGCGCTCGGCGAGCGATGCGGCGAGGGCGATCGGGGCCTCGTGTGGCCCCGGACCGGTGTCGAGGTCTCTCCGGTCGAGTTCGTCGGTGGCCGTGCCCAGCGCTTCGATCAGCCCGTCGACGAGCTCGAGCTCCGTGGCGACGAGACCCAGGATGTCGTCGAGTCGCGGGGCGATGGTCACGGGGACGGCCAGACCGATGTCGTCGAGCAGCACGCTGAGCAGCGCGGCCAGTTCCACCTCGAGGTCATCGGTCGCGAGCAGCGTGGTCACCAGCGGCCCGAGCTCGGCCGCCCCGATCAGCTCGCCCAACGAGCGGGGGCCGATGGCCTGCTGGAGCCGTTCGAGCAGGACCTCCGGGTCGGTCAGCTCCCCCAGCGGGCCGGCGAGGTCGTCGGCGAGCTCATCGATGACCGGGGCGAGCGCCGCCTCGAGGTCCACCGCTGCGAGCAGATCCGCCGGGTCGAGGTCCGCGAGCACCTCGTCCAGTACCTCGGTCAGGTCGAGGTCGGCGAGCTGATCGGCCACCAGCTGCTCGACCTCGATCTCCTCGAGCAGCGCATCGAACAGCGTGGTGAGATCGAGCTCGTCGAGCACCTCACACAGCACGTCGTCGAGCTCGATGCCCTCCAGCAGCACATCGGTGTCCAGATCGAGGTCCTCCGGAGCCGGCACGGCCTGAGCGAGCACGTCCTCGAACATGGCGCCCAGCCCGGCGTCGTCGAGCAGCGCCCCGACCTCGAGCTGGTCGTCGAACTGTTCGGCCAGCTGCTGGGCGTCGGGAAGATCCGGCAGGGCCGTGGCGAGCAGCTCATCCACCAGTCGTGCGGTGTCCAGCTGATCGCCGATGCCGTCGAGCGCGTCCGCGATCAGCGCGTCCGGATCGAACCCGTCGACCTCGTCGAGCGCATCGGCGATGCCGAGCTGGAGCTGTTCGAGGCCGTCGGTGAGGCCGTCGGCCCCGGCGGCGGCGGCGCCGACCACCTCCTGCAACCCGGCGGCCACCACGGCGGCCACGGCGTCCGAGGTGGCCTGCGCGGTGAGCAGGTCGTCGGCGATGGCCGCGGCAGGTGAGGACGCGGTCGTCACCGTCCAGCCCTCGATGGTGATCCGGGGGGCTGCTCCACCGTCCGTCATGGCCTGCATCTCGAATCGGGCGGTGGTCGGAGCCACGGGTGGGAACAGTGCCGCCTGCCAGCGGATCTGGGTCCCGCCGTCGGGCCCGACGCTCACCGTGCCGTTCCCGGTCTCGGCGAGCGACCAGTTCCGGTCGAGTTCGACACTCACCTGCGCCATGAACGGGGCGGCGACCTCGACGGTCTCGTCGATCAGGCCATCGGGTGTGCCGTAGGTGATGGACCGCGGTTGGGTGTCGAGGTTGCGGATCTCGATGGCGAGGACCACGTCGCCGGTGTGGTCCTCGAGGTCGTCGGGTGCGAGCGCCTGGCCATCGGCGCCGTACCGGATGCGCGCCACGAGTGGCACCTCGTCCTCGGCGATCACCTGCTCATCGGTGCTCGGTGCGAGCTGGGGCCCTTCGGTACGGGTGTGGCGGCGTGCCTGCTCGACCGTGCCGTCCGGGCCGAGATCCACCTCGACCGTGCGAAGGACCCGGGTGGAACCCCCGGTGGCCCCACGTTCGCTGTCGCCATCCGCGGTGACCCGCTCGGCGGGCGGGCCGAGCAGCAGCACGACCGTCAGCGTGGCGAGGAGCCACCTGGCGTGCCGGGACGTGACCCACGGCCGGATGACGGGGGTCGGGGGCGGCTCGGGGGCGCGCGCGCTGGTCACCTGGCGAGCGTGCCAGGCGGATCGGTCGTCGGTCGACCACCAGCACGTCCGGTCCGCCAGCCCGCGGTCCCCGGGGTCCAGCCCAGCCCGACGAGGTCCGTCGAGGAGCCGCTACGCGTGCAGTGGATCGTGGACGTGATGGGGGGGATGGTCCAGCGACGGGCCGGTGTGGTGTTGTCGGTCCTCGCCCTGCTGACCGTCGGGTTCGCGGGGCTCACCACCCAGCTCCGGGTCGAGACCGACATCACCGAGTTCGCGGGGGAGGCCCCGCTCGCGACCGCCTTCGAACGGATCGATGAGCAGTTCGGGCTCCGCGGTGGCGGTCTGCAGGTGATCGTCGACGCCGGACGCGGCGGCAACGTGCTGTCCTCCGAGGGCCTGGAGGTGGCCCGGGACATCGAGGCGACCGCGGAGGCCACCATCCCGGGCGCGCTGCCCGACGACACACCGGGACGTCCGGCGGTGATCTCCTACGCGAGTCCGCTGCTGGCCGGTGTCGCCGAGATCGACCTCGATGCCGACGAGCTCTCGCCGCCGTTCGTCGGCGCGCTGCTCGATCGGGTCCTCGACCAGCAGGGCGACGAGGTGCGCTCGCTGCTGTCCGACGACCTCGACGTCGACGCCGCACGGGCGCGTGGGGGACTGGTCTCGATCCAGCTCGCCCCGGGGCTCGATCAGCAACAGCGACGCGAGGCCGGGACGATGTTGCGCCATCGCCTCGAGGAGGAGGCGCACGGGTTCTTCAGCGTGGAACCGTTCAGCGTCGAGCTGTTGGAGGACGAGCTCGAGGAAGGGCTGTTCGTCGAACTCCCGCTGCTGTTGGGGGTCTCGCTGCTGCTGATCGTGGCGCTGCTCTGGTTGCTGTTCCGTTCGGTCGTCGACGTGGTGATCGCGCTGGTCGGCCTGTTGATGGTCCAGGTGTGGCTGGCCGGACTGGCGGCACTGTTGGGTCCCGAGGTGCTCGGGATCATCGGGCCCTTCAACCAGATCGCGGTGGCCGTGCCCGTGATGCTGATCGGTCTGGGGGTCGACTACTCGGTCCACCTGACCGCACGGATCCGGGAGGAGCGGGTGGGCGGCGCCGCCGCCGAGGTGGCGGCGGGGCGAGCCGTGCGGACCGTGGGGGTGGCCCTGCTGCTGGTGACGCTGACCACGATGGTCGGCTTCCTGTCCAACGTGCAGAGCCCGCTGCCGCCGATCGCGGATTTCGGGGTGATCGTCGCTGCCGGGATGCTGGCGGCGTTCGTGGTCATGGGTCTGCTGGTTCCCTCCGCGCGGCAGCTGGTCGATCAACGCCGGACGCTGCCGACCCGCGAACCCGGGGGAGGCGAGGGGGGCATCTCGGACCGGGTCCTGCGCGCCGCCGCGGGGCTCGCGTGCCGGTTCCCGGTCGGGGTGGTCGTGGTCGGCGTGGTGCTCGGTGTGCTCGGGACGGTGGCGGCGCTCGACCTCGACACCGAGTTCGCCCAGGAGGACTTCATCCCGGAGGGCACCCGCGCCGATCGGGTACTCACCACCATGGAGGAGCTGTTCGGCGGGGATGTCACCGAGGAGACCTTCCTGCTCGTCGAGGGTGATCTGACCGACCCGGCGGTGGTGGCGGCCTTCGAGCGGGTCGAGGAGCGGGTGCTGGAGGTCGACGGCGTCCAGACCATCGACGGAGCCGCCGAGATCGTCACTCCGCGCAGCATCGTGGCTCAGCTCGAAGAGGCGGGACGCCAGCTGCAGCAGCAACTGGTGGACCAGGCCCGGGTCGTGGTCGGTGAGCTGCCGGTCACGGAACTGCTGCCGCTGCCCGACGAGGTGGCGGCCGACGAGCTGCCCGACACCCTCGGTGACGAGCTCGACGAGCTCGATGAGCTCGATGAAGGGGACGGGGGGCTCGGTGCCTCGGGTGATCTCGACCCCGGGGATGTGCTCGACACGGAAGGCGGGTTCGGGGAGCTGGAGGGCGAGTTCGGCGATGGTCTCGCCCCCCTGGACCCGGAGTTCGGCCGCCGGCTCGAGGACCGGCTGCCGCCGGGGGTCTCCTCAGAGGAGGCGCTCACCGGGCTGCTCGGCGGACAACAGCTCGCGGAGCTGCTGGAGGAACAGGCGGAGGAGGAGCTCCGGGACGAACTACGGGCGATGCTCGGAGCGGACACCGCGCGCCGGCTCGCGTCGGTCGACCCGCAGCAGGTGGATCGGGAGCTCCTCGAGGACGTCGGCTACCCCGTCGACCAGTTGGGTGACGCGGCACTCGACCTCGTGGCGTTGGTCGGCGACCTGCGCGAGCTCGGCTGGCAGGACGCACGGCTCGGTCCCGATGCCGATCCCGACGCCGTCTTCGAGCGTGTCGAGCGGGAGGCGGGTGACGACCTGGCGCTGGTCCTGGCCGCGGATCGTGGGCTGGCGCTGGCGATCGTGCCCACCCAGGCCGGCGAGGACGGTGCGGAAGCGCTCGCCGAGGGCCTGCTCGCGGCGGCGGAACCGCTCGCGCAGGTGGGGGCCGAGGTGATGGCGGTCAGCGAGCAGCTGGTGGTCGAGGAGACCCTCGATCTGCTGGTGGACGCGCAGGTCGAGAAGATCCTGTTCAGCCTGGGCGCGGCGTTGGCGCTGTTGATCGTCTTCTACCTGCTCAGCCAGCGCCGGCCGGTACTCGGTGTGATCACGATGGTGCCGACCCTGCTCGCCGTGCCGATCGTGCTCGGCAGCATGTGGGTGCTCGGGCTGCCCTTCAACGCGCTCACCGCGACGATCGCCTCCGTGGCGATCGGTTTCGGGGTCGATTACGGGATCCACCTCAGCAACCGCTTCCGCGAGGAACGCGAGTCGGCGGCGACCCCCCAGGACGCGGTCCGTGAGACGGTCGCCCACACCGGCGCCGCCCTGGCCGGCTCCGCGGCGACCACCATCGCGGCGTTCGGGGTGCTGATGCTCTCCGATCTCACACCGGTGGCCCAGTTCGGGGCGATCACGGCGATGACGATGCTGGCCGCGCTGGTGACCACGGTCCTGGCCCAGTCGAGCTGCCTGCTGCTGTGGGAGCGCCACCATCGGCGCCGGGCCCCGAGCCGGGCCGCGTCCGCCCACGCCGACGCCGGCGGTCAGCTCAACTCGTCGATCAGTTCGGCGACCGAATCCACGATCCGTGACGGGCGGTAGGGGAAGCGGTCCGCATCGGCGCGTTCGGTCAGGCCGCTGAGCACCAGCACGGTGTGCATCCCCGCTTCGAGGCCGGACACGATGTCGGTCTCCATCCGGTCGCCGACCATCGCGGCGGTCTCCGAGTGGGCGTCGAGGGTGTTCAACGCCGAACGCATCATCAGGGGATTCGGCTTGCCGACGTAGTAGGGGTCGACGCCGGTCGCCTTGGTGATCAGCGCCGCGACCGACCCGGTCGCCGGCAGCGGGCCCTCCGGTGAGGGGCCGGTGGGATCCGGGTTGGTCGCGATGAACCTCGATCCGCCGGCGATCAACCGGATGGCCTGGGTGATGCGCTCGAAGCTGTAGGTGCGGGTCTCACCGAGCACCACGTAGTCCGGCGAGGTGTCGGTCAGCGTGTAACCGGCGGTGTGCAGCGCGGTCGTCAGACCGGCCTCGCCGATCACGAACGCCGAGCCTCCGGGACGTTGCTCGGCGAGGAACTTGGCCGTGGCCAGCGCGGAGGTCCAGATGGAGCCCTCCGGGACGGTGAGACCGCTGCGTTGGAGCCGGGCGGACAGGTCGCGAGGGGTGTAGATCGAGTTGTTGGTGAGCACGAGGAACGGGAGTTCCTTCTCCCGCAACGTGGTCAGGAACTCATCGGCTCCGGGGATGGCGTCCTCCTCGCGGACCAGGACCCCGTCCATGTCGAGGAGCCAGGAGCGGATCGGACGTCGGGTCATGGAACGGTGCCTGCCAGGAGGAGGGAGTTGCATCACCCCGCAGGATAGGAACCGCGGGGCACCGTGCCCGTCTCAGCGCAACAGCGCGGTCCGGACGCGATCGAGCCGGTTCGGGGCCACCGAGCCCAGGGGGGGCACGCACCAGCGCTCCGTGATGAGGCCCTCGAGTTGCAGTGCGGCCTTCAGGGTGGCCGGCAGCGACGCACCGACCCCGGCGAGGCTCTCGGAGGTCGCCGTCAGCGCCTTCTGGCGGTTCGCCGCACCGTCGTGGTCCCCCTTCGCGATCGCCGCGTGGAGCGCGACGACCTGGCGTTGGCGGACGTTCGCGATCGCGGTGATCGAACCGCTGGCACCCGCCGTCAACGCGGCGGACAGCGAGGGCGCGTGGCCGCTGAGCAGTTCGAACCCGTCCAGGGACCGCGCGACCTCCAGGAACCGTGATCGCCGTTCGGCATCGGGCGACGAGTCCTTCATCCCGACGATGCGCGGATGCGATGCCAGTTGCCGGATCCCCTCGGGATCCAGTGACGAGCCGGTCAGCTGCGGGATGTGGTAGACGAGCGTGTCGATCGGGGCCCGCTCGGCGACGTCGAGGTGCAGGGCGACCAGCTCGTGGGTCTCGAGCGGGTAGGTGCTCGGGGCCAGCGCCAGCACCAGGTCGGCGCCCGCATCGGCCAGGCGTGCGATATCGGCCTCGAGTGCGCGGACGCTCGCACCCGAGGCACCGGCCAGCAACAGCGGTCTGGCGGTGGCGCTGCCCTGCCCGCCCGTGGCCGCCAGGGCGTCGAGCACGGTCCGGGCGATGCGTGTGACCCGGACCCGCTGCTCGGGTTCGAGCAGTGCCCCCTCGCCGGTCGACCCGGCCACCAGCACGCCACTTGCACCGTCGTCGATCGCCCGATCGATCAGCCGGGCCAGGTCGTCGTCGTGGATCTCACCCTGTGGCGTCAACGGTGTGACCAGGGCGGGCAGCGAGCCGTGTGGTGCGTGGACGGTCACCTCGGGTCCTTCCGGTCGTCGAACCGCCCGGCGAGGGTCGATGCGGCCAAGACGTGCTTCGGGTGACAACTCTACGAGCTGGACGCGGTCGCGCTCGATGTCCGGTCTCCGCCTGGTCCCCCTCGCCGGAGCCTGCGGGTCAGGACCACGCCGAGCAACGCCACGCCGATGGCCAGGCCCATCGCGATCCTGGGGCCGAACCTGTCGGCTGCGGCCCCGTCGAGCACCGCGGCGATCGGCCGGTTGCCGAGGAAGGCCACGCTCCACAACGCCATGACCCGCCCACGGAGCCCATCCGGCAGTTGCCGCTGGAGCGCGGTGGTGAAGCCGGTGACGGCCAACACGGAACCGACGCCGGTGACCGCGAAGCCGCCCACGGCGATCCACGGGCCCGGCGCGGCGGCCGCGATCGACAGCCCTGCGGCCATCGCCATCAGTCCGGCGGCGGCCACGTGCTCCGCGCCGAACCGCCGTTGGAGCGGACCGGACGCCAGTGCCGCCGGGGCGGCGGCGATCCCGAACGCGCTCACCAGGACGGCCACCAGGGTGTCGCCACCTCCGAGGGTCCCGGCCAGTGCCGGTGACAGCGTGATGACCGGGTCGGCGGCGAACCCGGCGGTGCCGACACCGACCAGCAGGAGCAGCACCGCACGGTGCTCGCGCACGAAACGGAGTCCCGCGCGCACCGAACCATCCGCGTCACGCGGTGCCCGGGCGCGCTGTTCCCGGATCACCAGCAACGCCGCGATCAGCACCACGAAGCTGACGGCGTTGAGCGCGAAGGCGGTCTCCGCACCGAGCGTCGCGAGCAGGATCCCGGACACGGCCGGCCCGAACGCGCGGCCGGTGTTGAACGTCAGGGAGGTCAGGGCGACGGCGTTCTCGAGATCGATGTCGTCGACCAGCGCCGGGACCAGCGCGTTGAGGGTCGGTGCCGCGATGGCCTGCCCCAGACCGATCCCGAACGCCGCGCCGATGACGGGCCAGGCGCCCGGCAGGGCATCGATGCCGAACGCCAGCGCCGGCACGGCCAGTGCGGTTGCCGCCGCAGCCGACCACGCCTGTGATCCCAACAGCAGTCGTCGGCGATCGACGCGGTCCGACACGGCTCCCGCGAAGGGGGAGAGCAGCGCCAAGGGGGCGAACTGGCCGACGGACACGAGGCCCACCAGCAGTGCCGAGCCGGTCAGTTGGAACACCACGACCGCTGCCGTGACGTTGAACAGCCAGTTGCCGCTGTTGGAGACCAGCAGCCCCCAGAACCACGGCCCGAAGGTGCGATCGACCAGCAGCGCCCGGTTGGTGCGCGGGCGGTCGGCGTTGGGCGGCGTGGGTGCGGTGGACGTCACACGTCCGACGCTACCGCCACCTCCCGAGGTGATGAACGCACGGTCACGTCCCCCGCGACCAGCATGGTCCGCAGGCGGAGCACCGGCGGCTGTTGGTCCGCGGGCCCACGGTGGGGGTACGGGCGCGAGGGCTCGGGCACGTGGACGTCGCCGAAGACCTCGGGACCGCTGACCTCCACCTGCCAGCCGGGTGGCGTGATCACCTCGAGGTCGCCGAACAGGGTGGTGACGTGCAGGACGGCCGGTTGTTCCGATCGGCTCGTCGCGGACAGGTCCAGGCAGACGTCTCCGAACACGGTGATGATCGAGCCGCCCTTCCAGGGGCCCGGAGCCGCGCGCACGTGCTGGTCGTCGAACACCGCGACCAGGTCGGTGATCTCGCCGCCGTCGATCGTGGTGTCGGTCGTGGCGAGGCGACCGAGCACCAGCCAGGCTCCCAGACCGATCAGCAGCACGGGCCACACGAGCGCCAACGTGTCGATCGCTCCCAGGGTGAACAGCAGCAGCGCACCGCCGACGAGCGCGGTCGTCACGCCGCCGACGACGTTGCGCGGACGGGTCGAGACCTGGATCAACCCGGAGAGCAGCAGCACGGCCGGCCACCAGGAGGACACGACCGACCACGTGTCGACCAGACCGGCCTGCTCGCCCAGCAGCAACCCTCCCACCACGATGAACACGGGTCCGAACACGAGCCGCGAGCGGTTCATCGCCGTACCTCGATCTGGCCGAACGCCACCCGGAGGTCGAGTTCGAGCACGTCGTCGTCGCGGGCATCCCCGCTGGTGGCGGCTTCGTCGAACACCGCACGCGGATTCACACCGCCGTCCGCTCGGCCGAAGTGGGCCACCTCGCCGAACGCGACCCTGGCAGCTCCGCGCACCCGGACATGCTCGGGCACCCGGACGATCAACTCGCCGAAGGTCACCCGCGCGGAGAGCTCTACCGGGCCATCGGCCGGCCCGGGGCCGAGATCGAGGTCGCGCAGATCGAGCACGAGCGATCCGGCCCCCAGGGCGTAGGTGTCGTCGAGGTCGGTGACGTCGGTGATGGTGTGGCTCCGTTCGCCGGCGGTGAACGAACTGGTGATCGGAAGCCCCGGTTGTGCGAGCCCGAGGATCATCACCACGATGCCCAATCCGATCAGGCCGCCGCCCTCGGCCCGTGGCCGCGCGAGGACCAGCGCTCCGACCGCGATCAACGTGAGGGGGAGCACCAGGCCCCACGGGATCGCCACGCCGGACAACCACAGCAGCCAGAGGACCCCGGCGGCGATCAGTGCCAACCCCCAGGCGAGGCCTGAACGGCGGCTGGAAGCCGGGTCGTGGTCTCCGGGGACATCCTGGGCGGGGGCGGGCTCGCCCGGCGATGGCGGGGTGGTCGGGGCGGTCGGGCCGGCACCGTGTGACTGCATGACACCCTCCTGTGCGCTGCCGGTCGGCAGCTCGCTCGACAGCCGGTCGGACCGGCGGACCGGGGGACCGGGGGAGGCGAACTGGCCCACTGCCGATGATGCCCGAGGAACGGGGGCGTCGCACGAGCCGAACGTCATCGGTCGACGGGGCGTACAGGCCCATCGGGTGGACCGGGATCGGTGCCCGACCCCGTCATCGGGCCATCGGTGTGGTCCCGCGCGGTCGGACCCGCTCGTACCCTCGGAGCGAGGGACCCGGGTGCGATCCACCGCCCGGCGCGGACGCCCGGCCAGCTCCCCGGACGCGGCGTCCTCGGCGAGGAGCGAGCATGAACGACCGTCATCGGCGCACGGATCGTCGTGCCGAGCAACCGCTCGAGGTCGAGGTCGAGCTCGTCAAGGAACGGGCGCAGGCCCTCGGTCGGGCGGGGCGCAAGCTCGAGGAGGCGGTCACCGCCTACCGGGCGGCGCTGGCGGACGGCCGCGGCGCCCTGCCCACCGCGAAGCAGGAGGCGTTGCTCGCCGATATCGCGGCGCAGCTCTACCGCCTGGTCCTGCAGCGCGAGTGCTCGGGGGCGCGTCACGGCAACCTCGAGGCGATCCGTATCGCCTACGACGTGCCCGTCGAGGCCGTCCGCCGGATGTGAGCGGCTGGGTCGTCGGCGCCGGTCCGCTCACCGGTGGTCCCCTTCGCCGGGTGGCCCCAACGGGGCGAGGTGGGGATCGACGGCGGTCAACACGTACAAGCCCTCCTCCCGCCACATCTCGATGACGCCCGGCCGGTCGTCGATCACCAGCCGGACGTCGAAATGCGGGTCGATGTCGCGTCGGTAGCGTTCCCGCTTGACGACGGTGTCGGGTCGACGGTCGCCGCTCGAACGCATCAGCAACCGTTCGTAGGGCACCCCGTGGTCGGCGAGCCAACGCCGGATGACGGGTTCGTGGTCGTCCGGGCGCCCCGTCAGCAGCACCACGGTCGCTAGATCAGCGATCCACCCGGTCAGCTCCACCAGGGGTCGGACCGGCGCGTCGCGTCCCATACCGGCGAAGAACCGGGCCCAATCCTTACGTCGTCCTTCCAGGTGACGTACTCGCCACGCCGACGAGGTCAGCGTCCCGTCGAGGTCGATCACCACCGCCGGGGGCAGGCGCGGCTCGTCCGCGGTCGGGGCCCGATCGGTCATGGGTCGGACCTCGGTCTCGCGGCTGACCTCGACGTCACGCAGCGCCTCGGCCGAGGTGAACACGACGACGTCGTCGAACGGTTCGTCCGCCAGGGTGGGCAGATGGCGGCGGAAGGTCGCGTACTGCTCGGCGATCACCTCGGGCGGGACCGTGCGGTCCGTGCGTGCACCCGCCTGCTGCTGACAGGATCCCAGGGGGAGCCCGAAGACGATCGCGAGGCTCGGCAGGTCGTGGGCGCGGGCCACGCCGAGGAAACGTCGACGCTCGCGTGGCGTGAGGTTGGTCGCATCGATCACCGTCAGACGTCGCCGTCGGGCGCGTTCGGACAGGGCTTGGCCGAGCAGGGAGAACGCGGCCGACGTGGCGCTCTGGTCGCCGGGATCGCCGGCCACCAGACCGCGGAAGGCGTCGGATGACAGCACGTCGTAGGGGCCGAGATGCTGTTCGGCGAAGGAGGACTTGCCACAGCCGGACGGGCCGACGAGGACCACGATGCCGGGATCCGGGATGGCCAGCTTCCTGGGGTCGGTGAGCACGGGAGCGGAACCTGTCGTCGTGGGTGCAAGGTGGCGGGTGGGAGGTGGTTGGTGACGGAGATGGATCACGATCGGCGTGCGGGGGGATCGGCGGCCGCCCGTTCGAGGAACCCCGTGACCGCATCGATGTGGGACCCGGGCCAGTACAGCTGAGCGCAGGCGGTGCATCGCGCGAAGGTGTCGAACCTCGCGCGGGTCCGCGGTGGGATCCGGTCGAGCACCTCCTCCCGGTCGACGGCCTCGAGCGCAGCGTTGCACCGCACGCAGCGGGTGAGCGGAGCGAGCGACGCCTGGAGTCCGTACCGCTCGATCACCTCGAGAGCCTGCTCCTCGGGATCATCGGAGCGGGGGCAGTAGCCGTGGGTGATCCGGCGGCGCATCAGCAGTCCGCGGTCGCGGGTCAGCAGGATGCGCTGCTGTTCGACGGCGACGTCCGCGAGCTCCCGGTCGTCGGCCTCCGTCCGGTACCACGCGTCGAAGCCCAGCAGACGCAGTCGCCGTGCCAGGGTCCCCAGGTGGACGTCCAGAACGAAACGCGGCGCGATCGGAGGGGGGACCACGGTGGTCGTATCTGCCAGATCGAGCCTGCGGAACGGCGGGTAGACGGCGATCCTCTCGCCGCCGGTGACCAGGTGATCGAGCCCGACCGGGTGCGTGTCGACCGACACGAGACCGAGTTCGGTGTGTGGGACCCCGCAGGACTCGATCACGTCCTTGACCGATCGTGGGGCGCCGACGGGAACCGCACGCTCGGTCTCGCCCGCGAGCTCTGCGAGGTCGGCGTACAAGCGGACCTCGACCCAAGCGAGCGGAGCGTCCGAGGTCGTCATCACGGTCGCGAGCGTGGCACAGTCCTGGCCGCCGTGTCACCCTCCACGGGGCCGAGCGACCGGTGTGCGACCGAGCGCGCCCGGAGGGTCGTCCAGAGGAGCGACATGGACACGGTCGAGCTGTTGCAGGATCTGGTCCGCATGCCGTCGATCAACCCGCCCGGCGATGGCGAGGGTCAGGTCGCCGAACGATTGCGGGACGAACTCGTCGCGGGTGGTCTGAGCGCCGAGATGGTCACCAGCCCGGCCGGACGTCCCTCGCTGATCGCGAGGGTGCCGGGACCCGATGACCGCCCCCCGCTGGTGTTGCTCTCGCACACCGACGTCGTCCCGGTCGAGCCCGACCGATGGCGTCACGACCCGTTCGGTGGTGAACGCCTCGACGGTGAGGTGTGGGGACGTGGCACCCTCGACATGAAGGGCATCGCGGTGATGCACGCGGCCGGCGCGCTCGCTCTGGCCGCAGGGGAGCGTGAGCCGACCCGTGAGGTCATCGTCGTGGCCGTCGCCGATGAGGAAGCGGGCGGTGACGAGGGCGCCGGGTGGCTCGTGCGAGCACACCCGGAGCGGGTGGGGTTCCGCGACGGCCGGCCCGCGCCCGAGGTGCTGGGCGAGGGCGGGTTCGGACTGTCGGGCATCCTGCCCCGCGCGATCATGCCGATCGTCACCGGCGAGAAGGCGCCCCTGCGTTTCCGGGCCCGCGCGACGGGAACGTCGGGTCATGGATCGATGCCCCCCGACGATCAGGCCATCCGTCGTATGGGGCGCTTCGTCGAGTCCGTTTCCGGTCCCGGTCGTGCACGGATCCACCCGGTCGTGCGTGCACAGTTCGCGGTTCTGGCCGAGGCGGCGGAAGGCCGACAGGCGCGCTTGTTCCGGCTTCTTGCGGGCCCGGCGGGCGACCTCGCCGTCCACGCGGTCGCACACCGACTCCGCGATCGGGCCGGCGTCATCGGTCATCTGCTGGCGGACACGATCACGCCGACCGAGGTGCACGCCGGTTACAAGAACAACGTGGTCCCGGGTCTGGCCGAGGCCAGCTTCGACGCACGCCTCCTGCCCGACAGCGATGCCGACGACGTCCTCGGGTCCGTCCGCCGGCTCGGGCGGAGACAGGGGATCGAGGTCGAGGAGACCGCTCGTGCCGGGGGGCCCACGAGCGGACGGGGAGCCTTGTTCAGGCTGCTGGAGGAGGTCTCGCGCAAGCTCACCGAGGCGCCCCTGCCCACGGCGTCGCTCACGCCGGGAGTGACCGACCTGCGTTTCTTCCGCGCTCGGGGAGCCACCGCCTACGGATGGGCGCCGCTGGTGCTCGGCCCGGAGTTGCTCGCGACCTTCCACGGCACCGACGAGCGGATCCCCGTTTCGGGTTTCCTGGCCGCGTGCGAAGCGATGCGGGAGGTCGTCGTGCGGGCGGCGAGTTGAGAGCGCGGGCCTGGGATGCCCCGCACGTCCGATGATCCCGATACGGGTCGTGCGTCGTGGCCGCCCACGGTCGAACTGGGCGCGACCGCCTCCGTCCGACCGTGCCTCGGAGGTGCGGTGAGGTGGTCGCTCGTACTGGGGTGGGTGACGACGGACGTTCTGGCCAACCAGGACCGCGACCCGAGGAGATCGTTCGATGGCGCAGGAACCGCAGTTCGAGCAACACCAGCACGATGCGATGGTCCATGACCACGAGCACTGGCACGTGACCCACAACCACCGTGCGATCACCGGCGGGTTCGAACACCTCAGCTGGAAGCACTCGCACGAGCACGATCACGCCGAGCTGACGCATGCGCACGTCCCCCACGAGGATTTCGACGAGGAGCACCTCGGCGAGGCCCATGACCACGACCACGGCGAGCCGGTCAAGGAACGTCAGCCGAAGAAGAAGGCCACCAAGAAGACCGGGGCGAAGAAGACCTCGGCCAAGAAGACCGGTGGGAAGAAGGCGACCAAGAAGAGTGCGACCTGGAGCTGAGGAGGGACCGTGACCATCGGTGGGAGTATCGGCCTGATCATCCTCGGCGCCATCCTGGCCTTCGCGGTCACCGCCGACGTCGCCGGGGTCGACCTGACGGTCGTGGGCTACATCCTGATGGTGGGTGGGGCGGTCGGGCTCGTGTTCGGCTTGCTGACCCGCAACCGCGGCAGGGACCCCGGGGCCTACTGAGGTGACCGGCCACCGGGCTGCCGTGGTCTCCGGTTCGGGGGTCCCGTACGGCGACGCCCGGTGGCGTCCTGGGTCTGCGGCCCTCGCGTGGTCAGCAACGGACGGGTGGGGGTGGTCAACCACGGCGACGGCTCGGTAGGTTCCAGCGTCCACCTCTGCCGCTCTGCAGCACTCGCTCTGCACCACTCGCTCTGCACCATTCTCGACCGAGGAGATCCGACGTGGCCGAGCTCTACATCGATGCCCAGTGGCGTGATGCGCGATCGGGCGCGACTCGGGAGATCATCGATCCGTTCGATGCGCGGGTGGTCCGTGAGGTCTCCGAGGGTGATGTCGTCGACGCGCGCGACGCGATCGCTGCGGCCCGCCGTGCCTTCGACGACAGCGACTGGCCACATCGTCCGGGCGCCGAGCGCGGGCGGGTCCTGTCGCGCCTGGCCGAGCTGATCGAGGCGGACGCGGAACACCTGGCGGCCCTCGAGACCGACGACACCGGCAAGACGCTGCGCGAGAGCCGTCAGGACATGGCGGACATCGCGGGGGTCGTGCGCTACTACGCCGGTATGGCCGACAAGGACGCCGGCGAGGTGATCGCGGCGCCGGACGCCCGGATGCGTTCCATCGTCATCCGTGAACCGGTGGGGGTCTGCGGGCAGATCTCACCGTGGAACTACCCACTGCTGCAGGCGTCCTGGAAGTTCGCCCCGGCACTGGCGGCCGGCAACACCATCGTGGTCAAACCCTCGGAGCTCACCCCGCTCACCACGGTACGCATCGTCGAGTTGATGTCGGAGTTGGACCTGCCGGCGGGGGTCGTGAACCTGGTGCTCGGTGCCGGGCCGACCGTCGGTGCGGAACTGGCGACCAACCACGACGTCGACCTCGTGTCGTTCACCGGGGGGATCGCGACCGGTCGCGAGGTGATGAAGGCGGCCTCGGGCAACGTCAAGAAGCTGGCCCTGGAACTCGGCGGCAAGAACCCGAACCTGGTGTTCGCCGATGCGGACCGTGAACTGGCGCTGGACCACGCCCTGCTGGCGGTCTTCCTGCACGCCGGGCAGGTGTGCTCCGCGGGCGCCCGGCTGCTGGTCGAAGCGTCGATCCACGACGAGTTCGTCGACGAACTCGTCGCCCGCGCCGGTCGCATCCGCCTGGGTGACGGTCGCGACGAGCGCTCTCAGAGCGGGCCCCTGATCTCGGCCGCTCACCGGGAGAAGGTGGCGGGGTACGTCGCCGGTGCGCTCGACGAGGGGGCGCAGCTGCGGTGCGGTGGGAAACGTCCCGACGATCCGGCCCTGGCCGAGGGTTTCTTCTACGAGCCGACCATCCTGACCGGCTGCCATGCGGGCATGCAGGTGGTCCGCGACGAGGTCTTCGGTCCGGTGTTGACCGTGGAGGCCTTCGACGACGAGGCCCACGCGTTGTCACTCGCCAACGACACGCCGACGGGTCTGGCTGCCGGGGTGTTCACCTCCGACCTCGGGCGTGCGGAGCGGTGCGCCCGGGCGTTGCGCTTCGGCACGGTGTGGATCAACGACTTCCACCCCTACTTCCCACAGGCACCCTGGGGCGGGTTCAAGAGTTCGGGCATCGGCCGCGAGCTGGGACCGGCCGGTTACGACGAGTACACCGAGCTCAAGCACATCGCCCACAACACCGCGCCGTCACCGACCGGTTGGTTCGACGAGGAGGTGGCACCATGACGGTCCCGGCGACGGGGAACCCGCAGCCGACGAGCTACGACGTCATCGTCGTCGGTGGGGGTAGTTCCGGTGCGGCGCTCGCCGCCCGGCTGGCCGCGGATCCCGAGCTGCAGGTCGCCCTGATCGAGGCAGGCCCCGCCGACACCCAGGATCGGGTGCTCGACATCCGACGGTGGTGGGACCTGCTCGGCAGCGACCTCGACTTCGACTACGCGATCGAGCCCCAGGCCCGCGGCAACGGTGGCATCCGTCACAGTCGGGCGCGGGTGCTCGGCGGGTGTTCCAGCCACAATTCCTGCATCGCGTTCCCACCACCGCAGCAGGATCTGGCCTCATGGGAGGCGCTCGGCGCGACGGGATGGGACCATGTCACGTTGGGCCCGGCCATCCAGGGGGTCCTCGACACCGTGCACCTCGAGGTCCCCTCGGATCCGAACCCGTTCGTGGATGCGGTCCTGGAGGCCTGTGCCGACGCCGGTCTGCCGACGGTCGACTTCGCGAGTTGGGACCTGACACCCGGGGCCGGGCGGTTCCGGTTGAACGTGGCCGATGGCATCCGACAGTCCAGTTCCGTGGCCTACCTCCACCCGCTCGAGGACCTGCCCGCGAACCTTCACCTGTTGCTCGACACCCCGGTCTCGCGCGTGGTCGTCGAGGACGGTGCGGCGGTCGGCATCCAGACCGCCGACGGGCTCCTGCGAGCCGAACGCGAGGTCGTGCTCTGCGCCGGCGCGATCGACTCGCCGCGGTTGCTGCTGCTGTCGGGCATCGGCCCCGCCGACCATCTGCGCTCGGTCGGGGTCGAGCTGGTGCACGCTCTGCCGGGCGTGGGTGCCCACCTGCTCGACCATCCGGAAGGCGTGGTCAACTACGCCGCGACCCGGGCGATGCCGGCGAGCCTGCAGAGTTGGGAGATCGGCGTGTTCGCCGACACCTCCGGGCTCGGGGTCCCGGACCTGATGCTGCACGTGGGTTCCGAGGTCTTCGACCTGCACACCGCCGACCACGGTTACCCGAGCGCGGAACACGGGTTCGCGTTCACGCCCAACGTCCCCCACGCGCGTAGCGAAGGCACGGTGCGGCTCCGTTCGTCGGACCCCGGCGTGCGACCGTCGATCGACTTCGCCTACTTCACCGACCCCGATGGCTACGACGAACGGGTGATGGTCGATGGGGTCGAGCTCGCGCGCGAGATCGCCGCGCAGGCCCCGCTGCGCGACTGGGTGGATCGGGAGCTGTCCCCGGGGTCGAACGTGACCGACCGGGCGGCGCTGTCGGAGTACGTGCGACGTACCGCCAACACCGTCTACCACCCGGCGGGGACCTGCCGCATGGGCGCCGCCGACGACCCGGGCGCCGTCGTGGACCCACAGCTGCGGGTGCGCGGCATCGAACGCCTCCGGATCGCCGACGCGTCGATCTTCCCGACCATGACCACGGTCAATCCCAACCTGACGTGCATGGCCGTCGGCGAACGGGCGGCGCAGCTCCTGCGCACCTGAGACGAGCTCGCGTCGGTCACCGACCGCGCCGGCACGCGGGCCCCCGGCCGGCTCAGTCCGTCGTGCGGTCGGCCCTCCCACGTTCGATCATGCCGCGCAGGTAGGCGGCCTGCCCGAGGTGTTGCATGCCGTCATGGACCACGCTGACCAGCCGCACGCCGACGGTCACCGGTGGGTCGAAGTGGTCATCGATGACACGATCCAGCTCGTCGGCGTCGAGCCGTTCCAGATAGGCCTTCGTGTGCGCGGTGACCTCGGCGTGGTAGGCCACGAGCGGTTCCGGTCCGTCGGGGCGGACCGCGGCGACCTGGTCGGGACCGTGGCCGAAGCCGGTGTCCTCGGTCGGCAGGTCCAACCCGAAACGCTCCGCCCAACCGGTGGCCGTCCACACCTGTTGGTGGCCGGCGAGCTCGGCCACGTGGTCGTCCTGGACGCGGGTCGTGTGCCACAGCAGCCACGCGATGCTGTTCGCGCCCGGGTCGGGCCGGTGGGCGAGTGTGGTCGCATCGGTTCCCTCGGCGATGCGTCGCACGTCGTCGTTCAGCCGATCGAAGGCATCGTCGAGCAGGTCACGGGGTTCCATGGTCACCTCGTCGTGTCGGTCCTCGCGGGGGGGGGTCGGGCGGGTGGTACCGGGCGGGTCGTTCCCGCCCGGAACAGGGCGTCAGCGCTTGTGCGGCAGGTCGAGTTCGGTGCGGGCGCGTAGGCGCCGGGCGAGCGCGATCGGCGTGCGTGATGCTCGCCCGCTCGGTCGGGGATGGCGGGCTCCGACACCTGCTCCCAGGGACCAGGCGACCCACGCATCGTCCGGGGGGACCGGGCTGGCATGGGACCAGGCCACGTGAGCGTCGGGTCGCACCAGGATCCAGCCGTCGTCGCCACCGAGGAGCCCGCGGAGCGAACCTCGTGGATCTCGATGGTGCCCCGGTCCGACACGCAGTCGGTGCACGCCGGGTGGGCCGGCGGCGACGGGCTCCGGGATGGTTCCCGTCGGCGAGTGCGGGGTGTCGCGCGCTGGTCCCGGCGGCGACACGGACGTGGACGCGACCTGGATCAGCATCGCCGCGGCCGCCGGGAGCAGCCGGTGCAGCCGGACCTCCCGGCCGCCGGGCGTGACCAACACCGGGTCCGGCAGCCGCACGCCGGCCGATCGATGGGTCGCATCCAGCAGCGGGGAGCCCGGATAGGACAGGTCGATCATGCTCAGCGCCCTCAGGCCGCGGAGCCGGAGAGGTCCGATCCGCAACGCCGCGGCGACGGCGCCGACACTGTGCTCGCGGATCGTGGGGGGCGATTGCAGGAACATGCGGGTGGCGACATCGGTGGTGCGGGAGACCTGTTCGACGACCGCGGCGCGACGTTCCACGTCGTAGGAGCCGAGCAAGCGCTCGCCGTCGCCGCCAGCCAGCGTGGCGGCCAGCTTCCACGCGAGGTTGTGACTGTCCTGGACGCCGGCGTTCATGCCGAGCCCACCGAGGGGGCTGTGGATGTGTGCGGCGTCACCGGCCAACACGATCCGTCCCAACCGGAACCGGGGACTCGAGCGTCGGTGGATCCGGAAGCGCTCCGCCCAGACCACCTCGAAGGGCCCGGGGCCCAGCACCTCCTCGACCCGGCGCGCCACCTCGGTGTCGTCGACCGGGGTCTCGGTGTGCCCGTCACCTGCCGGCGGGGCCTGGTCGTCGAGTCGGATGATGCGCCACAGGCCGGGCCGCAGTCGGACCGCGTTGGTCGCCCCGGTCGCGCCCTGGTGCTGGCGCGGCCATGGCAGGGCGTCGCGTGCGTCCTCGACCCGGATGTCGGCCAGCATCGGACGTGTCCGGTAGGTCAGGCCGCGGAAGGGCAGCCCGACCAGGCGACGCACCGAACTGGATGCACCGTCACATCCGATGACGAACGCGGCCTCGAGGCGTTCCTCGCCACGGTCGGTCCGGGCGGTCACGGTGACCCCGTCCGCATGCTGGGCGAGGGCGACCACCTCCGCGCCGAAACGGACCTCCCCGGGAGCGTCGCCCCGGAGCTCGTCGAGCAGGAGGCGTTCGGTGACCGACTGTTCGAGCAGCAGGAGGCCCGGGAGCTCGGCCTCGGAACCCAGTTCCGCGAGATCGAGGGTCGCTCGTGCCCGGTTGTCAGCGGCGGTGTGCAACGTGATCGAGGCACGCAGGGTTCCCGCCTGAAGGAAGGGTTGCTCGATACCCCACTGGCGCAACACCTCGCGGGTACGCACGTGGATGACCGCAGCCTTCGAATGACGACTGGTCGTTCGCGAACGTTCCAGGACCACGCTCGCCACCCCGTGACGGCGTAGACCGATGGCGAGCGCGAGGCCCACCGGACCGGCGCCGACGATCACCACGGGGATGTCGTGGCTCGGTGAGGGCGCGTGCTCGGTGGGCATCTGGTCAGCATCCGAGCTGCGCGCACGGTTCGCCACGACCGGACGACGGCCTTGCCGGGTTGCGGTATCGAGGTCCGCGGCCGCCGTGGTCCCGGGAGGGTGTCGCCGGAGGTCACGGCCCTCGAAGAAGTTCCACGGTGAGGGGTACATGTGCACGTGCGGTCCGATCCGGATGGCACTGGCGTGTCGGCGACTCGCTACCTACCGTCGTTCGGGACGGGAAGCTGCCAACGGCCACCCGCTACCGGTCCTGCCGTTGATGGCCCCTTGCCCCGTAACCCCTTGCCCCGTAACTCTCACGCCTCGTGACGACCAAGGACCTCCGTATGGCCGCTTCACACTTGATCGCTGCTGCCGCCGGTGCCGGCGCCGCACTGGTCGCCGACCGGTTGCGTAGCACCGGGGTGACGCGCACGGCCACGATGGCCGGATCGACCCTGGCGGCGCCCACCGCCGCCGCGTGGGTAACCGACTTCCTCAATGCCGCCTACTACGCCAAGGACCGGTCGGTCCGCCACCTCGATGATCTCCGTCTGGCCTTCATGATCGTGACCACCTACTGGGATCACCAGGGAACGCGCCGGCTGGGCGCATCGGATGTGCTCCGCTTCCATCAGGCGTTCGGTACGGCACGGTTCCGTGGCACGGGGGGCAAGACCGGCACGTTGTCCTACGACGCCCTGCTGCAGGGCGGTGGGAAACTGCTCGGGGACTGGTTCCCGGATGCGGCGCAGGACTGGGAGCGTCGCGGATGGGGCCTCGCCTTCCCGACCGTGGCCGCGAAGCAGGCGCATGACCCGGAACTGCGACTCGACCAGGCGCAGCTCGGCCCGTTGACCCCACCCAGGCGTCCCGAGCGCGAACAGATCTGGCACACCTACCCACCGGTCGAGGTCCCCGGCGCCGCGGCGACGGCGGCGGCCGTGTTGGCCGTGGAGCACTGGCCGGACTACGCCAGCGAGCTCGGCCGATTCACCCCGCTGCGGGCGGGAGGCCTCGACGGTCAGACCTTCGAGATCGAGGTGGTGGGCTTCCCGAGCCCGCGGACCCCGGTGTTCACCCGCGGTTACGTCACGGTCAAGGATCTGGTCACCGCCGATCAACCGCTGGCCCTGCACGAGTGGGTCTCGAAGTTGCGGAGTGGCTTCTCCGACCGGCCCGACGAGTCGTCACCGGTGCCCGACGACGCCGAGGTGCACGCCGGGTTCGACCTGGTGTGTCATGAGGGACACTTCATGGGGGACGCCAAGAACCGGTTGGTGCTCTACTCGCTGGACGGTCGGACCTACCTGCGCGCAGCAGGTACCTGGGACCCGATGACCTGGCACCTGGCCGAGCTGTACGACCGTGTGGGACGGTGGTCACAGCATGCCTTCTGGGGGATGGAGAGTCCGGAACAGTCGATGCTGCACCAGATCGCCGCGCAGGCCGCACGTCATCAGGTCGGCGAGGCTGGGCGGGATTCGTGAGGCGGGCACAACAGGCTGATGCCATCGTCGTCGGATCGGGGCCCAACGGGCTGGCGGCCGCGATCCGACTCGCCCGGGCGGGTCGTGCCGTGGTGGTACTGGAGGCCCAGCCACGTCTCGGCGGCGCGGTGGTCAGTCAGGAGTTGACCCGACCGGGGTTCGTGTCCGACACCTTCAGCGCGGTGTATCCCGCCGCGGCGGCGTCACCGGTGTTCGCGCGCATGCCGTTGCAGGATCACGGTCTCGACTGGGTGCATCCGGAGATCGCGATGGCCCATCCGATGCCCGACGGTCGGGCCGGTGCGCTGTACCGCGACCTGCGCAGAACCGCCGAACACCTCGACGAACTGCATCCGGGCGACGGCAGCGCCTGGGCCTCGTGGGCGGGCCACCACCTCGAACGCTTCGAGGCGTTGCGCGCGACGGTGCTCGGTGGGTTCCCGCCCGTTGTCGGTGGTGCCAGGCTGGTGACCGCCTACGGCTTGCAGGGCACGCTCGAGTTCGCGCGCCTGCTGCTGACCTCCGCCGATCAGTTGGCATCCGACCTGTTCACCGGCGAACACGCACGCGCCTGGCTGTTCGGGTCGGTGCTGCACGGGGACGTGGGCGCCGAGGAGTCGGGTTCCGCGATCGCCGGCGCCTACCTGCAGTTGCTCGGCCACGCCGCCGGCTGGCCGAGCCCGCGTGGCGGTGCCGGTCGGCTCACCCAGGCCCTGGCCGGCTACCTGCGCTCGCTCGGTGGCGTGGTCGAACTCGACGCCCGCGTCGAGCGGATCGCCACCGCGGGTGGGCGGGTCGCCGGGGTCGTGGTCGCCGACGGCACCCGGTGGCGTGCACCCATCGTGGTCGCCGACACCTCGCCGCACGCCCTGCTGAGGCTGGTGGGCGACGCCATGCCCGCCGACTACACGCGGCGGCTTTCGCGTTTCAGCTACGGCCCGCGCACCGTGAAGGTCGACTGGGCGCTGGATGGGCCGACCCCCTGGACCGCCCCGGAGGCGAGGCTCGCCGGCACCGTGCACGTCGGCGGCGAGTCGGAGGTCGTCACGGCCCAGACGACCGCGGTCCGGCGCGGGGAGATCCCGGAGCGGCCGTTCCTGCTGTTCGGTCAGCAGAGCATCGCCGATCCATCGCGGGCCCCGGCGGGCAAGCACACCGCGTGGGCCTACACCCGCGTGCCGGGCGCGGTGGCCGGCCAGGAGGCGGTCACCGCCCATGCGGAGCGCATGACCGACCAGATCGAGCGCTTCGCCCCCGGCTTCCGCGACCTCGTCATCGACCGGTTCGTCCAGGGTCCCGACACGCTCGAAGCCGCCAACGCCAACCTCGTTGGCGGCGACGTCGGTGGCGGCACCTACCGGCTGGACCAGACCGTGTTCCGTCCCCTGCCGTCCCTGGTGCCCTACGCGACCCCCATCACCGGTCTCTGGCTCGGCAGCGCATCGACGTTCCCCGGCGGCGCCGTCCACGGTGTCCCGGGGTGGAGCGCGGCGTCCTACGCGTTGGCGCGATCGCGGTTGCCGCTGTGAGCGGTCGCCACCAGGGCTGACGGCCACGGCAGACGGCGACGGTGCCGTGGGGTGGGTTCAGAAGATCGGCTTCCCACCGGTCACCGCGACGTGCGAGCCGGACATGTAGCTGCCCTCGTCGGAGGCGAGCAGCACGTAGGCGGGTGCCACTTCGGCGGGCTGGCCCACGCGCCCGAGCGGGGTGTTGTCGCCGAAGCCCTCGATCGCCTCGGCGGGCAGCGTCGAGGGGATCAGCGGGGTCCAGATCGGTCCCGGGGCGACACTGTTGACCCGGATGCCCTTGGGCCCGAGCAGCTGCGCGAGGTTGGCGGTGAGGTTGGTGATGGCCGCCTTCGTCGCGGCGTAGGGCAGTAGCATCGGCGTCGGCTGGTCCTCCTGGATGGAGGTGGTGTTGATGATCGAGGCCCCCTCGCCCATATGGGGCACCGCGGCCTTGCAGAGGTGGAAGATCGCCGTGATGTTGGTCGCGAAGGTGTGGTCCCATTCCTCGTCGGGGATCTCCTCCAACGACTGACGCGCCATCTGGAACGCCGCGTTGTTGACGAGCACGTCGATCCGCCCGAACGCCTCCGCGGCCTGGGAGATGATCGAGCGACAGTGCCCGGGATCGGTGAGGTCCCCGGCCACCAGCATCGCCGTCCGTCCCGCCTCCTCCACCAGCCGGGCGGTCTGCTTCGCGTCGTCGTGTTCTTCGAGGTAGGAGATCAGCACGTCCGCGCCCTCACGGGCGAAGGCGATGGCCACCGCCCGCCCGATGCCGCTGTCGCCACCGGTGATCACCGCGACCTTGCCGTCCAGGCGTCCGGAGCCGCGGTAGGTCTCCTCGCCGTGGTCGGCCGGCGGTTGCAGCGCCCCGTAGGTTCCGGGGTGGTCCTGCTGCTGTGGTGGCTGGGGCACGGCATGCTCCTGGATCGAGGCGTCGACCCGTGACCGAACTGCGGACGACCGTGAACCGCTGAACCCCCGATGATCCATCGGCGGGGGACTCCGGATGGGTGCGGCACCCACGAGGTCCACTCGGACGAGGGTTTCCGTGGCCGCCCGATGACCGCTCCGTAGGGTCGGAAAGCAGAGGAACCGAAGCGCCGGCGCCGCCGGGAGCCACGGTGACGCCCTGGCGCGGCCCTGGCCTCGAGGAGGAGACCCCCATGTCGAACGAGACGAAGGTGACCACCGATCTGGCCGAGATCCAGCGGTTCGCGGAAGGCCGTGATGCGGTGCCCGCGACGGTGCGTGACACGATGGAGGGTGACGAGCCGGGGGTGTTGAGCCTCGATTTCCTCGGCTACGGGGCGGGGGAGGAGTCGTTGGAGCACATCGGTTGGGACGCGTGGTATGAGAAGTTCAACGCGGCCAAGTTGGCGTTGCTCTACCAGGAGCACAAGGCCGACGGTGAGCCGTCCACCTTCTTCAAGCTCGTCGATCGCGACGACGCCGGCGCTGGCGACGGCACCGGCGGGGCGGATGCGGCGGGGGACACCGATGCGGTCCGCGGCGGTGCCGGTGACGCCAGCGCTGGAGGCGTGCTCAGTGACGACGAGGCCACGGCGGCGATGGCCATGAGCCTGCCGGAAGCCGGCGAGACCAAGGCCACGACCGTCTTGGAGGAGATCCAGCGGTTCGCGCAAGGCTGTGATGCGGTCCCGGCGACGGTGCGTGACACGATGGAGGGTGATGAGCCGGGCGTGCTGTCCCTCGACTTCCTCGGCTACGGGGCGGGGGAGGAGTCGTTGGAGCACATCGACTGGGACG
>PWLR01000126.1 GCA_003558435.1 Nitriliruptoraceae bacterium | reverse complement strand
TCGATCCGGGCCACGCGCGGTTTCCTCCCGTCGTTGTCCCACAGTAGGTCGCCGACATCGGTTCGGCCGGGCAACAGACACCGCCACCACGCGAGGATCGGGCCGAAGACGTTCGCACTAGTCTGGCGTCCTCCGCGCCACCTCACGGTCTGGATCGCAGCCTCGGTCCCGCCGGGGGTGGGGCCCCACCCTCCGGAGGACCTCGTGCTCACCCTGTATCCCGCCGTCGACATCAAGGACGGCGCTGCGGTCCGCCTCACGCAGGGTCGCGCTGACGCGCAGACGGTCTATGACGACGACCCGGTGGCGGCCGCCCAGCGCTTCGCCGACGCCGGCAGCGAGTGGCTCCACGTCGTCGACCTCGACGCGGCGTTCACCGGGGAGCCGAAGAACCGGCACCTCATCGAACGCATCGTGCAGGCGACCGGCTGCCGGGTCCAGGCATCGGGTGGGGTGCGGAGCCTCGACGACGTGCAGGCCTCGCTCGACTACGGCGCCGAACGGGTGGTCATCGGCACCATGGCGCTCAGCGACCCGGGGTTCGTCGAACGGTTGCTGGAGCGGGTCGGGCCGAAGATCGCGGTCGGACTCGATGCTCGCGGCACGGTGCTGCAGGCCCGTGGGTGGACCGAGGAAGCCGGCGACCTCTTCGAGGCGCTGGAGCGGTTCACCGCGATGGGGGTACCCCGCTTCGTCTACACCGACGTCGCCAAGGACGGGATGTTGCAGGGCCCCAACGTCGAGATGCTGCGCCGCGTCGCCGAGGCCACCACCGCCCGCGTCACGGCCTCCGGTGGCGTGAGCTCGCTCGAAGATCTGCGGGTGTTGGCCACCTGCCACGAACGCGTGGATGCCGCGATCGTCGGCAAGGCGCTCTACAGCGGCGCGTTCGGGCTCGGAGAGGCACTGACCGCGGTCGGTGCGGACCACCCGTCGTGACGGCCGCCGACCGACTCGCGGTGCGGGTGGTGCCCTGCCTCGACGTCGCCGAGGGCCGGGTCGTCAAGGGGGTCAAGTTCGTCGAGCTGCGCGACGCCGGTGATCCGGTCGAGCTGGCCCGCGCCTACGACCGCGAAGGCGCCGACGAACTCGTCTTCCTCGACATCACCGCCTCCAACGAGGGCCGGGACATCACGCTCGACATGGTGGCCCGGACCGCCGAGGAGGTCTCCATCCCGTTCGCCGTCGGCGGGGGGATGCGCACCGTCGCCGACGCCCGGCGGATGCTGCACGCCGGTGCCGACAAGATCGCGTTCAACACCGCCGCCGTCGGACGGCCGGAACTGCTCGCCGAGACCGCTGAGGCCGTGGGATCCCAATCGGTGGTCGTGGCCGTGGACGCCCGTCGCCGAGCGGCCGCCGACCCTGCGCGTGGGTGGGAGGTCGTCATCCACGGGGGTCGCACGCCCACCGGTCAGGACGCCGTCGCATGGTGCGCGCGGGCGGCCTCGCTCGGCGCCGGTGAGATCCTGCTGACCTCCATGGACCGGGACGGCACGAAGTCCGGCTTCGACCTCGAGTTGCTACGGGCCGTCACGGACGCCGTCGACATCCCGGTGATCGCATCCGGTGGTGCGGGGGACGCCGCTCACATGGCGGCTGCGGCGATCGAGGGCCGCGCGTCAGCGGTGCTGGCGGCATCGATCTTCCACTTCGGCGAGCTTCGGATCGCGGAGGTCAAACGCGAGATGGCCGCTCGCGGGATCATCATCCGTCAGACCTGATGGGGCTGCCCGACGACGGTGCGGTCCGTGCAGGTGGCTCGGCGAGGCGCCTGATGGTCAGCGTCGCGCCTGATGGCCGGCCCGGCCGGTCAGGTCGGGCCGACGGCGTCCGGCTCCTCGGGTGAAGCGAACAGCGCGGGGATGACCACCGTCAGGTCCTCGTGGGAGCGAGAAGGCACCTGATCGACCCCGCACTCGCCGCACCGGGTCATGGGGAGGTCGAGGTGCAGCGTCACGATCGGCATCCGGGGATCCTCGACGGTCACCGTCCGAGCCGTCCGGCGCACGGGCATGGTCAGGCCGCTGCCGCAGGATCGGCACACGTCGGCGCGCAGCAGGCGGGAACGCGCGCGTGGCACCGAGGCATCGACGGCTTCCATGGCGGCACCGACCACGTCCGCGGGCGTGGCGTCATGGCACCGAACCAACGGGCGCCGTTCGACGGCGGCGCCGATCGTTCCCACGGTCACCTCACGCGGTGGCCCGAGCGCGACCTCGGTGTCGATGTCACAGACTGGACAGCGCAAGCTCGGCTCCGGGTCGGCAGGGCGAGCGTCGTCGTGCGCGGCACCGTCCGCTGAGGCGGGCGGGGGCCGCCTGTCTCATTGTCCGATGCGATCCAGGACATCGCGTTCGAGTTCCTCTTGACACTCCTCGGGGGTTCCGCCCCGTTCCAGGCATTCCTCGTAGGTCTCGAAGCTGCCCATGAACGTGGCGCCGAACGCGAACAGCGCGATGGTGACGGCCACGGAGATCAGCGTCGCCAGGATCCCGGTGACGATGCCGGTGATCGCCGGACCACTCCCGCCGACGGCCGGTGTCTTCTTGAACTTGCCCCGCCCGATGAACCCGAGCACGAGCGCCAGGATGCCCGCCAAGGCACCCAGGATCGGGATCCAGGAGATCAGGATGGCCACGATGCCGATGACCATCGCGGCGATGGCGATGCCGTTGCTGCCCGTCGCCGCCGGCTGCTGGCCCCCGGGCTGCGACCATGCCGGGGTCTGCTGCCAGGCCGGCGGCTGGCCCCCGGCGCCGCCTGCGCCCTGATCGGCTGGCTGCTGCCAGGACTGTTCCGGCTGCTGCCAGCTCTGCTGGTGGTCCTGTACCGGCTGCCCGGCGGTCGCGGCGGGATCGTCCGACCCGGGTTGCTGCCATGAGCCGGCGGCGGCCTCGTCAGTTGCCGACGTCGTCGATGCGCTGTCGGCGGAGCTCCCCGTCCCCTCGGCGTCGCTGTCGCCCTGGGCGGCGGCCGTCGAGGTCGCACCGGGCTCGGTGGCACCCGGCAACGGATCGACGGAAGCTTGACCACCGTCGGCGACGTGCTCGGTCCAACGCGTGCCGTCCCACCACCGGTACTCATGGGCGGAGGTCGGATCGGGGTGCCAGGCGGCGGGGTTGGTCACGGAACGTCCTCCGATGGACGAAGAGGGGAGCTGGTGGAACGTATCGGCCTACCGGTTGGAGGTACAGGTCCGCCGGTAGGCTGCCGAGCCGATAGCGCACGAGCCTGCAGGTGACGGTCGGTGGGGGAGCCCCGCCACGGCATGTGGCGGGATGAGGTGTTGCACGGGCGGATCGTTCGCTTGTACCGCTGCTCGCCTACACGATGGAAGGCCTTGAGGTGCTCACCGACGACCAGCTCGACGTGCTCGCCTTCGACGACCGCGGCCTGATCCCGGCGGTGGTCCAGCAGCATGATACTGGCGAGGTACTCATGGTCGCCTGGATGGATGCACCGGCCATCGAGCGCACGCTTCAGCTCGGTGAAGCGGTCTTCTACAGCCGGTCGCGGCAGGAGCAGTGGCACAAGGGAGCCACCTCCGGAAACACCCAGCGAGTCCTCGATCTGCGCGTCGACTGTGATGGTGACGTGTTGCTGGTGCTGGTCGATCAGCAGGGAGACGGGGTGGCCTGCCACACCGGGCAACGCTCGTGCTTCCACCGTCGCCTGCCCGACGGTGCCGATGGATCGCCCGTCGACGCCGCACCGCCACCGGCGACCTAGCCTGTCGGTCCGTTCCCACCCGCCGCCCCGGTCCGTTCCCACCCGCCGCCCCGGTCCGTTCCCACCCGCCGCCCCGCCAGGAGTCGTCCGTTGACGTCACCATCCGAGGACGAGTTCCTCCAGCTCGCGACCGAACACGGTGTGGTGCCGGTGTGGCGGGAGGTGCTCGCCGATCTGGAGACCCCCCTGTCGGTCTACGCGAAGCTCGCGGGGAACGGGCCGAGCTTCCTGCTGGAGTCGGCCGAGCACGGTGAACGGTGGGGACGCCACTCCTTCGTGGGCTTCGATCCGTTCCTGATCCTGCGTGGCCGGGACGGCGTCGTCACCTTCGAGGGCGAGCCACCGGCATCGGCCCGCGATGCGGCGGGTTCGCTCGACGCGGTGGCCGCCATCATCGAGGCCTACCGCGCGCCGCCGCTCGCCGAGGTGCCGCTTCACGGCGGCGCGGTCGGTTACCTCGGCTACGACGTGATCCGCGAGATCGAGCGCATCCCCGACACCGGGCGCGACGATCTCGGCATGCCCGATGTGCAGTTGCTGTTCCCCCGACACGTCGTCGCCCTCGACCATCTTCGACAGGTCCTGACCGTCGTCACCAACGTGGTGGTGGGCGACACCGATGACGCGGCCGAGTTGCGTTCCCGGTACGCGAACGCGCTGGCCGCCACCGACGAGGTCGTGGAGCGGCTCTCGGCCACCCGGATGCCGCTGCGTCCGGTCGCGCCGCCGGAGCGCATCGCCCCACCCGACGCGCCCTCGAACCTCGGGGGCGGTGAGTACGAGGCGATGGTCGAGACGGTCAAGGAACACATCCGTGCCGGCGACACCTTCCAGACGGTGGTGAGCCAGCGTTTCTCGGTCGAGACCCAGGCGAGCGCGTTCGACCTGTACCGGGTCCTGCGGGTGATCAACCCCTCCCCGTACCTCTACCTGCTGGACCTCGGCGACGCGCAGATCGTGGGATCGTCGCCCGAGGCGCTGGTCAAGCTCCAGGACCGACAGGTCGAGACCTGGCCGATCGCAGGGACCCGACCGCGTGGTGAGACACCCCAGGAGGACCGGGAGCACGAGCGCAGTCTGATCGCCGACGCGAAGGAACGTGCCGAACACGTCATGCTCGTCGACCTGGCGCGCAACGACCTGGGGCGCGTGTGCGATGTGGGGACGGTGCGCGTCGGTGAGATGATGCAGGTCGAACGCTACAGCCACGTCATGCACCTCTCGAGCGCGGTGACCGGAACCCTCCGCGACGAACTCGGACCCGTGGACGTGCTGCGCGCGGTGTTCCCGGCCGGGACCGTCTCGGGAGCGCCCAAGGTCCGGGCGATGCAGATCATCGACGACCTGGAGCCGACGCGCCGGGGTCCTTACGCCGGGGCGGTCGGTTACGTCGACTTCGCCGGCAACCTCGACACGTGCATCACCATCCGTACGGTGGTGCTGAAGGACGGCGTGGCACACGTACAGGCCGGGGCTGGGATCGTCGCCGACTCCAAGCCCGCGGCGGAGGAAGCCGAGACCCGGAGCAAGGCGAGGGCGATGCTCGCGGCGATCGCCGCCGCGGAGGCCCTCCGGAGCTGATCGGCGCCGTACCATCGCCCCACGCGATGCCAGAGCGGTGACCCTCCACCCCGGCGACGTCGGCCAAAGCACCCGTCCCGCAACGATCTCGAACCGAGACCACGCTGAGTACCTACCTCGATGAGCTCCTCGTCGGCGCACACCGACGGGTCTCGACCGCGCGAGACCGCGAACCCCTGGGTGCGCTGCGTGAACGCGCGGTCGCCGCGCCCGTGGGGACACCGTTCGGCTCGTCGCTCACCGGTCCGGGCGTCGCGGTCATCGCCGAGGTCAAGCGGGCGTCGCCGTCCAAGGGCGATATCGCCCCGGATCTCGACGCGACCGCGCAGGCACGCGCCTACATCGACGGAGGCGCCGCCGCCGTGTCGGTGTTGACCGAACCCGATCGCTTCAAGGGCAGCCTCGGGGACCTGGCCGATGTCGCGGCGCTGCGGGTCCCGGCGTTGCGCAAGGACTTCGTCGTCGACCGCTACCAGATCTGGGAGGCGCGGGCGGCGGGCGCTGCCGCGGTGTTGTTGATCGTGGCGGCGCTGGACGAACCCACCCTCGCGTTGCTGCACGACGAAGCGCTGGCAGCCGGGCTGGATGTGCTCGTCGAGGTCCACGACGCCTCCGAGGTCGCCGCCGCACAACGCATCGGAGCGACCATCGTCGGGGTCAACGCCCGCGACCTCCGCACCTTCGAGCTCGACCCTGACGCCTTCGTCCGGCTCCGGGCGCAGCTCCGTGACGGGGTCCTGGCCGTCGCCGAGTCCGGCATCCGGGGCGCGGACGACGTCGCCCGGGCCGCAGGCCAGGGCGCGGACGCCGTACTCGTGGGCGAGACCCTGGTACGGGCCGACGATCCGGCGGCGGCGGTGCGTGACCTGGTCGAGGCCGGTCGCTCGACCGACGGGCAGCCCAACGAGGGGGTGGGACCCGAACCGACCGATAGGGCCGACGACCCGACCACCCCGGTGTCGCACCCGTCTGCGCGCCCCACCGCCCCGCACGCCGTCCACGAACCGTCCACGACGGAGGCACTGTGAGCACCACCTCGCTGTCCGGATCGCCCGAGCTCGAAACCGCCCGGGAAGGGTACTTCGGTCGCTTCGGCGGCCAATACGTCCCGGAGGCGCTCTCGGGCGCGCTGACGCAGCTGGTCGGGGCCTGGCACGACGCACAGGCCGACCCGGCGTTCGAGGCCGAACTCGATGACCTGCGTCGCAACTACGGCGGCCGCCCGACCCCGCTGTACCTGGCGTCGCGCCTGTCGGAGGAGGCGGGGGTGGAGGTCTGGCTGAAGCGCGAGGATCTCGCCCACACCGGCTCCCACAAGCTCAACAACGTCGTCGGCCAGGCGCTCCTGACCCGCCGCATGGGCAAGCCCCGCGTGATCGCCGAGACGGGCGCGGGACAGCACGGGGTCGCCACGGCGACCGCCGCGGCCCTGTTCGGCCTCGAGTGCGTGGTCTACATGGGTGCCGAGGACTGCCGTCGCCAGCGGCTCAACGTGGTGCGCATGCAACTGCTCGGCGCGACCGTCGTCCCGGTCGAGAGCGGTACTCGCACGCTCAAGGACGCCATCAACGAGGCGATGCGCGACTGGGTCACCAACGTGGACTCGACGCACTACCTGATCGGCTCGGCGATGGGGCCCCACCCGTTCCCGACCATCGTGCGCGAGCTGCAGAAGATCATCTCCATCGAGTCGACCGAGCAGTTCGCCGCCCAGGCGGGGGGGATCCCGGATGCCGTGATCGCCTGCGTCGGCGGCGGTTCCAACGCGATCGGCTCGTTCGCCGAGTGGATCGAGGTGCCGGAGGTGCGCATCATCGGCATCGAGGCCGCGGGGGAGGGCGTCGGATCGGGCCGGTCCGCGGCGACCATCTCCGAGGGTCGCGAAGCGGTCCTGCACGGTTCGCGCTCGATCGCGCTCGTCGACGACGACGGCCAGGTCCTGCCGGCACACTCCGTGTCCGCGGGCCTCGACTACCCCGGGGTCGGTCCGGAGCACGCCTGGCTCGCCTCGACCGGGCGGGGGACCTACCTCTCGGCGACCGACGAGGACGCGTTGCACGGCTTCCGGCGCACCTCGGAGCTGGAGGGCATCATCCCGGCCCTCGAGCCGGCCCATGCGGTGGGGTGGCTGCTGCGCCACGGCAAGGCCGAACTCGGCGACGGTGCACGGGTCGTGCTGACGATGTCCGGCCGTGGTGACAAGGACGTCGACGAGGTCGTCGAGGTCGCCGGGTGGGACGTGGGCGTGGCCAAGGCGTTCGGTGCCGCGAGCCCGGGCGTCCAGGACGGCCACGGCGAGGCCACCGTGGAGCCGGGCGGTGCGGCGGGAACCGAGCTGCAGCCGTGACCCCGGCCACCTCGCTCGACGGATCCGCCCGGATCGCCGAGGCCTTCGCCCGCGCGAAGACCGAGGACCGGGCCGCGCTGATCGTGTATCTCACCGCGTGCTACCCGGACGCCGCGTTGTCGAAGGCGTGCTTCGAGGCCGCGGTGGATGCCGGCGCCGACATCCTGGAGGTCGGGATCCCGTTCTCGGATCCGATGATGGACGGTCCGGTCATCCAGGCCGCCAACCAGCATGTGCTCGAGGCGGGGACCACCGTCACCGATCAGCTCGAGATGATCGCGAGTTTGCGCCACCTCGAGGTCCCGACGTTGGCGATGACCTACGTGACCATCGCCGACACGCGTGGCTACGCGCGGTTCGCCGACGAGCTGGCGGAGGCGGGGCTGGCCGGCGTGATCCTGCCCGACCTGCCCATCTCGGAGGCCGAGGGCTGGCTCACCGAGGCGACGCGGCGCGGCCTCGCGACGGTGTTCCTCGCCTCGTCGGTGTCGACCGACGAGCGGCTCGAGGCCATCGGTCGTCGTTCGAGCGGGTGGGTCTATGCGACCGGGCTGATGGGGGTGACCGGCGTCAAGTCGGTGTCCGCGGCCCTGACCCGGCCGCTGGTCGAACGGGTCCGGACCCACACCGATCTCCCCGTGGCGGTGGGCATCGGCGTGCGCGACCGGGCATCGGCCGCCGAGGTGGCGCGTTACGCCGACGGGGTGATCGTCGGCTCGTCGATCGTGCGGGCCGCCGGTGAGGGAGACCCCTCTGGGGCGCCCGATCGCGTCGCGGCGCTCGTGCGCGAGCTGCGTGCCGGCGTCGCCGAGCGCTGAGTTCGGGTGGCGGCTGACCTGCTGCGGCAGGGGTCGGCGAGCGACGCTCAGCGGGTCGCTGTGCTGCCGGCGACCGGAACGGGTCAGCGGGGTAGGGGTTGTGGCCAGCGGGGAACGCTGGCGGTGTAGCGCTCGTAGGCCGCCCCGAAGCGCTCATGCAGCCGGGGCTCCTCGTACACCCGCACCCAGGTGTGGAACGCCACGGCGAGGTAGCCGGCATAGGCGAGCACCGGAGGGCTGTTCCACCGCAGGCCCTGGCCCGCAACCGTCGCGATCACGCCGACGTACTGGGGGTTTCGCATCCACCGGTAGGGCCCGCTGGTCACCAGCTCCTCGGTCTCGGCGATCGGGGCCGGCGTTCCCCGCGCGCGGACGAACCGGGTGAAGGCATCGGCGACCAGCGGCAGTCCAGCGGCGCACAGGGCCGAGCCGAGGTGGCGTCGGGCGGGGGGCGCCGGTGGTGGTTCGCGTCCCTGCGCCAACCACCGGGGGATCACCCCGACGACCGTCGCGGGGACCGTTGCGGCGAAGGCCACGGTGCCGATGGCTGCGGCGCTGGTGCGCATGGAGGAGCCCTCCGTCGTCAGCGGTGGTTCGGGTGGGATCGATGGTCGGTGCCGCGGCGTGCGTTGTCCAGGGGTAGCGGCGAGACCTCCACGATCGTCCAGGTGGACCTCTCCTCGAACGCCAGGCGGCTGTCGGGCTGCGCGAGCAGGGGCGGGGGAGGTGTGGCTGTAGATTGGCGTCCTGGGAAGTGGGAAGCTGCGACGGGGGGCTGCCATGGAGCGTCGGACCATCGCGATCGGCCTTGCGGCCGCTGCCGGGGTGTCGATCGTCGTCGCGCAGGTCGTGGGTTGGTGGTCCGCGACCCCGTCATGGCGTGAAGCCGTGTCGGCTGTCGGTGCCTCGATCATCGCTGCGGCCATCCCGGTGATCGGGGCCGTGCTCGTTGCGCGACGCCGTCCCGGGGGCGTTGCGGTCCTGGTGACGGCTGCGCTGATCGGGCTACCGGCGATCCTGTATCTGGGCTATCTCCTGGCGTCGTCGCGGCCACCCGAAGACGGGACCAGCCTCATGGTCCTGCACCTCGCCTCGCAGCTGTTGCTGGTGGGCGCCGGGGCCGCTGCCTGGGGCTTGCGTGATGTGGACCGGTGGCGATGGGACCGTGTTGTGCCCTCGCCGTTCGTCGTGCTCGGCGCCGTCGTGTTGCTGCCGGTCGGTGCGACGCTGGTGTCGATGCACGGGGTGTTGTTCCCCCTCGCGATCCTCGTGAGCCTGGAGGGGTTGGACCTGGCGATGCTGGCGCAGTTGGTGGTCATGGCCGGGTTGCTGAGCTGGGCAGCCCGGTTGCCGCGCGGGACGGCGGGGGTGGTGGTGTTGGTGCTGCTGGTACCGCGGCTCTCGGAGTCACTCGTCCGGGCGATGGGGATGGGCGACGTGGGGCTCGTGCTCGGACCGGTCGCCTGGCTCGGCCTGGCCGCCGAGGCCGCCCTGATCGCAACCGCCTGCTGGTGGCTGACCCGTGACGACGACCTCCCGGCCCGCACCGACGTCGTGGCTCCGGGGCGGGCCCGTACCTCGTGACGTCAACGGCGTCCCGGCGACGACCGTGCACGGATGAGGAGTGCAGCGATCCCGTGGCGCGGACGCAGGCTGCGAGCTGCGTGGGCGGCATCGCTCGGGCGCGATCTTCCGTGCGCTGCCGTCGCACGGGCTGACTATGGTGCGGAGATGGAGAGCGTTGACTACACGGACACGTTCATAGCCGTCGCTCCGGACACGGCAGCGACCTGTGGGGTCGTTCCCGTGCCGCGGGCGCAGGGACCGACCGTGGCGTCGGCGAGCTACGGGTTGGTCGCGCCGCACCCGTACCGGTACCGGTCGTCCGAGGTGATCTTCACCGTCTGGGCTGATCGACAGGGGATCCCCACGGAGGAACGCGACGTCGCCTGGGTGGACTACTTCGCCAAGCCGCGTGCCTGTCTGCGGGCGAGCGATCTCGGGAAGCGGTTCGGGTGGGCTGTCCATGCCGACGAGGCCGGTCGCATCGCGCTCCACGGCCTGGGAACGGCGGAGTACGGGTCGCTGGCAGCGGGACGGACGCCGGACGGCCAGCCGGTGACGATGACCGCCGCCATGCACAGCCGCCGCTGATGGCGTCCGCCTGCCCGGCCCGTTGCCGAGCGATCCGGCGGGCTGCTGCCGCTGTCCCGGTCGGTGCCGGAGCCGCCCTCACGGAGGTGGCACGTGAGCTCGGACGATGACTGGCAGCCGCGGTCGGCGTCTGCCGCAGACGCCGGGGACGTGGCCGGGTTGCTGCACGACTTCAACGTCGAGTTCGATACGCCCACCCCGGGCGTCGACGTGCTCACATCGCGGTTGCGCGACCTGCTGGCCGGTGAGGAGACGTTCGCGATCCTGGCCGGGACACCGGCGGTCGCTCTCGCGCTGGTCACCCTGCGACCCAACGTGTGGTATCCGGGGCCGGTGGCGCTGCTCGACGAACTGTACGTCGTCCCGGGCCTGCGAGGACGTGGGCTCGGCTCGAGGGTGATCGGCCTGCTCCTGGCCGAGGCGGCGGAGCGTTCGGTCTCGCTGATCGAGATCGGTGTGGATGAGGGCGACCTCGACGCGCGACGGTTCTACGAGCGGCACGGGTTCGCGGCGACCGAACCCGGATCCGACGAGCGCGCGCTGTACTACTTCCGCGAGTTGGAGGCATGACCGCCGGATCGGGGCCGGACAGCGCGGACAACCGCTACGCGGCGTTCTTGCGGGGGATCAACATCGGTGGCCGCCGTGTCACCGGCCGGCAGCTGTGTGCCCCGTTCGAGACGCTGGGGATGCAGGAGGTCACCAGCTTCCTCGCCAGCGGCAACGTGACCTTCGCGACCGCGAGCACCGAGGGCGCGGCGGGTTGCGAGGACCTCGAACGTCGGGTCGAAGCGGCGTTGCACGGCTCGCTCGGGTTCGCGGTCGAGGTCTTCGTGCGCACAGCCGCCGAGGTGACAGAGATCGTCGGCTGCGAGCCGTTCCCGCCCGATGTCGTTGCGGCCACCGGCGGCAAGCTGCAGGTGACCTTCCTACGGGACGAACCGGGTCCGGGCGGCGTCGCCGAAGCGATGGCGCACGCCACCGACCAGGACCGTGTGCAGGTGATCGGGCGGGAGTGGTACTGGCTGCCGGCGGCGGGGATCTCGACGAGCGCGCTCAACGTCAAGGCGGTCGAGCGGGCGCTCGGCCGCGGGACCACCCGGACCCTCAACACGGTGGCCCGACTCCGGGCCAAACTCCGGCCCGACCCGCCCGGCTGATCCCACCGCGCAGCGATGGTCGACCACACCTCACCGAGAAGCTGCCGGCCGGCCCGGCACGGCGCATGGGCCGGAGTCGCCACACCCGACCTGCCTCCCACGCGTCGTTCGACCCCGGAGACTGAGCTGCGTGCGCTTGTCGACGGCAGCGGGCGTGTGGAACTCCCGGGCCGAGTAGTACCGGATCCGAGGTCGTCGGTCAGCTCGGTTCGGCGGCCAGATTGGCCGCGGCGTCGAACGTGGTCTGGGCCACCTCGAGGCGGTCGTCGGTGAGCAGCCGATCGATGAGCGCCTGATCGCCGGCGACGAAGGTCCACTCGAACTCGATCTCGGTCGCGGCGAACCATGCCCGGTCCGCCGGCCACCACAGCCCCGCGGCAGGCCGGTCGTAGCTCGATACGTCCACGGAACGGAGTACGCCAGCAAGTGGCCCCCGCAGCAGGAAGTGTCCACGCGCCTGGGTGTCGAGGCGGGCGGCGCCGGGGAACCGCTGCGGGGGAACGTCACCCCAGCCCTCCCACACCGCCACGAAGGCGTCCTCGGGGCTCGTCGTGTGCCCGGCCAGGATCTCGACGAGGGTCTCGGCGGTACCCATGTCCGGCTCGCCCGGCGATGACGAGTAGCCGGCGTCCTCGGCGGCTCGGATCGAGAACATCTCGCGGGTGGCGTCCAAGGCCGTGACGCTGGGGAAGTCGAGCTGTCGGGCAAGCGAGCGCCAGCTCGTCGGTACGGCATCGGGTCCCCACCAGGGATGCAACACCTGACAGACCGACCGGAAGCCGGAGGGGACCAGCGAGCTCACCGGCAGGGCTTCTCGACCCCACGGCTCCAGCTGTTCGAGCCACCAGGCGGCCGGGGTGCCGTCGGGCTCGGGCGCCAGCGGATGGTCCGGCGCGATGAGTTCGAGGTGCTTGCGCGCCACCGTCACCTCGCCGCCCTCGGCCAGCCGGATCGTGACACCACGGCGTGGCCGCGGTGGCCGCGTCCCCGCCGGGTGGTACAGCGAACTGAACGAGCCCACCCGGTGGCGTCCCGGATCGACAACGACGGCGCGGTCGTCGGGATGGAGCCGGACACCGCGCCGCACGGCCTCCGGGCCGCTCCACCGAACATCGGCACCTGCCCACAGATCGCGCACCACCATCACGTCCCCTCGCACGACCCCCACCCTACGTCGAGCAGCCAACCCTCGGTGTCTCCGCCGGGACCCTGGAACCTCGGGGCGGTCGACGGCGGCGGATCCGGCACCGATGGCCATCGACCCGGACCCGCTGAGACCGCAGACGAAGAACCGCATGCCGGAGCCCTTGTCGGGCAACCGGCGCAACACGCTCGTGGGGCCGACGCTGGCTCTCCCGAGCGAAGCCACATGGGGCCGGCCCTCCCTTGTCAACGGAGCCGTGGACACGACCGGCACCCGCTGCCGACCTCGCCGATAGGGTGGATTCGTCTTCCCGTCTGGGGCTCCGCAGCGTCCGCCCTCAGCTGGGAACGACCGAGCCCCTCGCCGCACCCGAGCCCCTGCTGGACCGAAGCCACCCTTCGAGGTCGTGACATGAGCCAGGCGATCCAGGCCGCTCTCGCGCTCTCCATCATCGGGATCGTCACCACGTGGGCCGGCTGGGGAGCCCTCCGGGACTGGTTCTCCCGCGACGGCCCCGGCATCCGCACCCCCGCGACCCTGGTGTCAGACGTCGCGTGGCGGGCCGCGCAGAGATCAGGTGGCGGGGGGATGCTCGCCACAGGCATCGTCCTCCTCGCCGCCGCAGGCGGAGTGCTGGTCGTGCCCTCGGCGTGGAGGGTCGGTTTCCTGGTCGGTGTGGCCGCGATCTCCCTTGGCCTCTCCGTGATCTCGGTCGCACGTGGCTCCCGGGCGGCCAAACAGGCGCACCGGGAAGCCTCGGAGGGCGGGCAACCGAGCGGGTGCGAGCGGTCGTGACCCGTCGCGGCCGCGAAGGACGATCCAGCCGGCCGCGCGCCCCGCTTCGTGGAGGGGGGAATCGCACGTGCCGGGTTGATGGCCAGGCAGGGAGGTCGGCCGTCGGCAGGACGCCGCAGCACTCGGAGGCCCCGATCGACGGAGCCTCAGGCGGTTGAGGGCCTACGCCCGGTTCGCGCTCTTCGACCGTCCACCGGATGCCGCGAACGCCAGGCAGATGACGGCAGCCACCAAGAAGGCCGCCCCGATCGACGAGATGCCGAAGACCCCGATGGGGACGAACAGCAGAGCAGCAACCAGCAACGACCTCCGCTGCTGCGAGGGACGCACGACAGCTGCGATGACGGCCAGCAGCCCCAGGCCGGCGCCGGCCCACAGGACCACAGCGACGGCCATGCCCCATCACGGCCATGCCCCATTCCGAGAGGAACACTGGCTCCATCGTCAGCCTCCCGGTCGATTCCGGGCCTTCAGCATGGTGCCCAACTCCCGGCCGAAGGCAACCATCCGGACAAGCCTGCAGGTCAGACCGGACATCTCGCCCGACTTGCGGCACCACCTCGGCACTGGACACCCCCATGCGTGAGGCCCTGCTCAAGCAGGTCAGCCACCCCGACTTCCGGCGCTGATGCCCACAGCTTCATGGACACCCGCTGCCGACCTCGCCGGGCGCCGGGTCCGGACGACGCTGGAGACGGCCGGCCCGCACACGACGACGCCCCCGCACGGATGCGGGGGCGTCGTCGTGGCTAGCGCGATCGGCAGGTCAGCCGATCTGGAAGCCGTAGTGCTCTTCGAGGCCCGGAAGGCCGTCGTCACGCACGTTGAACTCCGCCTCGACGCACAGGGTCGCCGCGTCGGGGTTCTCCGCGATCAGGTCGACGAGGTCGGAGATCGAGTCGGTCCCCAGCTCCTCGTAGGCCTCAGAGGACATCGCGAGGCCGTAGGTGTTGTTGAACGGGGCCGGGTCGAGCCAGACGAGGCCGGACTCTTCCAGGTCACGCTCGGCAACCGCTTCGTACTGTTCCATGCGGTCCGGGATCGGGTCGGTCTCGCCGAAGAACGAGATCCACGCGGTGCCGTTGTACTCCCAGTAGGTGTCGATGTCGCCGGATTCGAGTGCCGCACGCGTGGTGTCGGTACCACCCACGTTGACCTCGTCGTTCACGGTCGCGCCGGCGTCCTCGAGCAGTGCCAGGGCGATGTAGCCGAGGATCAGCTGCTCGTCGAAGTCCTTGGAGCCGACGGTGAACTCGGCGCCATCGAGCGAACCGTCACCCTGCAGCAGGTCGTTGGACTCGAGGAAGTCCTGAGCCACGTCCTGTTCGCGTTCGCCGTCGGCGGACGCGCGGGCGTTCAGCTCGGTCATCGTCTCCTGGGTCAGCGCCTCGGTCACCGGCGCGTACAGCGCATCCAACTCGTCGGCGTAGGGCTCGTAGGAGTCCTGCGTGAACACCGGCGAGACGTTGTAGAGCGGGAAGAAGTTCTGGTCGTCCTCCAGCACCACGAGGTCGAGCGCGGAGATGCGCCCGTCGGTGGTGAACACCTCGCCGAAGTTGCAGGGGTCGCGGTCGGCCACGGCGCCGTAGATGACCCCGAGGTCGAGCTGGGTGACGTCACCGCCCGAGGGGATGTCGTCGCCGCTGGCAGCGCCGTCGCCGTTGCCTCCGCAGGCCGAGGCGAGCATGGCGACGGCGGCGAGGCCGCCGATGAACCTGAGTTTGCGTTGTCCGATCACGGACATCCTTTTCGATCGTGGCTGGGGGACAGAGCGAACGTGGGGTGGATACTACCGTGGTCGTAGGTGGAGTACCGGGATGGAGCACCGGGGAGATGGTCGAAGCGTGGTCGCACGGGCCGGGAACCGGGCTGCCAGCGCGCATGCGGGTTCGCGGCAGGCGCTGTGGCGGTCACAGACCCTTCGGGGTGAGCTTCTCCTCGATGAGTGAGGCGATGTAGTCGACCAGCAGTGCGAGGGTGGCGACGAGCACGGCGCCGACGATCGTGATCGGGATACGGCGCAGCGACAGGCCGTTGTAGACCACGTCGCCGAGGCCGCCACCACCGAACAGGAACGCCAGGGTCGCGGTGCCCACGTTGAGCACCAGTGCGGTGCGGATGCCGGCCAGGATGACCGGCACGGCCAGGGGGAGTTCGATGCGGCGTAGGACGCGACGTTCCGACATACCCATGCCGCGACCGGCTTCGAGCACGCTGCGGTCGACCTGATCGAGTCCGACCATGGTGTTGCGCAGGATGGGCAGGAACGAATACCCGACGAGGGCGACGACCACCGGCAGGGTGCCCGTGCTCGGCAGCCAGGGAGTGACCCGGAACAGGTAGAACAGCAACGCGAGCATGCCGAACGAGGGGATGGCCTGACCGGCGTTTCCGAGCCCGATGATGCCGGGCGCGAACCGCCGGTATCTGGGGCGGGTCGCAAGGATCCCGAACGGGATGGCCAGTAGCAGCACGAACGTGGTCGACAGCAAGGTCAGCCACACGTGTTCCTGCGCCTTGCCGATCAGGTTGTCGGCGGTCAGGGTGCGCCGCTCGATCGAGTCGAGGTCCTGACCGCTGAGCCACAGGAACGTGGCGATGTTCAACAGCAGCAGGAAGCCCGGCATCGCGAGGTAGCGCACGAGTTTGCCACGCTTCGCCCGCTTGGTGGCCGCCGCGTCCTCGGAGCGCCCGAGCGCCGCGGCCTCCTGATCGAGCTCCTGAGGAGCAGTCGAGACCGCCATCAGGCGATCGCCGTTGCCGGATCGATCAGCTTCGAGGCGCGGTAGAACTCGGCGTTGGCATCCCGCATCGTCTGGATCGAGGTGATGATGTCGTCGACGTCGAGGATCCCCTGGAACGCTCCACGGCCGTCGACCACGATCGCGACCCCGGCCGAGCCGAGCAGCATCTCCTCGAGCGCATCCGACAAGGTCGCCTGGGGTTCGATCATCGCTCGTGCCGGGAGGCCCATCTCGGCCACCGGTCGGTCGTGGAGGAAGTCGGGAGCGCGCAGCCACCGGGACGGACGCTTCTCGGCATCGAGCAGCAGCATGGCGGTCCAGTCCGATTCCTGGAGACGCTGGCGAAGGACGTGCTTGTCCTCGTCGATGCGGCCGAGCAGGGCGTCGGTGGTGATGTTCACATCGCGGACGCGGGTCAGCTTCAGGCGCTTGAGCGTCGAGCCGGAGCCGACGAAGTCCGCGACGAAGTCGTTCGCCGGCTGGGTGAGGATCTCCTCGGGGGTGGCGAACTGGGCCGGGATGGATCGTTCCTGGAGGATCGCGATGCGGTCGCCCATCTTGATGGCTTCGTCGATGTCGTGGGTGACGAAGCAGATGGTCTTCTTCAACTCCTGTTGCAGGCGGAGGAACTCGTTCTGCAGGCGGGTGCGGGTGATCGGGTCGATGGCGCCGAACGGTTCGTCCATCAGCAGCACCGGCGGGTCGGCCGCCAGCGCCCTTGCGACGCCGACGCGCTGGCGCTGTCCACCGGAGAGCTCCTTCGGGTAGCGGTTGCGGTAGACGTCCGGGTCGAGTCCGACGACGTCGAGCAGTTCGTCCACTCGCGCCTTGGTCCGATCCCGGTCCCAACCGAGCAGGTTGGGCACGGTCGCGACGTTGTCCTCGATCGTGACGTGCGGGAACAGCCCGATCTGCTGGATGACGTAGCCGATGCGCCGTCGGAGCTGGTCGGGGTTGACGTCGGTGACGTCTTCGCCGTCGAGGATGATCTGCCCGGAGGTCGGTTCGATGATCCGGTTGATCATCTTGAGGCTGGTGGTCTTCCCACACCCGGACGGACCGACGAACACCACGATCTCTCCGCGGGGGATCTCCATGGTCAACCGGTCGACCGCAGGCGTCTCGGTCCCCGGGTAGCGCTTGGTGAGCTCCTTGAGCTCGATCATGATGTCACTCACGGATACCTCGAGGGATCGTCAGGCGACCGATGGCCAGATAAGCCAGGTCGATGAGCAGTGCCAGGACCACGACGGCGAGCGTCCCGCCCAGCAGGGACTCGAACGCTCCGGCCGAACCGATGCGACGCAGGCCCCGGAAGATCTCGGTTCCGAGCCCGTCTCCGCCTGCCAGCACCGCGATGGCGGCGATACCGATGGTCAACAGCGTCGCGACCCGGATTCCGGCCAACATCACCGGCCAGGCGTTGGGGAGCTCGATCTTCACCAAGCGCTTGGTGGCGCCCATACCCATGCCCTTCGCGGACTCCACCACGGCATTGTCCACCGAGTACAGCCCGGACACCGTGTTGCGTACGATCGGCAGCAGCGCGTAGAGCGTCAGCGCGATCATCGGAGCGGTGTTGCCGATACCGACCAGCGGCACGAAGATCGCGAACAGCGCCAACGAGGGGATCGTCAGGACCGTCGAGGTGGCTCCCACGATCGTCCGGCTGAGGGCGGGGACACGGTGCGCCCAGATCCCGAGACCCACGCCCAGCACGATCGCGATCGCGACGGGGACCAGGGTCAGGAACAGGTGCTCGCCCGATTGCTCCAGTAACGACCGCTGGGTGGACGGGTCCGCGAGGTACTCCAGGAACGCCACTGGGTGGCACCTCCGTCGTGGGGTCGGGTGGTCGGTGTGCGTGCGCCGTCTTCGGTGACATCGCCTGGGTGCGTGCGGCGCGACGAGAGGTGCAGGCCGGTAGCGGGGGCAACGGGGCGCTCAGGGTGTGTGCGACCCCAGCCGAGACTCACAGCGGTCGTCGGCGCGCCGAAGACCGTAACCATCTGGATGCGACCGTGGCCAGGCGGCCGGGTCCTCTCTTGGACCTGTTCGTTAATTATGAAGTCATCCAAATTCATCGTGCAGCACATCAGCCTTGCCATACGCACGCTGGGCGCACACTGTGAGCGCTTGACCAGGCGCAGCTTCCGCGCCTGTCCTCCGTCAGGCCCGGCCGGGGGGCGAGGGTGAGTGACGAGACGGTGGGCGGTACAGTTCTGGCCCTGGTGTGCGGGCATCCGCTCGTCGCCTCACGCCCCCGTGCTGGAATTGGCATACAGGGACGACTCAAAATCGTCTGCCCTAGTGGCTTGTGGGTTCGAGTCCCACCGGGGGTACCGACGAGGTGACGCCGATCCTCTCCCGGGGGGGCGGTCCGAACCGGGACCGCGCCTCAGAGGCTGGTTGGCCGAGCATCTCCAGCACGACTATCGTCTGGGAACCGTGCGGGCGACGCATAGGGCCCCGGGGTACGCACACGGTCGGCGCTCTGGTCTGACAGGAAGCCGGCACGACTCCGAACCGCTCCATCGAACGACGGGATCCACCACGGCCACCACGCGACAGACCAACAAGGTGCGGGAGCGGTTGACGCGGATCCAGGACGAGTTGCGACGGGTCCGTGCCACCGAACGCGTTCTCGGCGACCAGGTGGCACACCTCGACGAGGTGGCTTCGGACGCGGAAACACGCAAGCTCGTCGCGCAGACGCCGTTGGCCGACCGCGAATGGCGCGACGCAAGAACAGACCTCGATCGGCACCGAGCCCTGTTCGAGGACGCAAGACGCGAGATCGATGATCTGCTCAGTGAGCGCGATCGCCTACTCGACCGGCTCTTCGAGCTGGAGACCGCTCCACGGCGGAGGGATGACACGTGACCGACCCGACCACCTCCTCGACCGACCCGACCACCGCCTCCGAGGCGCCTGCGCGGGCGACGCGGGTGCTCATCGCCGAGGACGAGGCCCTGATCCGTCTCGACCTCAAGGAGATGTTGCAGGAGGAGGGCTTCGAGGTCGTGGCGGAGGTCGCCGACGGTGCATCGGCGGTACGCCTGACCCGAGAGTTGGCACCCGATCTCGTCATCCTGGACGTGAAGATGCCGGTCATGGACGGCATCCAGGCCGCGGAGGAGATCGCGAAGGAGCGGCTCGCCGCGATCCTCATCCTCACCGCCTTCAGCCAGCGCGATCTGGTCGAGAAGGCGCGCAGGGCCGGTGCCATGGCCTACCTCGTCAAGCCGTTCCAGAAGCACGATCTGTTGCCCGCCGTGGAGATCGCCGCGGGCCGGTTCCGTGAGATGTCGGGCCTCGAGCGTGAAGTCGACGACCTGCAGGGCCGACTCGAGGCACGCAAGCTCGTCGAGCGCGCCAAGGGACTCTTGCAGGAACACGACGGCATGTCGGAGGCCGAGGCGTTCCGTTTCGTCCAGCGCCAGGCGATGGAACGCCGATTGACGATGCGGCAGGTGGCCGAGCAAGTGATCGACCGCCTGGGCGGCTGAAGCGGTGTCCCGGTCGTGGACGGTCTGGGCTCGGGTCGGGGCCGTCGTGTTGTTGAGTACCTCGTGTACCGGTGATGGGCCCGAGCCCTCGGAAACGGCCGGAGCCACCGAGCAGGACGACACCGGGGCCATCGCGCCCGGGGTCGATCCGGATGCCTACACCCTGGTCGCTGACGACGTGCTCACGGTATGCGCGGACGTGCCGCTCCCGCCCTTCAGCTTCGAGGATGCCGAGACGGCCACCGGCTACGGCGGTTTCGACCTCGACCTCGTGGCGGCGGTGGCGGCGGGTCTGGGGCTCGACGTCTCGATCGAGGATGTCGCCTTCGAAGCCATCACCTCAGGTGCCGTGTTCACCGAGGGCCGGTGCGACATCGCCGCGTCCGCGCTCACCGTCTCCGACGAGTGGGAGCGCCACCTCGAGTTCTCGGCGCCCTACTACGAGGTGAAACAGTCGCTGGTGATGAGCGAGGACGCGACTCCCATCGCGTTGGCTGACGCGGGCGGGATGCGGATCGGTGTCCAGGCCGGGATGGCCGCGCAGGGTTTCCTCGAGGACGAGGGTCCACAGGACGTGGAGATGGTCGTCCTCGACAACACCACGGACCTCTTGGCCGCGCTCGACCTCGGGGACGTCGAGGCGGTCGTGTTGAATCTGCCGACCGGCACCGCCTGGGTGGCCGCCGAGGTCGGCGTGAGCGTGGTCGAGACCTTCCCCACCGACGACACCTACGCGATCGCGATCGGTATCGGCCGCGACGACGGGTTGCTTCGGCTGATCGACGATGAACTGGCCCGGCTCCGAGCGGACGGGACCCGGGATCGGCTGCTCGCCGATCACTTCGCGTTCCCTCCCGAGGGGGGCGCGGACGACGACTGAGACGCCCGGGCCCATGGCATCCAGGCCGATCGGTGAAGAGAAGGACGACTGGCAGCGGCGCCGGCGGGAGAGGGAGATGTGGCGCCGCCACCAGTCGTCCATCAGCGGCCGACCCGGGGCCGGTCACTGACCGGAGGCGATGCCTCCGTGTGGTGTCACTGGCGGATGACGATACGGACGGTACGCATGGACTGTTCCGAGCACGTTACGGGCAGGTTGGAACCTGATGACCGCATGAGCTTCTCGGGCTCGTCGGGGGCAGACCCGGACCGTTCCCCCTGGCCGTGAGCGTGTCGGCGGCGTTCAGTACAGGGCGCGGGCCAGACGTGGGCGGGCCTGGCGGACCCGCTCGTCGTCGCCACCGAGGACCTCGAACAGCTTGACGAGTTGGTCACGGGCGGGCTCGCGACTGGGGCCGCCGTGGGCGACCGCTGCCAACAGCCGTTCGATGGCCGGGCCGTGTTCGCCACGGGCGGCCAGGGCTCGGCCGAGTTCCAGCAGGGTCGCGCCGTCCTCGCCGTCCCGGGCGAGCCGGTCCTCCAAGGAGCCCACGTCACCGCCGTCGCGTGCGAGCTCGGCGCGGATCGCGACCCGCTCGGCCGCCGGATCCGGTCGGTGCGGGCGCACCAGCTCGACGGCGGCCTCCGGATCGTGATCGACCAGCAGCTCCGCCAGACCGATCGCCGCTTCCCGGTGACGGGGATCGAGTTCGAGCGCGTGTCGCAGTTCGGTCTCCACCGTGTCGCCGGTGGCCGCACGGGCGCGGAGAACGGCCAGGTCGGCCTCCGTCGGCAGCAACTCGTCGAGGAACGTCGCGATCCGTTCGGCGGGTACCACTCCGGTGAACTGGGCGACGGCCCGCCCGTCACGGAACCCCAACACCTGGGGGATGCCCTTGACGCCGTAGGCCTGGGCCAGCGGCTGATTGGCATCGACGTCCACCTTGGCGAGCAGCACCGCCCCGTCGTGGGCGTCGACGGCGGTCTGAAGCATCGGTCCCAGCGTGCGGCAGGGGCCACACCATGCCGCCCAGAAATCGACGACCACCGGGACCACCCGTGACCGCTCCACAACGGCTTCGGGGAAGGCCGCGGTGTCGACGTCGAACACGTACGGCGACTCGCTCACGTGCGGATCCTCCTGGCATCGATGCATCCTGTGCGCCGAGCCCCGGGGGGCTCGCAGCGCAGGATAGGCACCGGTCGCACCTGCGTCGGTGTCGACGGGTCAGCACGCGCCGATCCGCCCCCTCCGGCGCTCACCGCCACCGCCCCCTCCGGCCCGGCACGACCGGCGCCGCTCGCGACCCGATCTGCTCACGCCTCCGGCGACGCCGGGTGCGGACGGTCGGGACGCCACGAACCGATGCGGGCGATGCGCTCCTTGCGTACCTGCCTGCGGATGCCCGCCTGCGCCTCGCGTCGACGTTCCTCCTCGTTGGTCACCAGCAGCGGGGGGACCTCGACCGGTGCACCGTCCTCGTCGAGGCACACGAACACGAGGTACGCGCTGGTGGTGTGCCGCCGTTCACCGCCCTGCCAGGGTTCCGCCTCGACGCGCACCCCGACCTCGAGCGAGGTCCGACCGACCGCGTTGACGCTGGCGGCCACCGTCAGGACGTCACCGACGTGCACGGGCTGCCTGAAGCTCAGCTCGTCGATCCCGGCGGTCACACAGACGCGGCCCGCGTGGCGAGCCGCCGCGGTGCCTCCGGCGGAGTCCACCTCTTTCATGATCACGCCCCCGTGGACGTTGCCGACCGCGTTGGCATCCAACACCGTCATGGTCCTCGCGAACGTGACGCGGCTGTCGGCGGCCGGCTTGGCGGGCAGTGGGTTCGGGTTGGTATCCATGGTCGCAGTCTGCCACCCCTCGTCGGCGTCCGGGCACGGGCGCCGCGTCAGTAGGCTCGCCGACGTCCCGTCTCCGAACTCCCCGAGGTCCGCCCGTGCCCGACGATGCCGGCCGCCGCTCGATCCTGCTCCTCGACGGCCATTCGCTGGCCTACCGGGCGTTCTACGCCCTGCCGGACACGCTCCGCACCCAGACGGGCCTGCTGACCAACGCGGTCTACGGCTTCACCTCGATGCTGATCAAGCTGCTCGGCGACCGTCACCCGGACGCCATCGCCGTGGCCTTCGACAAGGGACGCGACATCGAGCGCACCGCAGCGTTCCCCGACTACAAGGCGCAACGCGCCGCCCCGCCCGACGAGTTCCGTCCCCAGATCGATCTCATCAAGCAGGTGATGGCGGCCATGCACGTGCCGGTCGTCGAGGTTCCGGGGGTCGAGGCCGACGACGTGCTCGCGACCCTGGCGATGCGGGCCATCGGCATGGGTTTCCACGCCTACATCGTGACCGGGGACCGGGATTCGATGCAGCTGGTCAGCGACGACCTGACCGTGCTCTACACGCTCCGCGGGATCACCGAGATGGCGGAGATGACCCCCGAGGCGGTCGAGGACCGCTACGGCGTACCGCCCGGCAACTACGTGGACCTCGCCGCGTTGCGCGGCGACAACTCGGACAACCTGCCTGGTGTGCCAGGGGTCGGTGACAAGACCGCCGCGAAGCTCGTGACCCAGTTCGGCGACATCGACACGATGTACGAACGCCTCGACGAGGTATCGGGCAAGAAGGTGCCGGCCATGTTGGCCGAGCACCGCCCCCAGGTGGAGGTCAACCGACGCATCATGGTGCTGCGCCGCGACGTCGAGGTGGAGTGCGATCTCTCGGACCTGCGTTGGGGCGACGTGGATGCGGTCGCGGTGCGTGAACTGTTCGGCACGCTCGAGTTCCGGGCCCTCTACGACCGGTTCGTGGCCGAGGTACTCGGTGAACACGAGGAGGCCGCGGCCACCGGGTTCGAGCGAACGCCACAACGGCTGGAACCCGGAGAGCTGACCGCCTGGCTCGAGGGCGTGTCCGGTCCGGTCGCCGTGGTGCCGAGCGTCGCCGACCGACCGCCACACGTGCGCGTCACGGCGATCGCGTTGGCCGCCGCGGACCGCGACCCGGTGAGCGCCGAGCTCGGCGTCCTGGAGGCTGACGACCTCGCTGCACTGGCGGAGCTGCTGGCCGATCCGACCAGGCCCGTGGTGACCCACGACCTCAAGGCGCTCGACCACGCCGCACACGCCCGTGGGTGGCGCCTGTCGGGGGTGGAGGTCGACACGGTCCTGGCCGCCTATCTCCTCAACCCGGAACAGCGGTCGTTCGATCTCGATCGCCTCGCGCTGCAGCACCTGCAGAAGTCGGTGGTCCCGGCGGAGCCGGCCGATGGTGGCGAGCAGCTCACCCTTGAGGTCGTCGAGGAGGGGGCGTGGGAGGAACGTGCGCTCGCCGCCGAGGCCACGCTGGAACTCGCGCTCCACCTCGGTGGGGTACTGGACGAACGCGAGCAACGCGAACTCCACGACGAGATCGAACTACCGCTCGCCCCGGTGCTGGCCCGTATGGAGCGGGTCGGGATCACCCTCGATCTGCATGTCCTCGACGAGATCCGGGAGCGGCTGGCGAAACGGGTCGACCAGTTGGAGCTGGAGGTCCACGACCACGCCGGTCGCAGCTTCAACGTCGGATCGGGTCCGCAGCTGCAGCAGGTGTTGTTCGAAGAACTCGAGCTCCCGAAGACGCGGAAGATCAAGACGGGGTACACCACCGACGCCCAGGCGCTGACCGGTCTGCTGGATGCCCACCCGATCATCCCGGCGCTGATGGAATGGCGGGAGGTCAGCAAGCTGCTGTCGACCTACGTCGACGCGCTACCGCCGCTGGTGGACCCGGATACGGGTCGGATCCACACGACCCTCTCGCAGACGATCGCGGCGACCGGGCGGCTGTCCTCGTCGAACCCGAACCTGCAGAACATCCCGGTCCGACGCGCCGAGGGCCGCGAGATCCGACGGGCGTTCGTCGCGGGGGAGGGTTTCGCGCAGCTGCTGGTGGCCGACTACTCGCAGATCGAGTTGCGCATCATGGCCCACCTCTCGGGCGACGAAGGGCTGCTGGAGGCGTTCCGGGCGGAGGAGGACATCCACGCCACCACCGCGGCGAAGGTGTTCGAGCTGCCGCTGGAGGCCGTAGATGGCGCTCTTCGCGACCGGGCGAAGGCGGTCAACTACGGACTGGCCTACGGGTTGAGCGCCTACGGGCTCAGCCAGCAGTTGGGGATCCCTCCCGACGAGGCGCAGGAGATCATCGACGCGTACTTCGTGCGCTTCCCGAGGGTCCGCTCGTTCCTCGACGACGCGGTCGATGCCGCCAGGCGCGACGGCTACACCACCACGATGTTCGGCCGCCGCCGGTACCTGCCGGATCTGCGCTCCGACAACCGCAACCGCCGGCAGATGGCCGAACGCATGGCCCTCAACGCGCCGATCCAGGGCACGGCCGCCGACGTGATCAAGTTGGCGATGATCGAACTCCAACGGGCGCTCGATCGTGCCGGATTGCAGACGCAACAACTTCTCCAGGTGCACGACGAGGTGATCCTCGAGGTCCCCGGACACGAGCTGGAGGCGGCGCGGACGCTGGTGGTGGACACCCTGGCCAACGTCGTCACGCTCGCCGTGCCCCTGGAGGTCGATACCGCGTTCGGCCCGACCTGGTTCGACGCCCAGAAGCACTGACGGACCCCGCCGCATGACGGCGATGCATCCGTCGCGGGCAGTCCGGCGTCCATTGTCGCGATGGCGGTCACAGGATGGGCGGGGATGGTGCGGTCGCTTGCGGTCCCATGCGTTCCGGATGCGCGCACTTCGGCCCCGGACGGGTCCACTCCGAGGTCACACGGGCACACGGGTTGCAGGCTCCGAGTGCCCACGCGCCGGCCTGCTCGCCTGAACGTCGAAGACCTGAGCTCGCGCATGGTGTGGGAGAGGCGCGTCGAACCAGCGCACGACGCCCTCATCGGCGGCTGGGACGGGATGCCGCCGGGTACCCGTAGCATGATGCTCTTGGCCCGGAGCGAGGGGAAACCGTGGGAGAGGCACTCCAGTTGGCGGCCTCGTTCGGCGACGACGGGTTCGTGCTGCGTCCGCCTACCGTGGAGGACGTCGACCGGATCACCGAGATCTGTCAGGACCCCGACATCCAACGCTTCACCCGGGTCCCGGTTCCCTACCGTCGGCAGGACGCCGAGTCGTTCGTGCCGATGGCGAACGAGGCCCTCCAGCAGGGCCGGGGCGCGCACCTACTGGTCGAGGTCGATGGTGCCGTCGTCGGGTGTGTCGGTGCGAGCATCGACACGACCGATCAGCTCGCCGTTGTGGGCTACTGGAGCGCCCGAGAAGTGCGCCGGCAGGGCGTCACCACCGGGGCGGTGCGCCGGCTGTGTCGGTGGCTGCTCGAGGATCTCGGGATAGCCCGTGTCGAGCTCGAGACGGCCGCGACCAATCCCGGCTCGAACGCGGTCGCCGAGCGGCTCGGTTTCCAACTCGAGGGCACCCGGCGATCAGCGATGCTGTTGCCACCGGTCGGCGATCTCGCTGCCGAACGTGTCGACGCCAACGACTGGGGGCTGCTGCCGGGCGAGTTGCGCTGAGCTTCGCCGTCCCCGTCCGGGGCGCACGCCAGGGCACACGGGTCGCGGCCGCTCAGTCAGGGTCCCCGGAACGGTCCAGCGGCCCCGCCGGCGCGGGCCCCTCGGCCGTGAACGCGTCGGTGAGCAGGTCGGCGACGACCTCCGCGGCCGTGCCGTTGAGGTGGACGTGGTCGGTCAGCAGCCGGAGACCGTGATGGACCGAGATCGTGTCCCAGTCCTGGCGAAGCAGCAGGCGCCTGGCCGCGGCGGCGACCATGGGGCCGGTCGATCCCGCCCCGGGTGGGGCCCGGTGCTCGGCCGGAAGCCGGTCCGCCAGCTGCCGGTGCAGCGGCAGGCACGGCACGCCCCGTTGCTCGCACCGCTCGCGCAAGGCGATGTTGTAGCGCGCCGCCCTCTGGTTCAGTTCGCTGTCGAGATCCTCGCCGATCAGGGGTAGTTCGAGGACCACCAGGCGGGCGCGCGTCTCGGCGCCCAGCCGGTCGAGGATGCGCTCGACGTTCTCCTGATACCACTGGAGCGTGGGCCGCTGGGGCAGGCGCTGGTGTCTGCGGTAGCGGGCTTCGTGGCCGGGGCTCAGTGTGGCGAGGATGTCGTTCGAGCCGACCAGCAGGGTGACGACGTCCGGGGCACAGGCGATCACCTCGTCGAGCCGCTGCAGGACGTTCCACGCGAGGTTGCCGTTGACCCCCGCGTTGACGAACTCATAGCCCTGCGGGCCGAGACGATCCGCGAGCAGCCCCACCCAGTCCGCGCTGAGCCGACCATCCGTGAGGCTGTCACCGACACACACCACGAGCGTCGACGTGCCAGGTCGACGACCCTGCCCGACCACGGCACCGGGGCGTCGCACCGTGTCGCGCGCACGCCGTCGGGCCCCTCCCGCGGCAACCGAGGCCGCGACGATGGCCGACACCGCGCTCGCCGACAGCCAGCGACTCGACCTCATGCAGCCTCCCATGCGCACCGCACCCCCCCGGCAGCTGCCGCGCCATCGGCACTCATGCAACCGCGCAAGCGTACAGACGCCCCGTTCCCGGCACCGGCCATCGGCCATCGGCGGATCGTTGACCGGGGCGGTCCGGTTCGGCACGGCCCACTCCGCGCCGGCGTCGCACGTAGCGACGTTCAACTGGTCGAGATGCACGATCGTGGCCGCCACCCCCGGAACTTCCGGATGGTCCTGTCGGTCACCTAGCCTCGGAGGGTGTCGGCCGATGCCGGATCGTGACTTCGCCCGGGAAGAGGCAGCCATCGGTAGGGACTACGGCGTCAGGCCGTACCTCGACATGATCGGGGCCTTCCCCGCTCGTTGACCGCGACGACCGATACGGAGACCAGGGTGCAGGACTTCCCCGACGTCGATGCCTACATCGAGGCATCAGGCCAGTGGCAGGACGAGATCACCGTGCTCCGACCCTTGTTGCTCGCGAGCGGACTGGACGAGTGCATCAAGTGGGGCAAGCCCTGCTACGCCCTGGGCGACGTCAACGTCGTTCTCATCCAGGAGTTCGCCGATCGCCTCGCCCTGATGTTCTTCAAGGGGATCCTGCTGGAGGATCCGGCGGGCCTCCTCGAGGAGCAGGGCCCCAACTCGCACGCCGCCAGACGCATGACCTTCGGGTCCGTCGACGACGTCGAGCGGTGCGCTGAGGTGGTGACCGGGTACGTCTCGGCGGCCATCGCGGTCGAGATGGCGGGTACCGCGCTGCCGCCCCGGCCAGAGCAGGACCTGGCCGACGAGTTGCAGCAACGACTCGCCGGCGATCCGGAGCTGGCCGCTGCCTTCGACGATCTCACCCCCGGTCGCCAGCGTGAGTACAACCTGCACGTCTCGGGCGCGAAGCAGGTCGCCACCCGTGAGCGCCGGGTCGCGAGCATCGTCTCGCGGATCCTCGACGGCAAGGGCCTGCGCGACCGCTGAGTGAGCGACCGTCACGGCGAAGTCTCGCGGATCGCCGACTCCTGGCCGACGCCTCCGAGCTGTGCGGTGACACCCGTCCGGCGATCTCGCTCCGCCCTGCACGACCGGCCCGGAAGCGCCGCTCGTCTCAGCGCGACACCTCGGCCACGCCCATCCGGTGTGCGGTCCTTCGCCGGAGGCACCACCTGATGCCCCGCACCGAAGCACCGGCGGGCGTCGCTACCCGGGCGGTCGGTGGGTAGCTGCCAGCCGGCGGCGGATGAGCTTGTCGACCTCGACCACGAACAGCACCGTCACCGAGACCGCGACGATGCGCCACCACGCGTCGAACGGGATCGGTTCCACGCGCAGGACGAACTGTGTCCCGGCCCAGTACAGGGCGCCGATGTGGACGAGCAGGGCGCCGGCCTGCGCGAAGGCGAGGAAGCGGTTCTCGAACGGGTTCATGGTGAACACCGACCGCAGCTCGGAGCGGCTGGAGAACAGGTGGAAGGCCTGGAAGACCACCAGCGTGCTGAGCGCGACGGTGCGCTCCTGGGCCAGGGTGAAGTCCTGTGCGAGCGCCCAGTCGAACATCAGTAGTACCCCGGCGCCGATCCAGGCCCCGGTGATCGCGGTCCGGATCCACAATGGTCTGGTGATGACGGGCTCCTCGCGTCCTTGCGGGGGGCGCTCGAGCACATCCGGCTCGCCGGGTTCGAAGGCCAGCGACAGGTCCTGCAGGCCCTTGGTGATCAGGTTCGCCCACAGCAGCTGGGCGGGGACCATGATCAGCGGCCAGCCGAACAGCAGCGAGATGGGGATCACGATGAAGGTGCCCACCCCGGTCGAGACGAGGAAGAAGGTCACCTTCCGGACGTTGTCGAAGGTGATGCGGCCCTCCTCGACCGCGTTGGCGATACTCACGAAGTTGTCGTCGGCGAGCACCAGCTCGGAGGCCTCGCGGGCGACGTCGGTGCCGCTCTCGCCCATCGCGATGCCGATGTCGGCGTTCTTGAGCGCCGGGGCGTCGTTGACCCCATCGCCGGTGACCGCGATCACCTCACCCGGGCGGCGTGCTGCCTCGACGATGCGCAGCTTGTGGTCCGGTTCGACGCGAGCGAACACCGACACCTCGGCGACATGCTCGCGCAGCGTGTCGTCATCGAACTCCTCCACCTCGCGGCCGGTCAGTACCGGCGCGTCGGCGTCCTCGACGATCCCGAGCTGGTGGGCGATCGCCCGTGCGGTGTTGGCGTGGTCACCGGTGATCATGATCACCCGCTGACCGGCGCTCTGACAGCGCTCGATCGCCTCCTTGACGCCATCGCGCGGGGGGTCGAGCAGGCCGTGCAGCGCGAGCAGCGTGAGCCCGGAGGGCTCGCCCGGATCCTCGGGGTCGCCCGGCGGGCCGTCGAGCTCCGCGGAGGCGCTGGCGAGCACCCGCAGGCCCTGCGCGGCCATCTCCTCGGCCATCTCCAGGATCGCATCGGCGTCGAGTTCGCTCGTCGCGACGTCGCTGCCATCGTCGCCGGTACGGGCCGCGCGGGTGCACATCTCGACGATCTTCTCCGGCGCGCCTTTGACGAACACGCGGTGGGCGCCGTCGCGCTCCCGGAAGCTCGCGGCATACCGCCGCTCGGACTCGAAGGGGATGCCGGCGACCTCGTGCCAGGTCCCGTCGCAGTCGTTGGGGTCGTAGCCGTGCCGGGCGGCGGCCACCAGGAACGCCGTCTCGGTCGGGTCGCCATCGATCTCCACGCCATCGTCGGTGAGCTCGTAGGTGCCCTCGTTGGCGAGGACCCCGGCGAGTAGCGCCAGGTCGCGAACGTCGGCGTCGGGTCCCGGCACCCCCCGGGCCTCGGCCTCGCGCGGGTCGTCGGGCAGGTCCTCGTCGCTGAAGACGCGCCGGTCGTCGATGCTCCACAGCTGCTCCACCGACATCTGGTTCCGGGTCAACGTCCCGGTCTTGTCGGAACCGATCAGGGTCGTGGACCCGAGCGTCTCGACCGCCGGGAGCCGACGGATGATCGCGTTGCGATCGGCCATCCGGCGCACGCCGAGCGCGAGCGCCACGGTCAGCACGACCGGCAGGCCCTCGGGTACCGCAGCGACGGCCAGTGCGGCCGCGACCGACAGCATCTCGGCGAAGGTCCCGCCGAGGGCGAGGCCGAGCAGCACGGTGAGGACCACCGACACCGCGATGATCGCCCCGATGATGTGCGCGAAGGAGTCCATCCGGTCCTGCAGCGGTGAGCGCAGCTCCTCGGTCTCTCTCACCTGTTCGGCGATCTGCCCGAGCTCGGTGCGTTCGCCGGTCGCGACCACCACGCCACGGGCGCGCCCGCTGGCGACGATCGAACCGTTGAACCCCATGCTGGTGCGGTCCGCCAGCGGCGTGTCCTCGTCGACCGGTTGGGTCTCCTTGTGCACCGGGACCGACTCGCCGGTCAGCAGTGACTCGTCGAGCTGTACGGACGTCGCCGATACGAGGCGGATATCGGCCGGCACCCGCTGGCCGGATCCCAGCAACACGATGTCGCCGGGAACCACCTGATCCGAGTCGATCTCGACCTCGGCGCCGTCGCGGAGCACGTCCGCGGTCGGACTGACCATCTCCATCAACGACCGGACCGCGGCCTCGGCCCGGCGCTCCTGCACGAATCCGATCGTCGCGTTGAGGATGAGCACAGCCGCGATGGCCCCTGTGTCGATCCAGTCGCCCAGCAGCGCGGTGACGACCGCCGCGATGATCAGGATGTAGATCAGGGGGCTGCGGAACTGATCCAGCAGCGTCTTCCACCACGGCGTGCCCTCGTCGCCGCCGAGTTCGTTCGGACCGTGCTGCTCGAACCGCTGCCGGGCATCCTCGGTGGACAGGCCGCGTTCCGGGTCCGCGCCCAGCTGCTCGAGGACCTGTTCGGCGGTCATCGCGTACCAGGCATGGTCCTGTGGTGATCCGGCGGCCGAGGTCTGCGCGGCTCGCGCGTCGGTCTGGTCGGTCATGGGTTCGCTCCGAGCACTCGTCGATCGGTCGCGCCGCCACGTTCGAGGAGGCGGCTGAGGCGTCGGCCCAGCTCCTCGTCGTCCTCCACCTCGACGTGGACCTCGGCCGGGTCCCCGACCACCACATCGGCGCCCCGCGTGCGCAGGGCATCAACAGCACCGCCGCGGTCGACGCCGACCACCGGGCCGGCCGAGAACACCGCTGTCCGCACACCACGCAGCTGCAGGGGGCACACCAGCTCGACGGTCGACCCGAACACCACGACGCCGTCCCGCTCGAGATGGTCGAGGAAGTAGCCGTGCTTGCGTTCGCCGAGCTCCTGCGCCGCGTCCGCGTCGGTGTCCGGACGTTCGGCGGGGTGGTCGTCGAACCGACGTGTCCAGGCGGCACGGTGGACCGACGCGGTATCGGCGCTCACGCCGTCGAGGTCGAAGATGACGGCCTCGTGGTCCTGAGGATCGAGCGAGACGCTCATCGGTGGGACCCGGCGCAGATCGGGCCCGGATCCTGCGCGGCATCCGTCGCCGGGACGCGGCCGTGGACCGGCTCGCGGCGACGGAGGTAGGCCCGAGCGTCGGTCGGGCCGACCCCGTTGCTCGCCACCTGCACCGTCATCACGTCGTCCACCTGCGCCGGGCGTCTCACGCGAGCCAGGCCCAGGCCTTGGGCTCCTGCTCGAAGGAGTAGGTCTCCATCTCGTCGGGCCCGACCGTCTCGGAGGCCTCGGCCAACATCTCGGCCCCGGTGTCGTCGGTCACGATCGCGACCCGCTCGATGTCGTCGCGGTGCTCTCGCACGAACTGCAACCGCTCGTCGTCCTCGGTCACGTCTGCGGCCAGTGAGTAGCCGATGACGTTGTCATGGCTCTGCTCGAGGCGGCGCATCCTGGTGCTGCCCTTCGGTGGCCGGGTCGATCGCTGCGGGGTCGTTCCCACGGGACAGAGGACCGGGACCGATGCGGGGGTGGGTGTCCGAGGGGCGGGGGTTGCCGGCGTCACGTCCAGGGTCCGTCGGCAGGGACGGTGGACATCCGCCCCGGCGGACGGGATCCGTCCGGACCGGGCACGCGGGGACATCGACCCCGGGCGACCTCCATCGAACCCATGTTCTCGTCCGTGGGCGCCACCGAGGAGCCGGGTCGCGACGTGGGAGCAGGGCCGCGAGCGGGCCGAGGCGGCCCATCTGCCGCCGAGCATGGGCCGAGCATGGACGAACTCCCGCCGGAAGCTGCTCCGTGCCGGCGGGAGCTCTATGGCATGCGGCGTCGCCGCATGCCCTGTCTCTAGAGAACGGCAGTGGCACCCGTGGCGAGGTGCGCCTTCGGAGGGGAACGGGCGGGCACCGCGCCCAGCTCGATCATCACCCGCCTCCGACCGATCGTGATCGGGCGCGCGCGTGACGCGGTCGTACCGGACGGTCCTCAGGCGCCGATCGGGCCGCCGAGGCGCTCAGGCGAGCAGCAACCGGGAGACGACCTCGGTCATGATCTCGTTGGTGCCACCGCCGATGCCGAGGATGCGGCTGTCGCGATAGTGGCGTTCCACCTCGGTCTCGCGCATGTAGCCCATCCCGCCGTGCAGCTGCACGGCGTCGTCGACGACCGCATCACAGGCCGCGACGGCGGTGTTCTTGGCCATCGCGACCTCCTTGATGACGTCGTCACCCGCCTGCCAACGAGCGATCACGGCACGGGTGTAGGCACGCGCCACATCGGTCCGTCGGGCCATCTCGGCGATCCGGTGGCGAACCACCTGGCGTGAGGCGATGGGGCGCCCGAAGGTCTCGCGCTGCTTCGCGTACCCGATGGTCAGATCGACACAGCGCTGGGCGGTCGCGTGCGCCTGCACGGCCATCGACAATCGCTCGGAGGCGAACTGCTGCATGATCTGCAGGAAGCCGCCGTGTTCCGGACCGACCAGGTTCGTGATCGGCACACGTACCGCGTCGAAACGGATCTCGGCGGTGTCCGAGCACCACCAACCCATCTTCTTCAGGGGTGCGGAGACCTCGACGCCGGGTGCGTTCGCGTCGATCAGCACCAACGACAACCCGCCCGCGCCATCGCCGCCCGTTCGCACCGCTGTGGTGAACACGTCCGCTCGCGTCCCCGAGGTGATGAACAGCTTGGCCCCCGAGACGACGTACTCGTCGCCCTCGCGGACCGCCCGGGTGGTCAGGCCCGCGACGTCCGAGCCGGCATCGGGTTCCGTGATCGCCAGCGAGACGATCCGTTCGCCGGCCAGGACGGGACGTGCCACCCGTTCGATCTGGCCGGGGTCCCCGGCTTCGATCAGGTGAGGCAGGCCGATGCCGTGGGTGAACAGGCTCGCGATCAACCCCGACGAACCGCCCGCGAGGATCATCTCCTCGGCGACCACCATGCCGTCGATCGCATCACCACCGCTGCCGCCCACGTCCTCGGGGAAGCCGATGCCGAGCAACCCGGCCGCGGCGGCCGCTCGGTGCAAGGAGCGCGGCAGAGCACCCGCTTCCTCCCAGCGTGCGAGGTGGGGCACGATCGCCCGCCCGGTGAACCCCCGCACGGACTCCCGCAGAGCGAGACGTTCCGGTGTGTCCCAGGTCGGATCGAACACGAGTGCTCCAGTCGTCGACGGGCGGACGTTAGTGCGACCACCGAGGTGACGAACCCATTTCCGCGAGGCCGCGAGGCCGCGAGACCGTGGGTCCTCAGGCGGTGACGGCGGATTCGGTCGCGTCGCCGGTCGCGTCGGCGGTCGCGTCGCTGGTCGTGGTGGACGCGGTGGTCGCCGCCCGATCGGGGGCGGCTCCGGTCGAGTTGCGCACGATCAGCTCGGGCCGGAAGCTCAACGCCGAGGGTGCCGAGCCCGGGTCGGCGATGGCGCGGGTGAGCAGGCGGACGATCGCCGAGGCCATCGCCTCGAACTGCTGCTGCACGGAAGTGAGAGGCGGATCGACGTAGGCGTTCGAACCGGCGTCGTCGAAACCGATCACGGAGATCTCCTCCGGAACGCGACGGCCGTCCTCGCGCGCGGCACGGATGACCCCCAGAGCGATGTGGTCGCTGGCGCACACCACGCCGGTGGTGCCCTGTTCGAGTTGACGTATCCCGGCGGCGTGGCCGCCTTCGATGCTGTAGAGGGTCTCGCTGATCCGGCCCGCTACGACCTCGAGCCCGGCTTGGGCCATCCCGGCGTGGTAGCCCTCGATGAAGGCCAGTGACGGTAGGTATCGGTGAGGGCCGAGCGCGAGCCCGATGGCCGTGTGGCCGAGACTCGCGAGATGGGCCACCGACATCCGGGCGGCCTCCGCGTGGTCGACGGTCACGGTGGACAGACCCAGCGATCTCACGGTGCCGTTGACGAGCACCGTCGGCAGGCGCCTGGCGGCGAGATCGCGGTAGAGCGCATCGTCGGCCTCCGTGTCCGCGTGGGTGCCGGAGATGATCACGATGCCGGTCACGGACTGATCGAGCAACAACTCGACGTAGTCGGCCTCGCTCATCCCCGACGGTGTCGAGGTGCACAGCACCGTGATCAGCCCATGGTTCGCCAGGAGGGACTCGATCGCCTGCGCGAACCGGGGGAACACCGGGTTGCTGAGCTCCGGGACGATCAATCCGACCAGACCCGCACGGGGGGTCTGTTTCAGTCCCGTCGGCTGATAGCCCAGTTGCCGGAGGGCGAGCAGCACCTCACGCCGGGTCGGGGGCGAGACGCCCGGCTTGTCGTTCAGGACGCGGCTCACCGTGGCCTGGCTCACGCCGGCCAGCTCGGCGACGTGGCGGAGTCGAGGCTTCATGGGCGCAGCGTAGACCCGGGCGAACCCGGTTGTTGCAAAATATTGCGAAATATGTGAAACCTGGCTGCAATGTTTTGCTAAGTTGCGATCACCGGACGGTGGGACGTGACGTCTCAGCCGTCGACCTTGGAGAGGGACGTCATGAGCAACTACAGGAAGTGGTTCGCGGCCCTGCCCGCGGCTGCACTCATCCTCACGGCCTGCGGCGGAGCCGACGAGCCGGCCGAGGAGGCCGATGCCTCGGAGGAGCCCACCGAAACCGAAGAGGCGGAGGAGCCCGAGGACGACGCCGAGGCGGAGGAGCCCGAGGGCGACGCCGAGGAAGAGGAGGAGGCCGCCCCGGTGCGTGCCGACGCCGACCTGGTGATCTGGGCCGACGACACCCGCGCTCCGGTGATCACGCCCTTCGCCGAGGCCTTCGGTGAGGAGCAGGGCATCACCGTCGCCGTGCAGGAGGTGCCCTTCGACACCATCCGCGACAACGTCTCGATCCAGGGCCCGGCCGGACAGGGGCCCGACGTGTTCATCGGCGCCCACGACTGGCTCGGTCAGCTCGTCTCCGACGGTGTGGTGGCGCCGCTCGACCTCGCGGGGGCGTCCGATGCCTACCTCGACGTCGCGCTGCAGGCCTTCGCCTTCGACGGCACCAACTACGGCCTGCCGTACTCGATCGAGAACATCGGCCTGGTCCGCAACACGGAACTCGCCCCGGAGGCCCCCGCGACCCTCGACGAGATGATCGAGGTCGGTCTGGCGTCGGTCGAGGCGGGCGACGCCGACATCCCCGTCGGTTGGCAGCAGAACGACCCGTTCCACAACTACTGGGTCGTCACCGGGGCGGGTGGGTACGTCTTCGGCCAGCAGGATGACGGGTCCTACGTCGCCGACGACATCGGCATCGACTCCGAGGGTGGTCTGCGTGCGGCGGAGCTGTTCGGTGAGATGTACGACCAGGGCTTCGTCAACCCGGATGTCACCTACGACGTCATGATCGACGCGTTCGCCTCCGGGCGTACCCCGTTCGCGGTCACCGGGCCGTGGGCGCTCGCCGAGTTCTCGGACGTCGACTACGTCGTCGAGCCGTTCCCGAGCGTCGACGGCAACGAGCCGGGCCCGTTCGTCGGGGTCCAGGGCTTCATGGTCTCGTCCTTCGCCGAGAACGAGCTGGCGGCGCGGACCTTCGTACTCGACTTCATGGGTGCCGAGGACGCGCAGCTCGAGCTGTTCGAAGCCGGTGGCCGTCCGCCGGCGCTGACCAGCGCCTACGAGCAGGTGCAGGACGACCCGGTCGTAGCCGGCTTCGGCGCCGCCGGTGAGGACGGGCGCCCGATGCCCGCGATCTCCGAGATGGGGTCGGTCTGGGAGGCGTGGACCAACGCCTACACCAACATCAACTCCGGCAACGACCCTGACGCCGCGTTCCAGGAGGCTGCGGACCAGATCCGCGAGCTGATCGGTACCTGAGCCCTACGCCCTGAACGGAACCGTCCATGCGGACCGACCATCAGGGCTCCGGCCGGGGGGCATCCGCCTCCCGGCCGGCCGGCCCCGGCAGCGGTGGCACCTCGCCTGAGCCACGCCCTTCCTACGCGGATCGGCTCGCCGATCGGCTCGGCTCGGGCAGCATCGGCGGTCTGCTCGGGAAGCTGCTCTTCCTCGGCGTGGTCAACGCGGGCGCGCTGTACGCGGTGATGACGCTGCTGCCGATGCGGGCGTGGGCGCCGCTGGCGGTGGTGGTGGTCGCGACCCTCGCGCTGGACGTGATCTACCTGTCCAAGCGCACGCTGCCGATGAAGTTCCTGATCCCGGGGACCATCGCGCTGCTCGTCTTCCAGGTCTATCCGGTGCTCTACACCGGTTACATCGGCTTCACCAACTACGGCACCGGCAACGTGCTCACCCAGGAGCAGGCGGTCGGGCGGATCGTGGCCGATTCCATCACCGTGCCCGACGGCGCCACCCGCTACGGCTCTCGGCCGCTGGTCGACGACGACGGGGAACTCGCGCTGCTGCTTACCGACCCCGAGGGTCAGCGCTTCCTCGGCACCGTGGACGGTCTCACCGAACTGACCGACACCGACGTCGTCGGCGAGGGCGCCGCGACCCGGGTCGTGGATCGCTTCTCACCGTTGACGCTCGGCGAGGCCGCGGACCGCGAAGCGGAGGTCCTTGGCTTCGCGGTGCCGGTGACCGACCCCGACGCCCTCGACGAGGGTGAGCGGGGCGACGCGATCAGCGTCCAGACCTTCACCAGCGCGGCCGTCGCGATCCAGCGCTTCGAGTACGACCCGGCGACCGACACCATCCTGGACCTCGAGACCGGCACGGAGTTCACCCCCACCGAAGGCACCTACACCGCGGTCGATGGGACCACGCTCAGCCCCGGGTACCGGGACGTGATCGGCTGGACCAACTACGAACGGGTGTTGACCTCCCCGGCGATCCGCGGGCCCTTCCTGCGCGTGTTCCTGTGGACCTTCGCCTTCGCGGTGCTGTCGGTGGTCTCGAGCTTCGTGATGGGGCTCGGCTTCGCGCTCGCGCTCAACGACCCGCGCATGAGGTTCCGTCGCGTCACGCGCTCGCTGCTGATCGTGCCGTACGCGCTGCCCTCGTTCATGACCGCCCTGGTCTGGCAGGGCCTGCTGAACACCTCGTTCGGACCGATCAACCGGCTGTTCAACCTGTCCACGCCGTGGTTGACCAGTCAGGCCTACGCCGGGGCGCTGCCGAAGTTCTCGGTGCTGCTGGTCAACCTCTGGCTCGGGTTCGGCTACATGTTCCTGATCACCACCGGTGCGCTGCAGGCGATGCCCGACGACGTGAAGGAGGCCGCCCGCGTCGACGGGGCGTCCGGGTGGCAGATCCTGCAACGGATCACCCTGCCGCTGTTGCTGGTCGCGGTCGGGCCGTTGTTGATCGCCTCGTTCGCGTTCAACTTCAACAACTTCAACGTGGTGTTCCTGCTGACCGGCGGCGGTCCGCCGATCCAGGGCACGCTGACCCCGGCGGGTCACACCGACATCCTGATCAGTTACAGCTACCGCCTGGCCTTCCAGGGTGGCCGCGGGCAGGACTTCGGGCTGGCGGCGGCGGTGTCCTCGATCATCTTCGTGCTCGTCGCGATCTTCAGCTGGATCGGCTTCAAACGCACCGGCACGCTCGAGGAGATCAACTGATGGCGGCCATCGACCCCCCGATCGCCATGGAGCAGGCGGGCAGGCCGACCACACGCGCCCGGGTCGCCACGGCGGTGGGGGTCCGCGCGCCCCGTGGTCGTCGCTGGATGCGCGAGATCGGGTGGCGTTACCTCGTCGCGTTCTTCGGGGTCGTGTTCGCCCTGTTCCCGGCCTACTTCGTGGTGCTGGCCTCCTTGTCCCCGACCGCCACCCTGCAGCACGCGCAACTGGTCCCACGGGTGATCACGACCGCCAACTACCAGACGCTGTTCGACTCGACCCCGTTCTGGACCTGGATGTGGAACTCGCTGAAGATCGCGGGCGGGGCGGCGCTGGCCAACATGTTCCTGTCCGCCCTGGCGGCCTACGCCTTCTCCCGACTGCGCTTCGCGGGCCGGCGGCCCGGGCTGCTGGCGATCCTGCTCGTGCAGATGTTCCCGCAACTGCTCGCCAACGTGGCCATCTTCCTGTTCATGGTCAACGTGCGCGGCTACTTCCCGGCCATCGGGTTCGGCACCCAGATGGGCCTGTTCCTCGTGTATCTCGGCGGTGCGCTCGGCACCAACACCTGGCTGATGAAGGGCTTATTCGACACGATCCCGAAGGAACTCGACGAATCGGCACTCGTCGACGGGGCGACCCACGGCCAGATCTTCACGCGGGTGATCCTGCCGCTGTCCGCGCCGATCCTCGTGGTCGCCGGACTGCTGTCGTTCATCTTCCTGTTCAACGAGTTCATCCTCGCCATCATCCTGCTCGGCCAGGCGGACGCGAACCAGACGCTCGCGACCGGCCTGTTCCGCTTCATCGACCAGAACTACGGTCAGCAGTGGGGGCCCTTCGCCGCCGGCGCGCTGATCGGGTCGATCCCGACGCTGGTGTTGTTCCTGGTGCTGCAACGCTGGATCGTGGGCGGTCTGACCGCCGGCGGCGTCAAGGGTTGAGCTCGCTGGAACTGCAACACCACCCGCATCACGACGGTTCACCGGCCTTCGTGACCGGTGTGGACGGCGCGGCCGTGGCCTCCCACGCCCTGGGAGACCGGGTGCGGGTGCGTCTGCAGGTGCCCCATGCCGCCGGCATCGACGTCGTGCACGTGCGCACCATCCCCGACACCGAACCTCGCTACCGCCCGGCACGCAGGGTCGGTACGCAGGACGCGGTGGACCTGTGGGACGCCGAGGTGGAACTCGTCAACCCCACCACGCGCTACCGCTTCCTGTGCGACGGACCCGGCGGCAGCGGCTGGGTGACCCAGATCGGGTTCGTCGAACACGACGTGCCCGACACCTGGGACTTCGTGCTGGTGACCGCGCCGCCGGTTCCGACGTGGGTCGCCGACGCGGTGCTCTACCAGATCTTCCCCGACCGGTTCGCCCGGGGCGGCGTGTCCGACGACTGGCCCAGGTGGGCGCAGCCGGCGGCGTGGGACGAGCCGGTCGCCACCGACCACCCGGCATCGATGCGCCAGCTCTACGGCGGCGACCTGCCCGGGATCGCGCAGCACGTCGATCACCTGCTCGACCTCGGCGTCACCGGCATCTACCTCAACCCGGTGTTCCCGGCCCCGGAGAACCACCGGTACTGCGCGAGCAGCTTCGGGCACGTCGATCCGTTCCTCGGGGGTGACGAAGCGCTCGCCGAGCTCAGCCGGACCCTGCACGAGCAGGGTCTGCGGATCCTGGGCGACCTGACGCTCAACCACTCCGGGAGCACCCACGAGTGGTTCGAGACGGCCCGGGCCGATCCCGACAGCGACGAGGCCGGCTTCTACCACTTCACCGACCATCCCCACCGTTACGAGGGCTGGATGGGCGTGGCGACGTTGCCGAAGTTCGATCACCGTTCTGCCGCCCTGCGCAAGCGGCTCTACGACGGTCCGGACTCGATCGCGGCGCGGTGGCTGCGGGCACCGTTCCACCTCGACGGCTGGCGGGTGGACGCGGCCAACGTCGCCGGGCGTTCGGGCGAGATCGACCGTTCCCCGCAGCTGCAGCGGCTGTTGCTCGCGACCGCACGGGCCGAGCGGCCGGACGCCTACGTACTGGCCGAACACTGTCACGACGCCACGGCCGACCTGCAGGGTCACGGGTGGCACGGGACGATGGACTACACCGGCTTCACCCGGCCGGTGTGGTCGTGGTTGCGCGATCCGGAGGTACAGGTGGGCCTGATCGGCCCGCCGGTGGCGGTGCCACGCCGCACCGCGGAGTCGGCCGTGCGCACCATGCGGCTCGTCCATGGCCAGCTGCCGTGGCGCAGCGTCGTGAACTCGCTGATCCCACTCGGTTCGCACGACACGGCGAGGTGGGCTCACGTCGCCGGGGACCGCGACCGTCGGCACGTGGGTCTCGTCTGGCAGTTGAGTTTCCCCGGCGTGCCGTCGCTGTTCTACGGCGACGAGATCGGGCTCGGTGGCGCCACCGACGACCAGGCCAGGGCTCCCATGCCGTGGGACGAGGCCGACCGCTGGGACATGGTGACCTGGAGCCACACGCGTCGCCTGGTGGGGATCCGTCGCGGCTCGGTCGCGCTCCGCCACGGGGGGCTCCGCTGGCTCCATGTCGGCGACGACGACCTCGTCTATCTCCGGGACCACCCGGCCGAACGGGTGCTCGTCCACCTCGCCAGGGCCCCGGCGGACGCGGTCGAGCTCGACGCAGGGGCCGTGATGGCCACCGGCGGCACGGCGCTGCTCGACCACCCGGACCTCGCGGCCGATGGAGCGGTCCTGGTCTTGCCCGGGACCGGCGGGGCGACGGCGCGTATGTGGCGCCTCGATCGTCGGGACGGCTCGACGGATTGCTGAACGCCCCGACCGTTCGGGAACGCCAGTAGGGACCTGGCCGGGCACGCTTCCCCCGAGCGACCGCAGCCGGCGACCGGAGGTGCCCGACACCATGGACCAACCACCGAACACGGGATCCGAGACCGACCGTGCGGAGAACGCGGAGCTGGTGGGCTCAGCGGTGGTGGATGCCCGAGGGGTCGCCATCGGCACGATCGGGCGCACCTACCCGCGCGGCGCGCGTGACCCGGAGTACGCCCAGGTGGATCTCGGTGCCGGACCGACGTTGGTCCCGATCGGCGATGCACGCCGTCGGGATGACGTGGTGGAGGTGAGCGTCACCGTCGATCAGATCCGTCACGCCCCCTTCGTGGACGCGGGCGGGGAGCTCGACCCGGCCGATCTGGCGGCGCTGCGCGACTACTACCGCGATCTGGACCAGGGGGCCGACCCGACCGGAGCCGACGCGACCGAGGACGTGGTCCCCCTGCCACCTCGGGGTCAGGAGAAGGTCGTCCCCTCGGAGGGACCGGACGACCGCCCACCGATGCGGTAGCCGTCGTGGCGGCAAGACCCGCGAGCAGCTCCCCGAGGTCGGCGGCACCGCCCACGTCGCCGGGGTCGCCCGCGCGGGACACGACTTAGGTGGGCAGGGAGGTCTCGACCGTGAGCGGGCCGGCGTCGCGGTCCCACGCGAGTCCGCGCGCGGCCACATCCGTGATCTCGAGGCGGTAGTCGCCGGGGGGACCCGCCATACGCATGCGGACACGCCCGAACAGGTCGGTCACCGCCTGCACGTCGCGGGATCGTTCCGGTCCGGTGATCGTCGCGTCCACGGCGAGTTCCGGGCATCGCCGGCCCTCGGCGTCGCGCACCTCCACGCGGAAGGTGACCCGGTGCCGGCCGTCCTCCGTGGGCTCGGGATCGAGCACCTCGAGCGAGCTGACCCGGACCGGTTCGGTGAAGAAACCGTGTTTGGGTGCGCCATCGGGTGTCGGCTCCATGGTGAGCGCCGGGGTGGGGCGCAACGCACGACGCAGACGACGCAGGACCACAGCCGACCTTTTCGCGGAAGAGTGCGGGCACGGTACCGCCAAGGCATCCGCCGCCCGCGCCCGGGCCCGCTCCGATGGGCGATGGGCCCCGTATCCGGAGGTTCCGGGTAGGAGGCGCCGATCCGCCGAGGGGTGGGGCAGCGCGGCGCACGATCAGCCGCGGCCGGTCCGGATCGAGGGGCCGAGCAGCACCGACATGCACGTCACCCCGGCCTCCGCCTTCTCGAGTTCGTCGACCTCGACCGGCACGACCTCGAACCCACGGGCCGCGATACGTTCCGCCGTACGGGGTGCGGCGGCCGAGATGACCACCGTGTCCCCGACGGGCAGCACGTCGGCGCCGGCCGGCTCGAGCGCATCGATGACCTCGTGACCGGCGAACGCCGAGGGCGGCAGGCAGCCCGGCCAGGCCACGATCGTGCCGTCGGGCAGGGCCGTGGCCGCCGACTTCAGGTGCAGGACCCGCCGCACGGGCACGCGCACCAGGCGTCGTCCCATCGGCACGATCCACGCCTCCAGCTGGCGCGCACCCTGCCCGCAGCTCCGGGTACTGGCGCCGACGTAGACCGTGTCACCGACCTGGAGCACGTCACCGCCATCGAGCGTCGCCGGCGCGGTGATGCTGGCGAGCTGCAGCCCGTGGGCCTCCACGGATGCGCGGACACTCTCGACCTCGCCACGACGGGACCTCGCGCCTGGACGGGTCAGGATCGCGGTGGTGCCCACGACCACCAGCACGTCTTCGACGAACACGCCATCGGGATGGTCCGGCAGCGCAGGCAGTGCCATCACCTCGAGGCCGAGGTCGCGAAGGGTCTCGACGTACGACGCATGCTGGCGTCGTGCCCGGTCGAGGTCGATCGGGGTTCGCTGCAGGTGAGTGAGCTCGGCATCTCCGAGCCGGGGCGAGGGCTCCCGAACGAGCGCGCCGGTTGGAGTGGTCGGTGACACAGCGGCGTCCGTTCGCGGCGAGGTTCGGGATCGGGGACGGTGCGGGAGGCGCAGCCGACCACGTGGTCGCTCAGGGGTGAGCGCGGGAGGCGCAGCCGACCACGTGGT